>DATEDZ010000175.1:0-5609 GCA_035281385.1 Polyangiaceae bacterium
GCCATCGCTTCAGCGCCTGCGGCCAGCCCTTCGGAATCCTCCGGCACCAGCACCAGCGCATCCGCGAAGGCCATGCTGGTGGGCGCGCCCGAAGCCTGATTGTCGTGCACGTGCGCCAGGTCGCCCTCGAGTCGCGCGCGATAAAAGCCCAGCCTGCCCGGCTTCTGTTCGATCGCGCTTGCCAGGCGGACGCGCGTCGTCGCAGGGAGCGGGTGCAGGTCGCCCTGCAGCGCCCGCAGCAGCGGCAGCCCGAAGAGAGCGAGCGTGAGCTGCGCCGACACCGGATTACCCGGTAATCCCAAAACGAAGCTGGTGCCGTGGCGCCCGAATGCCAGCGGCTTGCCCGGCTTGATCTTCACCTTCCAGAAGTCCAAGTGAGCACCTTCGGCCTCGAGCGCTTGCTTGACCACGTCGTGATCGCCGACGCTGACCCCGCCGACCGTGAGCAGCACATCGCTCTTCGAGAGCGCTGCCCTGAGCGCCGCGCGAGTTTGCTCGAGGTCGTCGCCGGTCCTCGACACGTGCACCATCTCCGCTCCCGCTCGTCGCGCCAGCGCCGTCAGGCTCGGCCCGTTCGAATCCGGAATCGATCCAGCCCGCGCCTCCGAGCCAGCATCGCGCAGCTCGTCTCCGGTACAAACCAGCGCGACCTTCGGACGCTGGAAGACTCGAACCCGGCTCTGGTCGAGCGCCGCAAGCAGGCCCAGCCGAAATGGATTGAGACGGGTGCCCCGCGCGATCGCGACCGCGCCGCGCGCCAAGTCCTCGCCCTGCCGCCGCACGTGACTGCCGCGCCGCGGCGCTTGACGAAACACCACACGGTCACCTTCGCGCGAAACGTCTTCTTGCATCACCACGCTGTCGGCGCCGCGCGGCAGTGGAGCGCCGGTGAAGATTCGCGCCGTCGCGCACGACGCAAGCTCGAGCGGCGTCGCGCCCGCGCGCTGCTCGATGCTGACCGTCAGCCGCCAGGGACCCTTGCCGGCCAAATCCCCGGCCGCCACCGCGTAGCCATCCATCGCGCTGTAGTCGAAGCTGGGCAGGTCGATCGGCGAAACCAGGTCCGCTGCCAGAACTCGACCATCTGCGTCGTGAATGGGAATGAGCTCGGCGGGGAGCGGCGTTACCTGCTCGAGGATGCGCTGCCGCGCGAGCTCGAAATCCAGCATCGGTGCAGTCTACGTCGCTTTTTTCGGTGTCGACATGTTTCAGAGCAGTGTTGGCATGTTTCGAGGCGTAGGGACTTTCGGGCCTGGTTCGTCGTTTTGTGCTCGACGCAACTGACCCACGCTGAAGCCGATCAGGCTCAGATGCGTCTAACTGCGAGGATCCCGTGACCCAGCGCGTCTTGCCCGCCCCGCCGCCCGGTACCATGCTTTCGGCAGTGCCTGGTCTTGGCGGTTTTTCAGGCTTGTCCGTGCTGACGCGCCGCGCGCGGTGTGGCGTGTTGTCTCTGTCTTTGGCGTTGCTGGCGTCCCCCGCGGCCGCTGAGGTTGCGGACCCCGTTCCGGCCGACGAGGGCGGCTGGTTCGAGCCGTCACCCGACGCCGGCGTGCCCGAGCCGTACTACGCGGCCCCCGAGGGTGATTCGGCCTCAACACCTGCACCGGAGGCGGTGGCGGATAACGATCCGAGCGCTCTTACCACCTTCCGCCCCACGCTAGACCCCTATGGCAACTGGGTGAGCGACCCCACTTACGGCACCGTCTGGGTCCCGCATGCTCACGTGGTCGGGACGGGCTTCGCGCCGTATGTGTCGCGCGGGCACTGGGCGCTCACCGCGGACGACGACTGGATCTGGGTGAGCGACTACCCATTCGGCTGGGCTGTCTTCCACTACGGGCGGTGGGTTTGGATCTCGGGTTACGGTTGGTCCTGGGTGCCAGGCCGCACTTACGCCAACGCTTGGGTGGTCTGGCGCGTGCCGACCGCCGGTTACGCGTACGTGGGCTGGGCGCCGATGCCCCCGAGCTGGGTTTGGGTGGACGGCGTCGCGGTCGGCCTCTGGTATGCGCCGCCCGCGGCGTACGTATTCTGCCACAGCCATTTCATTTTCGCCCATCACGTGCACCACCACATCGTGCACGACCGCCACCTGGTACGCCGCATCGCTTCGGGCACGCGCGTGCACCCGACGCCCTACCACGCGCCCGCCAGGCCCAGGGTGGCCGCTTCTCCCAGTGCTCGCCCGGCAGCACCGCCGCCCACCGCGGCGCCTCGTGGTCCACGCCTGTCGGCGGCGCGTGTACCGCCTTCGGTCGTTCCGGCGCAGCGCGCGACACCGCCGGCAAACGCCATGCGTCTGTCGGGCACCCGGCGCCTCAGCAGCGCGCGTGACGTTTCGGCGCAGCGTTTGCCGTCCGAGGTGCGGCGCCCCGCCACGACCGAGGTCCGTCGCAGCACTCCCAGCAGCGGTACCAAAAGCGCACGCGCACCCAGCCCGGATCGCAGCCCCAGCGCGGCGGATCGCGCGCGTTCCAGCTCCCCAGAACGTGTCCGCTACAGCTCGCCGGAGCGTGTGCGATCGACGCAGCGGGCGCGCAGTGCGGAGCCACGCAGCGTTGCGCCAGTCCGCCCCCGGTCCAACGCCCGCCCGTTCACGCCGTCCAGCACCCCGGTTCGCGCTCGTCGGCGTCCGTAGTTTCCTTGAGAGCCGTCCTGATGAGACTGACCCGTATGCAGCCCCACAGTCCGTCGCGCTGGTCGCTTCTGCTTCTGGGCCCCTTGCCGCTGCTCGCCTGCGGCTACGGCCACGGTCATTCGCACAGCGACCCGTACTACGATGACGGCTCGCTGAGCCCGGCCTTCTGCGGAGACCCGGAGGAGGCCATCATCGATGCGGATCAGGCGCTCGAGGTGGTTCCGGGTGCGGGTGCGGGCGCCTTCGTCGAGTACGAATCCGGCGGCCTGTACCGCGTGACCACCAGCTGCGACTTCGAAGAGAGCGGCAGCTGCCTCTGGGACATCCTGGTGACGCCGCACGACGACGCGCCCGTGCTCGCGCTTTCCGCGGTGGATCTGGAAGGGTCCGATTCGGTTTCGATCACCGAGGGTAACAGCGTGCACTTGGAGGCGGTCACGGGCAGCGACTTCGACGGGTTCACGGTGCAGGTCGATCCGGGCGTGGGGATTCGCTTCGACGGTTTGCTCGACGAAGCCTGCGGCAATCGCTTCTTGTTCTGGGTCGGCGACGGGGCCCTCCATAGCGGTGCCCCGTCGAATCCCATCGACCTCCTGCCGAGCGCCGAGTAGGTGCCGTCGCGGGGGGGAAACCCCGCGACTCCCACCGATCCCTACGCTCCCGTGCCCGTAAACGTGCCTGTGCCCGTGCCCGATCGCCAAGGGCCTTGACACTTCGCCACGCGTGTAAAATCTACGCGCCCAGGAGCCATCCATGAGCGCCGTGAGTCATTCCTTTCAGGCTGAAGTCAGCCAGGTCCTGCGCCTGGTCATCCATTCGCTCTACAGCAACCAGGAGATCTTCCTGCGCGAGCTTACCTCCAACGCTTCGGACGCGCTCGACAAGCGCCGCTTCTCCGCGCTGCAAACGCCCGGGCTGCTCGCTGACGGTGAAAGTTTGAAGGTGCGCCTCATCCCGAATAAGGAACAAGGCACGCTCACGATCTGGGACAACGGTATCGGGATGGGGGAGGAGGAGCTGAAGCAGAGCCTTGGCACCATCGCCTGGTCGGGCTCGCGTGAATTCTTGAAGAAGCTCGACGGCCAGAGCGCCGAGGCGCTGCCGCAGTTGATCGGACAATTTGGCGTCGGTTTCTACAGCTCGTTCCTGGTTGCTGAGCGCGTGGAGGTGGTGAGCCGTGCCGCCGGTAGTGACGTGGCCTTCCGCTGGGAGTCGAGCGGTGAAGGCGGCTTCACGATCGACCAAGCAGAGCGCGCCGACGCCGGTACCAGCATCGTCCTGCATCTGAAGAAGGACGCGCTCGAGTACCTCGACCCCTACCGGCTGCGGCAGCTGGTCGAGCGCTATTCCAACTACCTTTCCTACCCGATCGAGCTGCTCAAGACCGGCACGAAGGACGAGTTCGATGCCATCAATCGCGGCACCGCGCTCTGGCAGCGCCCGCCAAAAGAGGTGACGGCCGAGCAATACGACGAGCTGTACAAGCATCTGACCCACGACTACGCGGCTCCGCTTGGCCATCGCCATTTCCACATCGAGGGCACGCAGCTCTTTGCCGGTATCGTCTATGTACCAGGTCGCGCGCCGCTCGACTTGTTCGAGCCGGACGCCAAGCACGGCGTGCGCCTGCACGTGCGCCGCGTGCTGGTCATGGAAAGCTGCGAAGAGCTATTGCCGAAGTGGCTGCGCTTCGTGCGCGGTGTAGTCGACTCCGAGGATCTGCCGCTCAACGTCTCGCGCGAGGTACTGCAGGATTCGAAGCTGGTTCGGGTGATCCGCAAGCAGGTCCAAAATCAGATCTTGGAACTGCTGGCCGATATCGCCAAGGACAAGCCGACCGAGTACGAGAAGTTCTGGGTCGCTTTCGGTCCGGTCTTGAAGGAGGGTCTGCACTACGATCCCGAGACCGGTGAGAAGCTACACAAGCTACTGCGCTACGAAAGTGCGGCTTCGGGCAAGCTGATCAGCCTCGACGACTACCTGAAGGCCGCGCCCGCCAATCAACCGGCCATCTACTACGTCACCGCGCCCTCGAAAGCCGTCGCGAGCCAGAGTCCCCACCTCGAGCGCGCGCGGCAGAAGGGGTACGACGTGCTCCTGATGAGCGATGCGGTCGACCCCTTCGCGGTGTCGGCGCTGACCGAGTACGGCGGCAAGCCCATCGTTTCGGTGGCCGCCCCGGATCTCGAGCTCGAGGAAGGCGAGGAGAAGAAGCCCGATCCCGAGCCGACGCAGCAGCAGTCGGCGCTGCTGGAGCGTTTTTCGCGCGTGCTCTCGGAGCAGGTGTCGCAGGTCAAAGCGTCCACGCGCCTGCTCGACTCCCCGGCCTGCCTGATCGTACCCCAAGGCGGCTTACCACCACAGATCGAGCGCCTGATTCGCGCCCAGGGTCAGAAGGTGCCGAAGTCTCAGCGCATCCTCGAGCTCAACCTCGAGCATCCCTTGCTCCAGAACCTGCAGCGACTCGAGCAGCAGGCTCCGGGCTCGGAGCAGCTGCAGGAATGGATGCACCTGATCTACGACCAAGCCCTGCTCGCCGAGGGTAGCCCCCTCGACGACCCCACCGCCTTCGCCAAGCGCTTAACCAAACTCTTCACCACCGCCAGCGAGCGCGAAGTGTCCGACGAGTCGTTCGCCAGCTCCGCCACCACGCCAGAGTAGTGCGAGCGCGGCTCGCCCGCGCGAGCTGCGAGGTGCTCAACCGACCTTGGAAGAAAAGATCACGATCGGGATTGAGAGGTAGCCTTACGCGAACCCGGCGAGGCCGGGTGCAAAAGCCGTGGTTCTATCGAGGAAGTCGCAAGGCGGTTGGGTCACCGAGGTGCGAGCTCAATCATCCCGGCGCCGTTTTTTGCGCTTCTTTTCGGCGCGGCGGCGCAGGCGTTCGATGGGCGGGGGGGGCAAGGTGAGGGGCTTGCTCGCAAGGCCGCGGATCGGCTCCTGCTCGCGCGCTCGCTCGCGCGCCAGC
>DATEDZ010000176.1:0-6047 GCA_035281385.1 Polyangiaceae bacterium
AAGGACTGCGCGGAAGCTAAGCCAAATCGACGTGGCGGAGCGCGCGGGCCTCTCTCGGGTCGGCTACCGCAATGTCGAAGACGGTGAGGGCGAGCCCAAAGCCGCAACGGTGAATGCCATCGCGCGCGCTCTCGATGTCCCAGTCGAGCAGCTACTCGTGCCGGTGCGACCCCTCAAGCGCGTGCGCTTCCGTGCGCAAAGGAAGCTCCACAGTCGAGAAGAGGTTCTGGCGACGGTGGCGCGGCAGCTGGACCACTACGAGCAGCTGGAGGAGTTGCTGGGGGAGAAGAACCGCCCGGCCTTCGCCAAGGTACGGAAGGGCATCGGCGGATTGAAAGGTGAAGCGAGAGCGCTCGAAGCTGCGCGGCGCGCGCGGGAGGCGTTCGGGCTGAGGGAGCAAGACTCCATCCGCGACATCTGCGGGCTGCTCGAGGACCACGGCGTCAAGGTCCTCACGCCAGCCGTGGCGACCGACGGCTTCTTCGGTTTATCGGTAGGCGACGAGGATGGCGGACCAGCCGTTGCCGTCAATACCTGGGACCGAATCTCGGTCGAGCGCTGGATCTTCACCGCCGCGCATGAGCTCGGCCACCTGCTCCTGCACCTCGACGCCTACGACGTCCGCAAGACCGACGAGAACGACAACGAGGAGAAGGAGGCGGATGTGTTTGCCTCTCATTTCCTTGTTCCCGAGTCTGCGTTCAAGAAGGAGCTGGAAGAAGCATGGGGTCTGTCGTGGTACGACCGCATCTTCAAGTTGAAGCGGATCTTCCGCGTTAGCTATCGCTCGGTGTTGTACCGCGTGGCAAGTCAGCTGCCGCAGGAGCAACGAAGGAACATCTGGATTCAGTTCAACGCCGAGTACAAGCGCAAGAACGCTGGTCGTTCGTTGCCGGGAACGGTGGAGCCCGACGGGCTGCCCCCTGACGCATTTTTTCGGAGGCCAGCCGAGAGGGGTGCCGAGGAACCCGAGCGCCTTGACCGCCACGACTTCATGCAAGACCGGTTGGCTCGGCTGGTGCGGCGCGCGTTGGAGGGTGATTCCATCACGCTTGGGAAGGCTGGCGAGATGCTGGATCTCGAAATGGACGAGATGCGGGAGCTCGCAAACTCTTGGGTTGAATAGCTTGGAGGTTGGGGGTGGCGATCGAGTTCTTGATCATCGATGCGAACGTGCTGATCGACTTCTGCAAGACAGATCGATCGGTGCTCGCGCTCGTCACGCAGCACGTGGGCACGGTGCACGTGGCCGAACCGGTCCTCGCGGAGGTGAAAGAGCTCGACAGAGCTGGCGCGGAGTCTCTCGGCATCAACGTGTTGACCCCCGAGTTTCCGATGCTCAGCAGCGCGGCGTCGGCCTCGGTGCGCAGCCCACTCCGGTTTGAAGACTGGCTGTGCCTCTTGATCGCCGAGGAGGAGTCGTGGACCTGCGTCACCAACGACAAGCGCCTCCGTGTGGAATGCGAGGCTTCCATAACTCGTCGAAGAGCTCGAGATGTTCCGGGTAGCGCACCACGATGTCCGGCGCCGGATCGCCGCAGTGCCTTCGAGCAAATGCGATGGCGTTGCTGATTGAAATGGCGATGATGCTCAGGGCAGCCGTGTGGAAAACCGGCTCCAGGACACGCGTCGCGTGGCTGACGTTGTAGTGGCTCTTACGCTCTTTGGTGCGCTTGACGTACGGAAATGAATGCGCGAACGCGCTGTCGCTTCGCAGCAGGGACTTCCCCTCGTGGGAGATGTCTATCATCACGGACCCTGGTTGCACCCGAAACGAATGTTTGAGGCTGTTGTACTCCCGAGATGATCGCTCGTTGAGCAGGTCACTCGCGAACAGCCGCCAAGATTTGGCGAACAGATCGCTTACCGTCTTATGGCGGTCGACGTCCTCCGGTTGCAGCGGTCCCAGCGGTGAGCGGAGTAACCGCCGCCAAAGCGCGAGGTCCATCCGCGGCCGGGCTGAAGAAAGTCACGCGGTCGCGCTAGCCGGTTAGGTCCCTCTCGAAGTCCGTAAAACGCCGGTATACAGCGGGTCTATCGCCCCCACCGATTTTGAACCTCCGACACAGCCTTGCAGCCAGGGGCGCGTTTCGCTTCGGCGCGTCTTTGCGCGCTACCCTCCCGGCACCCGCTTCACCTCAATCACCGGCATCTCCGGCTTCTCCTTCAGCCACCAGAAGCTGTTTATTAGATCATTCGAGGACCTGGTCCTCGAATGATCTTTGTCTCCTCCACACTTCGCGTAGTGTGCCCTGCGTCCTTTGCGACCTGAGACGCGATAGGCGCCCGGCCTCGCCGAGTTGTTGCGGGCCTTCTCTCGATCGCGGATCGTGATCTGACTGTGCCAAGGTCGTTGAGGTGGATCAAGCTCGCGCTTCGCGCTCGCGATCCTTCAGCCAGCGTCAGAAAGCAGCCAGTGGAAGGCTCGCTTTCGCAGCTGACCACTAACCACTAACCACTCCTAAAGCTCGATCGCCGCGCTACCCAGCTCGTGCTCACACGTGACGCACTTCTTGGGCACTTGATCCTTCAAGTAGACCTCGGCGCAGTTGGGGCAGAGGCGCGCGTCGCGCTCGAAGGCGATGGGCTTGTCGCTGGCTGCGCAGTGGCGCCCCGCGACCTGCACGCCTTCCAGCGGCACCAGCTCCCCATCCAAATCCTTGGGCTCGGGCAAGCCGACGAGCTCGCTCTTCTTCACGTTCATCACCTCGGGCACGCGCTTGGTACCCTCGGCGAGGATCCAGGCGACGGCCTTGGGGTGGGCCGCGATGGGAATGTTGAACGTCGTCTTGTCGCCGCGCAGCACGAGCTGCTTGTTTGCGACCTGGACCGTTTCCAGGTCACACCAAGCCAGCCGCGTCAGCTCGGTGCCTCGCTCCAGCGCCACGCCGGCATCGCCGATGCGCACCGGCACCGCGCCCGCGTCGCCGAACCACAGGGCCGCACCGAGCGCGATGGCTCCACCGCCGAACAAGTACGGAGCGTAGCTAGGCGGAGTCTCGCTGATCCACTGACCCCAGACGCCTGCGCCCGCGGCCAGCGCGCCCAGCATGCCCACGCCAACGGCTGCTCCAGACGAGTAGGTTTGCTCCGGTGTGAAGCGTCGCTCCTTGCGTTCACGCTTTTGCTTCTTCTTCTTTTTGGTCTCGGCCATGGGGGGCGGCGCAGCCTAAATCAACCCAGTGGGAGGTGGCAAACCCGCGGCTAGGCGAGGCTGCCCCGACGTGACACCCTATCCACGTGCCCTCGTGGTCCCGGGGACGATTCCTGCTGTTTGCGGTGCCGCTGTCGGCCGTGCTTATCGTGCTGCTGGGCGTGGTTTCGGGGGGGGCACGACCGTTCCGCAGCGCACGCGTCTACGGCGGCCCTACCCAGGGCCTGACCGAGCTGAGCCTGCGCATCGAAGTCGGTGAGCGCGATCGCATCGCGGAAGTGCCGGTGCCGGGTGCCGCGCTCAGCGTGGTGGCGATCGAAGGTGGCCAGCGCGTTGCCACGGCGCGGGCCAAAACCGATTCGCTCGGCATAACCGAGATTGCGCTGCGCCTGCCGCGACCACGCGAGTCAGCCCTGGAGCTGTGGGTGGACTACGCTTCGGAGGTCGCGGCGCCGCTTGCCAAGGGGCTCGTGCTCGGTAGCCGTGAAGCCTTCCGAGCCAAAGCGAGTCGTCGGGGTGGCTTTCAGCGCGGTCGCTACACCGGTGAGCTGGAGCTGTCGGTGGCGCCAGCGCACGGCGTGCTGGTGACCGCACAAGGCGCTCTGGACGACGAGCTGCTGATTCGGGCCGAGCGTGCGGGGGGCCCGGTCATTGATGCGCGCATCGGGATCAAGCTCGAGGGCGCGGAGCCGGCCGAGACTCAGGTCCGGACCGATGCCGCCGGGCTTGCGCGCCTGAAGCTGCGACCCAATGCCGCCACGGTTCGCGTCGCGCTCGATGCGGTCGCCGAAGGCATCGGTGCCGGCACGCTGGCAGCACGGCTGAACGTGGTGCAGGGCGCGATTCGCGTCACGCGACGTGGCGAGGCGTTGTCAATCGAGAGCGGCGGAGCCGCCACTCTCGCGTACCTGGGCTTCTTCGACGAGAGCCGTCGCTACCTGGGGCTACGAGTCCCAATGACGCCGGCGCCGGACGGGCGCCTAGTGGCAGAGCTTCCCTGGCCTGCCGCGCTCACCGCCCAGCCGCTCTGGGTCGTGGCCTCGAGCCAGGCGGATCTCGCCAGCCCGTCGGCAGTGGGTTGGCCCACGACTCCCACGGACGAGCTCGCGCCTCGCACCTTCGATGCGCGGGAGCTGCTGCTGCTCGATGGCGCGCCGGCCGCCGCGCTCCGCGAAGCCAAGCGCGAGCGACGCGTTCGCCTGGTCACGGTCGGCTACGCCGCAATGGCGCTGCTCTTCACGCTATTGCTCTTCGTCAAGCGAGTCAGGGACGCGGACGCCGAGATCGGCCAGCACCTGAGCCGGGCGGGCGTGGACGACGACGCCGCGCCCAGCATCGTTCCCGCGAGCCGGGGTCGGGTGGTGCTGGCGGCGGCGTGCATCGGGCTCGGTTTCCTGGTCCTGGCGCTGCTGGCGCTGTTCAAGGAATGAGGCCCATTCCAAGTACTGGAAAACCCTGATTAATTCGCGATTTCCGGGCTGGATCATTTGTCCAGATCGAAGCGCCGGGTGGCGCGTCAGAAGGTGGATGCCTTCGCCGAAGCTCACCTCGCGCCGCCTCGCACTCTTGTCCGGTTTCGCCTTGTTGGGGGTCGTGGGTGTGGCTTCGGTGTGCAGCGCCGAGAGCCCGTGGCGGCGCCGGGTGGTGCCGCCGTCGCCGCCTCCGTATCGCGTATCGCTCGAAACTCCCGGCGGAGGAGAGCTACCCACATTTCGACACAGCGGACTGAGCTACGTGCTCGGCGAGCCGGGTGACCGTTACAACGTTCGAGTCAGCAACCCGACGGGCGAACGCGTGGAGGTGGTAGTGACGGTCGACGGGCGCGACGCGGTGAGCGGGCAGGTCGGCGACTACGTGAGCCAACGCGGCTACCTGATCGAGCCGTGGGGCTCGCTGGTGCTCGAGGGCTTCCGGCGCAGCCTGGACGAGGTGGCAGCGTTTCGGTTCACCGACCGCAGCGACAGCTACTCGTCGCGGCGCGGCACGCCCGAGAACGTGGGCGTGATCGGCGTCGCCATCTTCCCGGAAAAGCCACGGCCGCCCGCGCCGGTGCGGCCGCGCCCGCGTCCGTATTCCCGCGATGACCGCTACGACCTCGACTACGAATACCGCTCCGAGCACTCGCGCGGTGGCGATGGTGCCCCGGCTGGTAAGCGCGCAGAGGCGCCGGCGCCGGCGCCGGCCGAGGCTCCGCGCGCCGAATCCGCGCCGTCCGGACGTAAAGACTTCGGGGGCGAGCCGAGGGCGCCGCGAAAGAGTCGCAGCTCCGCCGGTCCCAGCAATATCGGAACTCAGTACGGCGAGCGCGAAGACAGCAGTGTGGTGGAGGTGGCCTTCGAACGCCGGTCCAAGACCCATCCCAGCGCCGTGCTCACGCTGCGCTACGACGACTACGAAGGGCTCACCGCGCGCGGTATCGACCTGTCCTCCCTGCACTACGCCAACTACGACAACTACGACGGGCGCGAGCCCGAGCCCTTCCCCGGAAGCCGCCACAGCCGCTTCGCCCCGCCGCCGCGATACTAGACGGCCGGGTCGAGGGGGGTGAAGTGATCGAAGAAGGCGAGGGGCAGGCGGCGGTTGTTTGGCTTGTTCCGCACCGCTTCGTGTACGGAAGCTGGGACACGAGCGGCGGCGACTGTCGCTGGGTGAAAGGTCACTTCGTGGCAGGCGCCTCACCTCCCTGAGCGAAGTGCGTCACGTGTGAGCACGAGCTGGGCAGCGCGGCGATCGAGCTGTGAGGGGAGTTGTCAGTTGTCAGTTGTCAGAACCAGCCTCCCAGCGGCTGTCATTCCTCACGAAGGCTGAAAACTGAGCGCGAGCGCGAAGCGCGAGCTGGGTCACCCTCACCCGACCTTGGCACGATCAGATCACGATCGGATGAGAGAGGCGG
>DATEDZ010000177.1:0-59980 GCA_035281385.1 Polyangiaceae bacterium
ACTACCAGTACAACGGGCTGTGCCTGGAGACGCAGAAGTACCCCAACGCCATCAACGTGCCCGCGTGGAAGGATCAGGTCATTCTGAAGCCCGGTCAGACCTACAAGCACGTGATGGTGCACCGCTTCAGCGTCGAGTAACTGCTCGATCTGAAAGGGCGCGCTCGCCCCGATGCGGAGTGCCGACATCACCATCAGTAGCGGCAAGGCGGACGCCAAAGGCGCCGGCGGCGCGCCAGGCACCAACGACGGCATCTCCCAGAAAGTGCTGGCATTCGACTGATGGGTGAGGGGCCGATATGGGTGAGGGGCCGATGTGGAAAACGGCGGTTGTCCGCCGCGTAGCTCCGTACAACTGCCATGCCTGCTCGACGCGCTTGCGGCTATCGCATCGGTCTGGCAAGGTCTGCGCGCTGGCGTCTGCGGCTGTCCCCCCACCGTGGGCGCCGGCACTGTCCTGCAGTGACGCCTCGAGCAGCTTGCGGTGAGGATGGTCGAGCGCACCGGGCCCCCCGCGCGTGTCAGAAGCAAGCGGAATAGTCAGCCGGGAGAATCTCCGAAAGCGTCGGATTCTCCTGGACCGACTGACAGGTTCCGCTGCCGCAACCGGCGGTTTCCGGATGACAGAGCTGCACATAGACCCGGCCTACTGAGATGATCGGCGACGCATCGACCTTTGCGGCGCAGTCCGCAATACCGCTGCCCGCTGCGAAGCGTTCAAGAACGCAGCCGCTAGGGATGACTTGCGCGTAGGCTTGTCCGCAGTTAACGACATGAGTACGGTGGGCAGGAGGGTGCCGTCCGGCAAACGCTTCGACATCAGGGCCATCTGCGCCGCCCCCCGCGTTGGTCCAATACAGCGTGCCAAGAGTCTGGCAAGCAACTGCCACGTGACAGGGCGCATGCTCAAGTTACTTTACCTCTTCCCGGCAACAAAAATCCGATCGAGTCGATTTTTCGCGCTGCTTGTCGCGGGGGCGGGTAACCTCCCCGGGCATGGGTGAGACCAAAACTCACGCGGGCGGCTGTCACTGCGGCAAGGTTCGTTTCGAGGTCACGCTGGATCCCTCCGAACCCGCCATCACTTGCAACTGTTCGATGTGCGGGCGAAGCGGCACGATGCTGCGCTTCGTGCCAGTCGAGCAGTTCAAGCTGCTCTGCGGTGCGGATGCACTGACCAGCTACCGCTTCAACAACCACATCATCGATCATCTGTTCTGCTCGACCTGCGGTATCAAGTCGTTCGCCACCGGCAAGGGCAGAGACGGCAGCGAGACGCGCGCCATCAACATGCGCTGCCTGGACGACGTGGATCCGTCGAGCATACCGACCATGCCCTACGACGGCCGCAGCAAGTAGCGCCAATGGCACGACGCACCGTCAACCCGGCGCCCAGCTTCACCAAAGCCTCGAGCGGCATTCTTATTGATTCGACGATGGGCATTCTCACCTTCGAAGAGATGCTGACGCTCCAGGCCGCCGCGGAGCTCCCGACGCTACCCGATCTGACGCGTAAGAAGCGCAGAGCCGCGCGAGCGGTGACGATGGTGCGAGGCCTGTCAGCGTCGGGCCGCAGACCGGGCAGGAAAGCGGGCGGTGGTGGAGAAGCCGGGCGGGCCCGATGCGAGCTCGGGCCGCGGCGGCGCACCTCCGGCGACACAGTGTGGAAACGGCGGTGCGCCTCTCGAGCTCGATGCCTCGGGGCTGCGTTCATCCGGATGTGGAGCCCGACTGTAGCGAAGGCTTCTGCTCTCAACGGCTGGGGCCTCTACGACGTGCTCGGCAATCTCGAGGAGTGGATCGTGGAGTCATGGCGTCTGCTTCCGGAGCTCCGGGAGTTGCGCGGCCGTGAAGGCCCGGGCCGCGGCGAGCACGCGCTCCACCGTGTCGCACGTGGCTGCGGGCGGTAGTATGCTTTCGAAACGCACCACCTGAGTTTCGACTGCCACCGCCGTGGTGAGATTGACTTGAGAGACGTCGACCTCACTGTCGAGCGGACCTTGGGAAACGACTACCGCGCGGCGCTCGATCGCGGGCCCGCCGTCGATGCTCAGCTCGCACACAAAAATGGGTCTCTCCTCCGCAATCTGCTGGAGCCGGGCGAGCGCGCCGTCCACGCTGCCGCGCTCTTGAGTCACGGCTGACGAGCTGGCAAGCTGCACGCCGTCCTGCAGGAGACTGAACAGAACGCCGCTGGCAGTGGCATTGACGAGCCGCGCGACCAGACAACCCGCGTCCACCGCGACGAAGTCCTGGCGCGTGTCCCTGTCCAGCGAACCTAGCTCCACCGAGCTCGTCTCGAACCCGCATTCGGCGCTCACGTCGAGCATGTAAGCTCCGGCGTCCACCCGAAAGCCGTAGCCACCCGTCAAATCGCTGTAGCGCACTGCGCTCGCGTCACCGCTGAGCCCGACGCGCGCGCCCACAATCGGAAGACCCTCGGCGTCCGTCAGGTGCCCCCGCAGCTCGAGCGCCCCGGCGCTGGCGCCCGAACCCTCGAAGGCCAGCGCTTCACAGCTCGGCAGCTTGGTCACGTCGACCGCCTCACCGAGCACCGCTTCGCAGCCTAGCGGCGTCGGGCCGCCGGTGGCCCCGGATGCGCCATCCGAAGCTGCCACGCCGCCCTGTCCGCTGCCTCCTTCGGAGCCCATCGGCGCGCCGCCGCCGCCAGTGGCGCTGGCATCACCGGTGCCTCCGTTCTTTCCGTCGCAACCGACCACGCCCACGCTCAGCAAGGCGCAGGTCAGCGCGGCCCGATGGGTCATGGCATTGGACAACCGCCGCCGAGGCTGGTGGGACAAAGCGATTGGAGACACCATATGCACGAAGGTAGGTTTCTGGTGACGGTATCACCGCTGGCTTCATCGGTGAAGACCGCCACGACGTCGTGAAACAGTTGATCCTTCCGACGGTCGGCCGTCGGCCGGGCCGCGCTTGACCGAATCGTACTGGTATGAGAAAGTCATACCGTGAGCCGCGCGGCAGCAAAGGTAGCAGTTAGTCTGGAGCGCGATGTTTTCGTGCGCGCCGAGCGCCTGCGCAAACGGAGCGGTGAGAGCCGCAGCGCGCTGGTCGGACGTGCTCTGCGGGAGTTACTCCGGCACGACGCGCTGGCACACGAGGCCCAGCGCTATGTCGATGCGTATAGGCGCATTCCCGAGACGCTCGTGGAGCAGCGGCAGGCGCGGCGTCTCTCTCGCCGTGCCATCGCGGCGTTGCCCTGGAAGGAATGATGAGGCGGGGGGAGGTTTGGTGGGCCAAGCTCGACAAGCGACGTCCAGTCGTCTTGGTATCTCGTCAGGAGGCTTATGCCGTGCGCGCGCTCGTCGTAGTCGCGGCAGTCTCGACGACGGTGCGGGGCTACGCGGTGGAGGTCAAGGTGGGGCGGGCCGAAGGCCTCCCACGGTCATGCGTGGTCAATTGCGACTGGCTCGTGACGCTACCCAAGATTGACCTGCTTAGCCGCGCAGGCACGCTTACGGGAGCAAAGTTGCAAGCTCTAGACTCGGCATTGGCGTTCGCGTTGGGCCTCGAAGGCTGAGTGTGCGCGCCATCTGCCAAACAAAAAGTAACGTCTCGGCCAATTTGCCGCCTCACTGACCTCGGCTACGACGTCCAGCTCACCCCACCAGCAGCCTAGCCCAGCTGACCCCTGAGCCCCTGTTTCCTTCAAGACCGGGCCAGCGCGCCGCCGCTGGCGCATCCGAGGGGCCTTCTCTATGCTGAGGAGGTGAAGCGCCTGCTGCTATTCTGCCTGATGGCTCCCCTCGCCTTGGCCTGTCGCCAGAACAAGGACGCTGAAGGCCCGATGGAGCGCGCGGGCAAGAAGGTCGACAAGGCCGCCGAGAAGACCGGGGAGGCGGTCGAGACCGCCGCGGAGAAGACCGGAGAGGCCGCAGATAAGGCCGCGAAGGCGACTGGTGAAGCGCTCGAGAAAGCCGGCCGGAAGCTCAAGGGTGAAGACGGGCCGCCGAAGGAGCCGCTCAAGCCGTCCAAGTAGGGTAAGTGGGGCACCCGACCAGCCCTCCGAGTGGACACCTGTCGCGGACACGCGTCCGTCAGGCGCCATGGAGCGCGTGTCATCCGTCCGGTCGACGGAAGGACGCGGCGCACGGGATGAACTGCCAAGCCGTGCTCTGCGCGACCGAGCGGGCCAGTTTTTCCAGTCACGGGAGGCGCTCACAAAACTTCATTCTCCGGAGCTTGACGATGCGCTAGATATATCTATAGCTATATCTAACGACATATCGCGAGACATATCGAAAGCGGTCTATGATTCCGCAACTAGAAGATTTAATTGGAGAAATGAGGATGTACCAAGACCCAAGGTGTGGACCGGATCAATGGCTCTGGTTCACCACGCGCTGGGGGGCTGGCGGTGGCCGGGGTTTCGGCGGTGGAGCGCGCGGCGGGCGCCCCTGGTGGGCCGACGCGATGGGTGAGCCGCCGCCCCGCGCGGAACGCGGAGGCGTGCGCTACCTGGTGCTCGAGGCCATCGCGGACCAACCCCGCCACGGCTACGAGATCATTCAGCACATCGAACAGCGCGCAGGCGGCTCGTACCGCCCGAGCCCCGGCGTCATCTACCCCACCCTCCAGATGCTCGAAGAGCTCGAGCACGCGCGCGTGGTGGAGCAGGAAGGCCGCAAGGTCTACGCCATCACCGAGACCGGCAAGGCGGAGCTGCAGGAAAATCGCAGCACTGTCGACGAGTTTTATGCGCGATTCACCGAGGATCAGCCCTGGGAGTCCTACGCGGAAGATTTCGCCGAGCTGATGAAGCGCGTCGGCCGGTTGATGACGACGTTTCGCAAGGGCGCGCACCGGGGTCGGATGTCACCGGCGACCATGCGCGCCATCCGTCTCGCCCTGGACGAGGCACTCCGCAAAATCGACGACGTGTTGAACGGCCCTGCCCGGTAAGGGCACGGTCTTTGCCAATGGTTCCGAAAGCTCCGGCGAGGGGCCGCAGCACAGGTGTTTTCAATGAGTTTCCCTACCGATGACGTGACCTTTTACATCGCAGAAGCCAAGCGCGCCCCGCGGCTGGAACGGGAGCAGGAGATGGCGCTCGCTCGACGCTGGAGAGAGCATCGCGACCGTGCGGCCGGGGACGCGCTGGCGCGAGCCAATCTGCGGCATGTGGTCGCCGTGGCGATGAAGTACCGGCGCTACGGCGTGCCGGTCAGCGAGCTGATCGCCGAGGGCAACTTCGGAGTCGTGCACGCGCTCGGCAAGTTCGAGCCCGATCGTGGCATCCGCTTCGTCACCTACGCCGCGCATTGGGTGCGGGCGTACATTTTGGATCACGTGATCAAGTCGTGGAGCATGGTCGGGGGTGGCTCGGGGCCGCTGCGCTCCCGGCTGTTCTTTCGACTGCGGCGTGAGCGCGTGCGCGCGGTCAACCTGATGGGCGAGGGTGAAGCGGCTGATCGCATGGTGGCCGAGCGCGTCGGTGTCACGCCGGACGAGCTGCGCTCGATGGTGCACCGGCTCGAGGCGCGCGACGTTTCGCTGGACGTGAAGGTGCTCGACGAATCACCGGTGCGGCTGGTCGACTTGCTGCCAGCGCCTGACGATCAGGAGCGCAGCCTGCTGGAGCACCAGGTCGACGGCGGGATGAGGACGGCGGTGAAGCGCGCGATGCTGGAGCTGGATCCGCGCGAGCGCTACATCGCCGAGCATCGCTTGATGGCCGACCCTGCCGAAGAGCTGTCGCTGGCCGAAATTGGGCGCAGCCTGGGTGTTTCACGTGAGCGAGCAAGACAGCTCGAAGCGCGCACCAAGCGCAAGCTACGCGCGCGCATCCCCGCGCTGGGTAGTCCCGCGGTCGCAGAATGGATCGCCGCTTCCGTGGAGCACGCGCCGGCAGCCTAACGATGCGGAAGGGGTTGGGGGCGAGGCATGAGCCAGGATGGCCTGCGGCTGATTTCGTATCGACCAGGGGCGCACCCACTGCGCGCGGTTTCGGCACCGCCAAGGGGCACGCTGAGCGGCTGGCACGCTGCCCGGTGCTGTGCCCCTCCGCCCCTACATTTTGCGACTCGGCCGCCGGCAGCCACGCCCTACTGGCGGCCACTGTGCGTCACTGCTCCGACGACGGAGCGGCGCAGAAGCGCAAAACGCGGTACTCTACGAGCCATGCACGTGCCCAAAATCCGAGTAGAGAACGGTCGGATCCAGATCGACGAACCGACGGATTTGCCGAACGGCACCGAGCTGTACGTGGTGCCCGCGGAGCAGCTCGAAGGTACCCATGCGAATGACGACCTGGACGACGAAGAACGAGCGGAGCTGCACGCCTCTATTGAAGAAGCTGAACGCGAGCTTGATGCGGGTCAAGTGGTGAGCGAGGAAGAGCTCTGGGCGAGACTACGAGCCATTCCGTGAAACTCGTGCTCGCCCCTCGCTTTGTGCGAGAAGCAGAACGGTGCGCCGGCTGGTGGAGGAAGAACCGTCCAGCAGCCCGTTTCCTCTTTGATGACGAGCTTCGAGTCGTGCTCAACCAGATACGAACGGCTCCGCAGCTCGGCACCGCATATGTGGCCATGGCGAGTAGCGAGCATCTTCGCGTGCTGATGCCACGAACACGGCACCACGTTTACTACCGCATACTCGCCGACCAGGTGCGGGTGGTCTCGGTCTGGGGGGCAACGCGCGAACGCGGCCCCCGGCTGCGCTGACGTACCGGCGGACAACCCGCGCGCTGTAGCTTTCTCTTTGGTTGCCCCGCGAGGTGGGGACCAATGGCGGGACGCCGGGCAGGGGCGCGGTGGCGGATAGTGCGGTGGCGCCGGTAAGGGAGGGCGCGCCCAGTCACGTCGCAGAGGGGCCTTAACCATTTCATCCCGCGCCGCGGTAAACCGGTGCTCAGCGCAGGCGCTGTGCCCCTCCTGCTTTCGCGAGCTTCCGATCGAAAGTCGCGAGCGGGAGGTGTCCGGCGCCCCGGGCAACCTCTAAAATCATGCAGTCAGCGAAGTCGCTGCCGAGCCCACTGCGATAGTGCGTCAACGTGGCCGCAACGACGTCAGGGTCTTGCAGGACGAGATGCTCTTGATCGAGCAGCATCTCGATCGCGGTTGCGATCGCAGGACGCTCGAAGTCGTACACGGACTCCAGAACCCAGGTTACTTCCACGAGGATCAAGCCGCAGCGACCCAGTTCAGCCGGGTGAGGTCCCGCCGTCACGAAACAGCGGGACATTTGGCGCCATTGAAGAAGGCGCGGCGGTCGGACGTCTAACCGACGAGCTTGCTTCTGCCGGGTAGGCTCTCTACTTCGTGGATCGCGGGGCCCCGACCCCGCTATAAGCTTGCTTTGGAGGAAACCTGACCATGCTGCGCTTGCGCTATCTCGCTTCTGTCGTGGGTCTTTCGTCTCTGGTGGTTGCGGCGTGCAGCGGTGACGGCTCCGGGAGTATCGGCGGCGACGGTGGAGAAGCGGTGGGCGGTGAAGGCCACGGCCCCGATCCGGATCCCGGTGGCGCCGGCGGCGAAGAGACCGGTGCGGCCGGCGGTTGCTCGGTAGACGGTAGCGGCAGCGTGGTCGTCGAGATCACGGGGTTGCCCGATGGCGTCGAGGCTGACGTGCTCGTTACGGGTCCGAACGAGCTGGGGTTCACGGTCGGCGACACGATCATGGACGTCGCGGCCGGTACGTACAGCGTGAGCGCGGCGCGGGTGTTCGATGCGGACCCAATCGTGCGCACGGTCTTCGACCCCAGCGTGGACGCGACCGACTTTTGCCTAGCTGACGGCGCAACGCAGACCATCGAGGTCAGTTACGGGGCCATCCCGAGCAGCAACAAGCTGTGGATGCCGACCGATCAGGATGACGAGCTGGCGGGATACTCCTCCTTCGCCATCGCCACTACCGGTATCACCGACGCCACGGTCTCGATCAACGGGCCCGGCAGCAAGTCCGTCGCATTCGATCGCGACGGCAACCTGTGGGCGCTCGGTCCGACGCTGGCGGATCCCCACGTGGTGCGCTTCCCCGCCGCGTCGCTGGGCGAGTCGGCTGAGCTCATGCCAGATATTTCGATCAACTTGCCCGAAATAACCTGCAGCGTCGCCCTGGCTCATTTGGCCTTCGATGCCGAAGGAAACCTGTGGCTGACCAGCCCCTGCCTCGACGAGGTCTTGCGCGTTCCGGCAGCGGATCTCGCCACGTCCGACGACAAGGCCGCCGACGCGCTGTTCACGGGCGTGACCAATCCGGACGGCTTGGGCTTCGACAGCGACGGCAATCTCTGGATCGGTGGTGGCCCGACGCTGCTGCGCTTCGACGCTGCGCGGCTGGGTACCGTCGATGGGGATCCGGCCGATCTCGAGCTCTCGGTCACGTCGGCCGAGGACGCGAATCTCGGGCTGCAAGCCGCGGTATTCGCGTTCGACACGGACGGCAACCTGTGGGGCATCGACCTGGGCGTCAACATGGTCTTCCAAGTGCCGGTCGCCAGCTTGGGCAGCAGCGGCGCGCAGAGCGTGCAAGCAGCCGTTTCGTTCGCGGTCGGCATCACCGCCTTGCCGGACCTACCGGTGTTCGACGATGGTGGCGGGCTCTGGCTGAACCTGACCGGCGGAGTAGCCGGCGGCAGCTTCGGGCGCTTCAGTCCGGAGCAACTAACCATGAGCACCGGGACGGGCGGCGCGGTCGTGCCGGAAGTGCTGATCACCAGCCCCAGCATCGGTAGTGGGCTGCCGCTGGCATTCTTCCCGGCGCCGGAGGGGTTGCCGCTGTTCCATTCGCTACCCGCGCCGTAGGGCTCCCGCTTTCGGTGGGTGGCGCGATAGCGAGTGGGCCACCGCAAACTTTCGCGCACGAGCTTGGGTAAGCCGCCCTGCTGCGCGCGGCTAATCCTCGTGCGGTGGGAAAACGCTCGCCAAGTCGATCGCCGCGGCCTCGAACGGCGGCAAGGCCACCAAGCCTTCATCACCGACCATACGCTCCACGACATAGCCCTCAGACGTGAGCCTCAGGGTGGTGATGGTTCGATTCTGCGGATCGGCCAGCCAATACCAGGGCACGCCGACCTTCTGGTACGTCGCACGCTTTCCCCCTGATCGCGCAACGCCGTACGCGGAGACAAGCCTTCGCACAACCAATCCGGGCGCTCTCGTACGGGACGCGTCGCAGGGAAACGCGCTACGCGCTCCCTCCGCCAACCCGCGATGTCCGGCCGATAGATGTCGTGCACGCCAAAGTCCACATCCACGTCCTGAATGAACCACCATCCGCCTGGGCCGCCTCGTCCGCGCTGGAATGGATTCGTCAGCTCAGTATAGAGCTCGCTCAACACGAACTGATGGCTGGGCGTCGGGAAAGGCTGCACCAGCACTTCTCCCGCGATCACCTCGGCCCGCACATCCTCCGGCAAGCCGAGGATATCCTCGTACGTCGCAAGCCGTTTGGCCGGGGTCGACACCCGGCGATCCTGCCACATTTGCGCAATACGAGCTGGAGGGAGCTGAGGCAAGCTCGGCCTCGAGCGTCGCTTTACTTGAGCCGTCCGTCTAGCGAGATGGCCGAGCAGGCCAGCATGGAGGCTTCGCGCAATAGGTGCAGCACCTGATCGCGATCCGGCGAGTCGGGCACACGGGTCAGGATCACTTGCGCGAACTGCTTGGCGCCGTCGTGGACGGCTGCGTAGTGCGCGAGCTTTTCCGGCGTAGCCGAATGATGTGAAAACACGTACTCGGGATCGAAGGCGCTCATCCTGGCTCCTGGGCTAGAGTCTCCGTTTCTAGCCGATTTGCAACCAACCCGATGGCCGGTTGAAAAGAGCCAGGGCTTACGCGAGGCTCGGCCGGCGTATGTCGACAGTCGTCGCCTTCACCGATGGCGGGTGCCGTGGCAATCCGGGCGTTGGCGCCTGGGCGTTCGTGCTCGTGGACGTAGCCACCCGCAAGGCGCTCGAAGCAGCGGGCGGCGAGCAGCAGACCACCAACAATCGCATGGAGATGGGCGCCGCCATCGCGGCGCTACAAGCGGTCAAGAAGCCCGACGCCAAGGTGCTGGTCGTGAGCGACAGCAAATACCTGATCGGGTGCTGCACGCAGTGGATGGCGGGCTGGAAGAAGAACGGCTGGAAGCGCAAGGGCGATCCGCTGAAGAACCTGGACCTGCTGCAGAAGCTCGACGAGCTGATCAGCGGCCGCGACGTGGAGTTTCGCTGGGTTGCCGGGCACTCCGGCCATGTCGGCAACGAGCATGTCGACCGACTGGGCAACGAGGCCATGGATCGCCTCGAGCTCGGACAGGATCCCGCCCACGAACGTCGCTTCGACTGGACCGGACCGCTGATTTAGTTGTCAGTTGTCAGTTGTCAGCTCCAGGAAGCGGCGGCGCCGGTGGGGCGTGAGAAGCGAGAACGCAGGTCGGCGACGCGGATGCTCAGGGTGCCTAGCGCGCCAGCGGCGCCGTAGATCAGCGTGAGCTCGAGCTGATCGAGCTCGCTGTCCAGGCCGCGCAGCGAGCACAGCTGGCCCAGCACCCGACTGTCGAGCAAAGGTCCGGACGGCTCGTGTGCCAGCACCGCCGCGAGCTCGGACAGAGCTTGCTCGTCGTGCTCGATCAAAAGAGGGTGTGCGGACAGCTCCGCCGCGATGGACGGAATGGTGGCCGCTTCACGGTACAGCGATCGACCCAGCACCGGGTCGGGCTGGCGCAAACCCCAGGCAGTGACACGCCTGGCCAAGTCGTGGATCAGCTGCTGCGAGCCCAGCGGCAGGTCGGATAGCACCGGGTTGGCAATCAGCACCGACAGCTCGGCGGAGGCCACTTCCAGCGCCCAGCTCAGTCGAGCGCGCTGCTCACCCGCCGAGATCATGCCACCGCGAAAGGCGCTGAACATCTGCCGCAGCGCCAGCAGCGAGCCGAGCTCGGGCGCATCGAAGCCGGAAACAGCGGCACAACGCGCGCCGCCCTGGCGCGCCATGGCCTCCGCCACGATCACGAGCGCCCGGTGCAGCTTGCGGCGCGCAGCGTGCAGCGCGCGAGCGCGGTCGACGCGCAGCGGCCCCGAGCTGCGAAGCGAGGTCTGCGCTTCGGCGATACCGAGCTGGGCGGTGTAGCAGGTGTCCGCGAGCAGCTCGCTGTCCGTCTCCAGGTTCTGAATCAAGGTGGTGGCACGCTGACCGAAGATGCGCAGCGCGCGCTCGGCGGCATCCAGCGCGGCGCTGGGCGTCTCGATGGTGATCGCGAGCTCAGCCACCGCCCAGCGCAGGTGCACCAGCCGCCCCGTTGGCTCGAAAGACCAAGATTTGGGAAAGTCCGAAGTTGTGACCACGTCCTGAGGCATGGCGCTGCATTCAGCAAGCATCGGACCAACGCTCGTTTCCGCTTGAATCGCGGACTTGCGCACGTCATCTGCTCCGCTTTGAAACACTTCATCCCAAGCCGGGTCCCGGCATGAGACTCGGGTTTCAGTTCTGAAATCCCGACCCACATCCCCAGCACACCCGTCGTGTCGTGGCCAAGAGCTCGCCCGGAACAATCAGCGTTTATTCATTATTATCATAGGGTTATTGAATCGGTCGGGAGGGTCGTTCGAGGCTACGTGGATCCCGGCGGGAAGAATTGCTACCGCGCTGCTCGTGAGCACTCAAAACAAACTCTTCGTGGAAGACCTCAACGTCTCGGGTAAGCGCGTGATCGTGCGCGTCGATTTCAACGTGCCACTCAAGGATGGCGTCGTCGAAAGCGACAAGCGCTTGAAGGAGTCGCTGCCGACCATCAAGTACCTGCGCGACAAGGGCGCCAAGGTGATCCTGATGAGCCACCTGGGTCGCCCGGACGGCAAGCGCGTCCCGGATCAGAGCTTGGCGCCGGTAGCGACGGTGCTCGGAGCGCTCTTGGGGACCGATGTGAAGTTTGCCGACGACTGCGTGGGCGAGCCCGCCAAGAAGGCGGTCGCGGCGCTCAACGCGGGCGAGGTGCTGCTGCTCGAAAACCTGCGCTTTCATGCCGAAGAAGAAGCCAACGACCCGGGCTTCGCCAAGCAGCTCGCCGAGCTGGCCGATGTCTACGTCAACGATGCATTCGGCAGCGCGCACCGCGCTCACGCTTCGACCGAGGGCATCGTCAAGTTCGTGCCGCAGGCGGCTTCCGGCTACCTGATGAAGAAGGAGCTCGACTATTTGGGCGCGGCGCTCACAGATCCCAAGCGCCCGTTCGTGTCGATCATCGGTGGCTCCAAAGTCTCGTCGAAGATCGACGTGATTCAGAGCCTGTTGCCGCGCGTCGACTACCTCTTGCTCGGCGGCGGCATGACGTACACCTTCTTGAAGGCCCAGGGCCTCGAGATCGGCAAGAGCCTGTGCGAAAACGACAAACTCGAGTTCGCCAAGCAGCTGCTCGCCGAAGCCGGCGACAAGCTGGTGCTGGGGGACGACTTCGTGGTCACCGACAAGCTCGACTTCAAGGGTCGCAGCGTCGGTGAGCTGCGAGTGGTTGCGAAGGACGCCATCCCGGCAGGCTGGGAAGGCGTCGATATCGGGCCCAGGAGCATCAAGAAGTTCGAGAACATCCTGCTCGGCGCCAAGACCGTGGTCTGGAACGGACCGGTCGGTGTGTTCGAGATTGACGCAACCGCCAAGGGTACGCTGGCGGTGGCCGAGGCCCTGGCCAAAGCGACCGCGGCCGGCGCCACCACCGTGATCGGCGGCGGTGACTCGGCTTCGGCGGTCAAGAAGGCGGGCGTCGCCAGCAAGGTGAGCCACGTCTCGACCGGTGGCGGTGCCTCGCTCGAGTTCTTGGAAGGCAAAGTCCTTCCGGGCGTGGCCGCGCTCACCAGCAAGTGACCCGAGAGGCGAAAGCCTGCGATGACCCTGACCGACCCTCGTGAAGCTACGGCGCCGTCCTTCCTCTCAGGGACGGCGCGGCTGCTGAACGACGCGCGCGACACCGCCCTGGTGTGGTTGATGCTCCAGTGCGCGCTGGTGAGCGCGGTCGGGGTCTCGTTGTTTTACTGGCCCTACGCGCTCGGCATCTCGGTCTGGTACGCGGCGCCGCTGTACTGGGCGCTGCTAATGGGCGTGGTGATGGATCGCTTCACGCTGATGCTGCACTTCACGTCGCATCGACCGCTGTTCAACAAGGACTACAAGGTCCTCAACCACGTCATCCCCTGGCTGCTCAGCCCGTTCTTCGGCCAGACCCCGAGCACGTATTTTGCCCATCACATGGGCATGCACCACCGCGAAGAGAACCTACCTGACGATCTGAGCTCGACGATGCGCTTCACGCGCCACCGCTTCGATCACTGGCTGCGCTACTACCTGCGCTTCTTGCTGTTCGGGCTGCCGGAGCTCAGCTGGTACTTTTTCAAGCGCAAAAACTGGAAGCTGTTTTGGCGCACCGTCGTCGGCGAGTGCAGCTGGTTCGCGTTAGTCGGTGTGGGCTCGTGGCTACGGCCTGAAGCCACGCTGGCGGTCCTGGTTTTTCCGCTGCTCGTGATGCGCACGCTGATGATGATGGGCAACTGGACCCAGCACAGCTTCATCAGCCAGGAGCATCCGGAAGACCCATTTCAGTCGAGCATCACCTGCATCAACACCCGCTACAATCGCCGCTGCTTCAACGACGGCTACCACATCCTGCATCACATCAAGCCGCGCGCGCACTGGACCGAGCACCCGGTGGAGTTCCAAAACGCCCTGCCCGAGTACGCGGCACACGACGCTGTCGTCTTCAACGGCGTCGACTACTTCCAGATTTGGCTGAACATGATGCTCGGCCGCTGGGGTTTCCTCGCCGACAAGTTCGTGCAGCTCGACGGCGCGCCGGTGCGCACGCGCGACGAGGTGATCGCCTTCTTGAAGAGCCGTGTGCAGCCGGTGACGAGCGCATCCGCCGATTAGAGACGGCGCGATCCGGAAGGTGCTTGAGCACGCTACGCACCGCAATTTCGATGCCATCCGCGCGCTCGAGGCCGAGAACCTCAGCAAGAGCACCAGCCGAACGCGCCACGATTGTCTTGGCTTTCTTTTTCATCACAGCATCTCCTTGAGTCGCTTCTTACCGAGCTCGATCTCACGATCAGGTGTCTTCTGAGTGACGGGAGGTCCACTGACGTTCGGGTCAATGATCGAATCGACGCGGCTAGCCGAGGAGGTGTCTCTGCAAGGGTTCGCACGACGGCTCGGCGTATCGCGAGCTTACCTCTGCGACGTGGAGAAAGGCCGCCGCGCAGTCAGCGTGCAGCGCGCGGCACAATGGGCGCGTAAGCTCGGGTACCTCGAAGCACAATATGTCACGCTGGCGCTCCAGGCCGAGGTGAACGCTGCGGGGTTGAACCTCAAAGTCAGCGTGAGGCAGATAGAGGGGCGTGAGTCCGGCCTCGCCGTCGAGGGCCACTGCTGACCAAACAGACCGGGCACCGCGGAACCCGCGCGCTGCTGGGCTTGAGCGTCAGGTACGACTCCCGATCGGCTTTAGCCAGCGAGCTGCGTCGAAGTGGTGCGCGATATTTATGTTTTCTTTCAAGTATTTATGAACCCAGATCTCCAGCCAAAGAAATTCGACGCTTGTCCGAAACATTGCGGAAAAAAAGCCGCGGTTACGCCTGTTCGGCCGCGCGGACATTCCGGGCGAGAGCGCCCACTTCAAAACTGCCACTCCGAGGCCCCTCCACGGCAGACCCCAAGAAAATCAGAAGAGGAAGCAACTGTCATGACTGGAATCAGCGTTCGCAAGCAAGCCATCGCCGACATCGCCGCGGCGCCCTCTGCACCCTATACGCCGTACACCGAGAGCCCCGATGCGCTGTTCGGCAGCAACGTCTTCGGCTTGGCCGCGATGAAGGCGCATTTACCCAAGGACGTGTTCCGTTCCTTGAAGCGCACCATCGAAAAAGGGGAAGCCCTGAACGCTTCGACCGCCGACGTGGTGGCCGCTGCCATGCGTGAGTGGGCCATGGCCAAGGGCGCGACGCATTTCGCGCATCTTTTCTATCCGCTGACTGGTGCGATGGCCGAGAAGCACGACTCGTTCCTGTCGCCCGACGGTGACGGCGGAGCCATCAGCGAGTTCTCGGGCAAGCTGCTCATTCAGGGTGAGCCGGATGCCTCGAGCTTTCCGAGCGGCGGCATTCGCCAGACCGCCGAAGCGCGCGGCTACACCGCCTGGGACGTGACGAGCCCCGCGTTCATCGTCGATACCACGCTCTACATCCCGACCGCCTTCGTGTCGTGGACCGGCGAGGCGCTCGACAAGAAGACGCCGCTGCTGCGTTCGCAGCAGGCGCTCAACCGCCAGGCGCAGCGCATTCTGAAGCTGTTCGGCCACGAAAACCCAGCTCCGGTGTTCGCCAACGCGGGCGCCGAGCAGGAATACTTTCTGATCGATCGCCGCCTGTTCTTGCAGCGCCCGGACCTGCTGAACGCAGGTCGCACGTTGTTCGGCGCCAAGCCGCCCCGCGGTCAGGAGTTCGAGGACCTGTACTTCGGCGTGATCCCGGAGCGCGTGCTGGCGTTCATGGTCGAGCTCGAGCGCGAAGCCTTCAAGCTGGGCATCCCGGCCAAGACGCGGCACAACGAGGTGGCCCCGGCGCAGTTCGAAATCGCGCCGGTGTACGAGCCCGCCAACATCGCCGCCGATCACCAGCAGATGATCATGATGCTGATGCGGCGCTGCGCTCTGCATCATGGTTTCGAGTGCCTGACCCACGAGAAGCCGTTCGCGGGCGTCAACGGCTCCGGCAAGCACGTCAACTTCTCGTTCGGCAATTCGACGCAGGGCAACCTGCTCGAGCCGGGCGACACGCCGCACGAGAACGCGCAGTTCTTGGTGTTCTGCGCCGCGACCATGCGCGCGGTTCACAAGCACAGCGGCCTGCTGCGCGCTGCCATCGCGTCGGCCGCCAACGATCACCGTCTGGGGGCCAACGAAGCGCCTCCGGCCATCCTGTCGGTGTTCTTGGGCGAGCAGCTGAGCGACGTGTTCGACCAGCTCAAGGCCGGCGGCGCCAAGTCGTCGAAGAGCCGCGGCACCCTGGAAATCGGCGTCGATACGCTGCCCAAGCTGCCGAAGGACGCTGGCGACCGCAACCGCACCAGCCCGTTCGCCTTCACCGGTAACAAGTTCGAGTTCCGCGCAGTCGGCGGTGGACAGGCCATCTCCGGACCGCTCATCGCGCTCAACGTGGCGGTCGCGGAAGCCTGCGATTACATCGCGGGCAAGCTGGAAGCGGCCGTCTCGAGCGGCAAGTCGCTGAACACGGCGGTGCAGACGCTGCTCACCGAGCTGGCCACCGAGCACGCGGCGATCGTCTTCAACGGCAACAACTACAGCGACGAGTGGCACCGTGAGGCCGAGAAGCGCGGGCTGCCGAACTACAAGACGTCGGTCGACGCGCTGCCGGTGCTCAACTCGCCCGAAGTGGTCAAGGCGTTCGACAAGTACGGCGTGCTGTCGCCGCGCGAGCTGCGCAGCCGCTACGACATCTACATCGAGCAGTACATCAAGACCGTGCTAGTGGAGGCCAAGCTGGTGACCAAGATCGGCAAGACCGTGATCTTGCCGGCTGCCATCCGCTACCAGGCGGAGCTCGGCGCGGCATCTTCCGTGTCGAGTGTGGCCAAGAAGCTTTTGGGCGAAGTATCCGGTTTCGCCGACAAGCTCGATGCCGGTCTGGTCAGCCTGGAAAAGGCGCTCGGTCACGAATCGTCGAACCCCGACGCCGAAGCCAAGCACCTGAAGGACGAGGTCCTGCCGCTGATGCTGACCGTGCGCAGCGCGGCCGACTCCCTCGAGACCCTGATCGCCGACGACCTGTGGCCGCTGCCGACGTACCAAGAGATGCTGTACATCCGCTGAGCGGTTGTAACGGCGGTCGCGGACGCCTCTCACGGAAACGTGGGAGGCGTTCGGCGTTTGTAGCCGTTGGAGGCGCACGGCTCCTTTCCAGGGTGCGCGAGCGCAGGGCACGAGCTGGAATCACCTCACCCGACCTTGGCACGAGCAGATCACGATCGGATGAGAGAGGCGGGTCGGGACCCCGGCGAGGCCGGGCGCAAAACCCGTGGTTGAGCTCGCGAAGTACGCAGGACGCGTGGGTCGCCGAGGTGCTACCCCAACCGAACTTGTTCCCCAATTTCGGATCGGAAACGTTCGGGGCGCTTGAAGAGCTCCGCGATGCGGTCGCGCGCCAGGTCTGCCATGGGGCCGGGTTGGGGGCCGAGGGCGCATTGCAGCAGCACGGCTTCGCGCAGCATGGGGACGAAGTCGGCCTGCTTGCGTTTTTCGAATTCGGCCGCGTCGAGCTCGTCTTTACGGGCGGCCGCCTCGAAGTCGATCAAGATGCATTCGAGGGGCGAGGGGCACACCACCAGGTTGTGCAGCTCGAGGTCGCCGTGCGAAAGGTTGGCCTCGTAAAGGCGCGTGAGCGCGTCGAAAGCTTCGTGAAGCAGCCGCCACAGCCCCGCCGCGGCCGCCAGGTCGAGCTGCTTGGCGCGAGGCAAGTTCGCTTCTTCGGGCTCGGCGCCGAACGGGGACAGTCGGTGGTAGGGCGTGCCGGGAAGGAAGCAGCTGCGGAAGACCTGATGAGTGGCGCCGATCGCCGGCGGAATCCCTAGAATTTCCGCGGCCTCGTTCTGGCGATCGCGCTCCTGCCGCGGGTCACCATGAAGGCGCCCCGGGTAGTAGGTCTTGCGAAAGTGCAGCGGATAGCTCTCGGCGAGTGGGTAGCTCGCGCGCGTCTCCTCACCGGCGATCACGATGTCGGCCGACATCAGCGGCATGCCGCTTACCTCACGCTTCATGATCGTACGCACGACGAAATCCTGACGCGGCGCGCGCTTGATCCAGGCGGCGTACTCGGGGCCGATGCTCACCGAGTGGCGGGGAGAGACCTGCACCAGCTGGTCTTCGTCGTTCACGCCCTGACGCTCGCAGAAACACTGGAAAGGGCAAGGGGCTTTCATCGGCGGCCGCGCTGCTCGGCGAACGCTCAGCGCAGGTTTCCAGAAGCTTTCCGAGCGTGCGGCCCGAGAGCCGTGCTAGGCGTCGCGCAAGCTGGGCTACTCGAAGTCGTCGGGCGTACAGTTCGGCGTGAGGCGCGCGGTGTAGTCGGCCGGCGTGCTCTGCAGCTCGAGTGCTTCGCCGCTCGCGAGATTCTCCAGCTCTTGTGGCGTAACCAACTCCGACTCACCGCTATCGTAGTCGAGCTCAATCTCGTCGCGCGTGATCGTGACGGTAACCCTGCGCTCGTCCTCGATGCGGTACCGGGCCTTGATCTGGCTGCCGAGCAGTACGGGGATGAAGTGACAGCGTTTGACGAGCTCCAGGTTGCTGTCGTTGTTGGTGATCGAGAGCTCCACCGTGTCGGGGCTCACGTACTGCTGCCCGTCACAGCCGAAGAGCGCGAGAGGCAAGAGCCAGCGGAAGGCAAAGCGCGGGTCGCTCATGGAAAAAACACCAGTCTGAGACCGAGCGAGAGCCAGGCGTGTTGCGCGGGCTCCTCGATATCGCCGGAGAACGTGACGTCGTTGTTGATCTCGGTGCGCCGATGCAAGAAGCGGCCGACCGAAACGATGCCGAAAGGTCCGACGCCGAAGCCGCGCGTGGCGCGAAAGTCGAGCCCGCCCGAGATACGCGCTAGCTCGAGGCCCTGTGCGGTGGACGTCTCGCTGTATTGACCCACGTCCGAAATGGTCTGCACCCCCGCGGTGTAGCCAAAACCATAGCCCACCCAACCGCTGAGCGAGTCGGCGGGGGTGAAGGCATAGCGCAGCTCGAGCCCCAGGTGCACGCTGGTTCCGCTGCACGAGACGTCGTCGCTGACGTCGCTACCAGCTTCGCAGTGTCGCTCCGTATGCCGGTCGTCGCCCTCGGAACCTACCGCCACGTTCAGATACCCGCCGATGTAGAGCGCTTCGATGATCTTGGCGCCGAGGCCGATCTCGAAGGGCATCCACTGCCAACCGTAACGGTCACCGAGCGAGTCGCCCGGGGCAGCGGTTGCGTCGAGGAAAGGAAAGCTGAATGCCGCCATGGGGACGAGGTGCATTTGAAAGCCCGTCCGCGCTGGCGGGCCGGAGCCCGGTCGCGCGGGTCGACGGGGCCCCATCCCCGCCTCCGTGGGCTTGTCGGTTCGATTCGCGGGCACAGGCGCAGCTACGGGAGCAGTCGCTGCCGTCGGAGCGGATCCGGAAGCAGGCGCAGTAGCCGCGGAAGCGGGAGCCGGCGCGGGCGGCGCAGTAGCAGCAGGAGGCGGCGGGGCCGCCGCGCCGGTGAACGGCGATCGCTCGGCAGTGGTCTGGCCTTGCGCTAGTGCCACGCCAGGCAGGAAAACGAGGCCAAAGCAGCGGAGACTCATGACAGCTCTTTCAGTCTCGCGCACTGACACCACTTTCCGCAACGTGGCACAACGACACTCCCCCAACATACAGCCATGCTGCCGCCGCCGTCGCGTGCGCAAGGTGTGGGCGCGTGTCGGTGCGGCACGAGCGTCCCGAACCACAATTCAACAAACTGTAGCAGTCGCTTGACGCGGGGCTGCAGGCTCCAGGGCATGCGGTCGAACCAGCAGAAGGCGGTCGTGCCCGACCCGTCGGGAGTGGGTTATCGTGCCACCGCTCGATGCGGCGCCGCCCTGCCTTCCTGTTCGGCTGCCTGGCTGCAGCATCCTGCTTAGCGGGCGCCGCGAACGCCGAGCAGCACATCGCCGTCACCGCCCCGCTCAGCGCAGTCCCGGGCGATCCGGCGCTGGCCGCGCAATCTCCGGGGGCTCGCGGCGACGGGACGTTGCGGGCGTTGCTATTGCTCGAGCACGCGTACGAGCCGCTCGTGCTGACCGCCCCGAGTCAAAACGTTCACGCCGTCGTGGCCGACCAGCTGTGGCTCGGCGCGGCCGCTTCGTACGCGCTCTCGCACCGCTGGCTGGCAGCACTGCACGTGCCGCTCTTGCTCTGGCAGTCCGGCCAAGAGCAGCCCTTCGACGCGAGCCTTCCGCCCGCCGAGAATGACGCGGCGCTCGGTGATCCACGTTTGACGTTGCGCGGGCGGCTGCTCGGACCGGCCGACGGCTTCGCGCTCGGTGCCGGCATCGATGGCGCGCTGCCCCTCGCCACGGCGGCCTACGCCGGAGCCGGGAGCGTGCTGGTTCATCCCTTCTTGTCCGCCGGGCACGAAAGCAGCTCTGATTTCTCGGCCATGCAGCTCGGGTTTACCTGGCGCAAGAGCCAAACGCTGCCGGGCATCCTGCCGACGCGCTTGGGCTCGAGCCTCGATTTCGCTCTGGCGGCGGGCGTCGCGCTCGATCGAGCGCACAGCACGCGCGTCGGCCCGGAGCTATCCGCGCGATTGACGGTCGGCAGCGGCGCCAAACTCTTCGATGCGCGCAGCACCAGCGCCACGCTGCTGGTGCACCTCGAGCATCGCCTGCTCCGCGGTCCCTTCACGGTAGCGCTGGCGTTCGGTCCGAGCTTGGGTCGCGCTCCGGGCACGGCCGACTTCCGGGCGCTGCTCGGCTTGAGCTTCTCACCGCAGCCCCCGGTGCCACCGCCGGACGGCGACGAAGATACGGTGCCGGATAGCATGGACATGTGCCCGAGCCTTCACGGCGAGCCCTCGAGCGATCCGCTGATGCACGGTTGCCCGCCGCTGCCCGCGGACTTCGACGGCGACGGGGTCCCGGATTCGCTGGACGCCTGCCCAAAAACGGTAGGCGAGCCGAACGTCCAGCGCAGGCGCCACGGCTGCCCCAAGCTGCCCGAGCCAGCACCGCCACCCGCCGCCACGCTCGAGGCATCGAAGATCCACATCTCGGAGCAGGTGCAGTTCGAGACCGGCACGGCGCTGTTGCGGCCGGAGAGCGGCGCTATCCTGACGCAGGTCGTGGAGGTGCTGCGGCAGCATCCGGAGATCGAGCTGTGCGAGGTGGCCGGCCACACCGACGACACCGGCAGCGAGGAGCTCAACCTGCGCCTGTCGCAGCAGCGCGCGCAGGCGGTGCTCGAATGGCTGGCGGCGCACGGCATCGCCCGCGGGCGCCTCAAGGCCGAAGGCTACGGCACCCAGCATCCGATCGGCGACAACACGACGGAAGACGGCCGGGCCAAGAATCGGCGCGTCGAATTCGTAGTGCGGCGCCGCACTCACGTCACACCGGAGGCGCCGTGAAGCGCCGCGGGCTCCTGGTCAGTGCTGCGGTCGCCCTGAGCATGGCCCAGCCCGGCCGCGCCGACACGCCGCCCGGCGGACCCCGCTTGCTGCACGTCCCGGCCGGTGCCCGCAGCGCCGAGCAGGGCATCCTCACGCCGGTCCCGGTCTCGCTCGAGGTCCCGACTGATCTGCCAGCTCGGCGCGTGCTTCTGCATTACAAGCTGTTTGGGATCAAAGAATGGCGCACGCTGGAGCTGCGCCGCGAGGGCGTTTGCTACGCCGGAGCGATCCCCTGCTTGGAGGTGAACAGCCTGGCCGGTGAGATCGCCTACTACGTGCGCGTGCACGACGTGAGCGGCGCAGTCATTGCCTTCAGCGGCACGCGCGCCAGCCCGTACCGCGTGGCAGTGCACCATCCGAGCGCGCGTCCCGACCTGGCCAATGGCGAAGGTCGCTGCCCGGATCCCGCGGATTGTCCGCCGGGGCTACCGGGTTGTCCTAGCGCGGAGGTGGAGCGCGTGCCCTGCCAACGCGACGCGGACTGCGAGGGCGGCCAGACCTGCGGCTGGGATTCCTTCTGCACTGATGACCCGCGCCGACGCAATTGGTTCAGCGTCGAGCTGTCGCAGGGCATGGGAGTCGTGTCAGCACAAGGAGCCTGCTCGGTGGCGAGCCAGGAGAACGAAGGTTACGCGTGCTTTCGCCAGCGTGACGGTGCCATCTACCGCGGTCGCCCAGTGTATTCGGATGAAGGCCTGGCGGCGGGCGTCGCGCCGACCCGCGTTCTGATCAGCTATGAGCGGCTGCTGTTCTATAATACGAGTCTGGCGGCGCGGCTCGGCTATGCCTTCGCGGGCTCGGGCCCGACTCTGCCCGGCGCCCGCGAGTACGTGCCCTTTTCGGCCGAGATCGTGGCGCGTTACTGGCTGGGCAGCGATCCGTTCGCGCGCCACCGCCTGAGGAGCTACGTGCTGCTCGGCGCAGGCGCGGCCCAGCACGACATCGCGTTCGACGCACACGTGCGCGAGGATCCTGACGCCCTCTACACCCAAGCAGGTAACGATCTGGAGCAGGAGCTCGAAGCCTGGCGCCGCGCGGGAGACGGCTTCGTCTCGCTCGGAGTGGGCGCGAGCTACTCACTGAGTGATGCACTGGCGCCGGCGGTCGAGCTTTCGGCGTCTCAGACCTTTCCCTATGGCGCCCTGGTGGTGACGGGCAGCATCGGCATCAAAGCGGGTGTACCATGAGCAACATGGCCGCTGGGTTTCGAGCACGCGCGCTTTTGGCAGGGCTGCTGGCCATGCTGCCAGTGGGTTGCTCGGCCGACATGGCGCCCGAACCGGAGCCGACGCTCTACACGAGCGGCGCATTCGTGGCAGTCGAGGACCAAACGGGTAGCTTCGACCTTTACCGTACCCTCGCCGTGCTGGGCGATGGCAGCACCTCCGACGCGCTCTTCCTCACTCACTATGGAGTCAAGCCGAAGAGCTACGCGGAGGCGGCCGAGCTTGCCAAACGGCGCGACCTGGCCTCTAGCCCCGAAGTAACGGTGCTGGGCAAGGGCTACTTCGACAGGCACGAATGGAGAGTCGTTTGGTTCCGAAGTCTGAGCGTCGAGGAACAGGCCGCGCTGCGCTAGCGACGGCGTGGGCGGGTCTCGTCCTCGCTCTCGCGCCCGGGCTCTCGGTGTGCTCGCGCAAGGCCGAGATCGAGGACGCGCCCGATGCCGGCGGCGTGATGCCGATGCAGCTGCCCTTCCCGGAAGACGGTGTGCCGGTGGTCGAGGACTCGGGCGTCGGCACCGGTAGCGCAGCCTGCGTGGATCGCGAAAGCCAGCCCGCCTGCGTCGGTGTCAACGATTTCCCGTGCGCGTTCGACGCCTGGATCCGCACGGTCACCGATGCCTGCCAGAGCCAGACCGACTGCCATACCGACGGCTGGGTGGAGGTCATCACCGACGCCGAGGGCTGCGCCAGCGAGCTCCGGATGGAGGATCCGGATCCCCAATACGTCGAGTGCATGACGCACGAGCTCAATCGCTACCGCTGCGGCCAATGCGCCGACGTGCTCAGCAACCGCTTTCTGGGCGCTTCGAACGACGGCTGCCCCGAGCTACCTTGCGGCACCGGGGAGCTGCGCTGTCCGCCGGGCTCCACTTGCGTCGACGGTATCTGCGCCGAAGATGCGGCAGGTAGCGGCGGCTCGTCGGATGGGTAGAGCGAACGCGAGGTGCACCTCGGCAAGAAGGGCTAAAGAGAAAGGGCCATAGCTTCGGGCCGCGCTTTCAGCGAGCACCCCGCGGCCGAGTGGGCCAGCGTGAGGGTGGGCGGGGCGCCGCACCGGACAACGTGCCCGCTCAGCGGACCTCGTATGGGACCGCGGCGCCGGTCACAGCAGGATGCGCAGCACGCTGCGGGTTTATGGCTTCCTTGGCTTCGGGTTTCTGGCTTGCAGGGCTTGGCTGAGCGATTCAGCGGCAGTTTCGTCCGCGACCGCCAGAATATAGCGGAAAAGGGTCCAGAGTCCGCTGATCCGGAAGGGTCCGAGACCGCGTCTTCTCGTCGGCTAGCACGACGACGAAGGGCTACCCGTACTGGCCGACACGTTCGCTGGACGCGCGGCCGCTTCGAGCGCTCGCTCCGGGGCAAGGTGACTTCCGGCTCGCCTCCTTTTGGCGCGTGGCCAGCCTCGCGGAGGGGGCGCACCCGATGTGAAACAGCCGCCCGCGTTTTCGACTCAAAATCGAGCTGCTGGTTGGCAGCCCCAAACCGGGCTCAATGCTGCGGGGGCGGTCCGCCCGCCAGGATGCCGCCGGCGCCGGAGACGGCGGCGATCAGCTGCGTACCCTGGGGCACGATGCTCACTTCGAGCCTGCTGGCCTGCAGCAGGTTTTGGGTTTCGAGCAATTCGAAGAGCGCGCCGGAGATTTCTGGATCCTTGGCGACCTTGGCCAGGGCGGTGCCGACGATGTGGGGGCGCGTGGTGGCGGCTTTGGCGAACTCGACCGCAGCGGTGCGGTCGGCCGTGGAGCGGATCACATTGACGCGATTCGAACCATCCTGCTGAATGGCGGCTGTCACCTGACGCAGCCGATTGACCACCTTTTGCTCGATCTGCTGGATCATGCCGGCGTCGCGGAAGTGGACCTTGCGGATATAGGTGCTGCCGACCATGTAGCCCCATTCGCGCGACTTGGCCGTCACTTCCTCGCGCACCACCTGGCTCATCGGATGGCGGTTCTCCAGCATGTCCGACAGCTTCATATTGGACAGACAGCGCACGGTGGCGTTCGAGACGTTGGCGCGCAGCGAGCCGACCGGGTCGGTGTTCTTGTACAGGAACGAGATCGGATCGCTGACGAACATCTCGCACCACACGCCGATACCCATCGGCGCGCCCTCCTCCGAATTGACCGGTTGGCTACGCAGGTAGACCTGGTCGAGCCGCATGTCCACGCTGCGCTTGCGGCCGAAGAACGGCACCAGCGCGGCGAAGGGCCCCATCGCGACCCACGGGCAATGAATGCCCGGTTCATTGATGGTCAAGCGCACCTTGCCGAATAGCTCGAATACCACGCACTCGCGCTCGCGCACGATCACGTACAGGCCTAGCACCCGCACCCAGAACAGAAAGAACGGCATGGCGATGAAGCTGCCGAAGAACGCCACCGCGAAAGCAATCAGGAAGTCCATACTATTTCACTCCCTCCTGACCGAACACGATCAGCTGCCTCGAGCGTTTGAACAGATTCAGCTTGGCGTTGCGCACGTAGGCCTGCAGGGCGCCCGCGCCGTTGTTGCGCAGCTGCGCGAGCTGATCCGCCAGCATCACCAGCGGCTCCACCTCGGCCTGCGCGTTCAAGGTCTCGATTTCGACCGCGCGCCTCGACAGCACGATCTTCTGGTCGGCAGCCGCCTGGGCCAGGCTGATTTCGCTGGAAACGTGGTTGTGGGCGGTGTTGATCGCAGCCAGCGCCGAGTCCACCTCGGCTGGCGCGTCGATGGCCGTGATGAGCGCGGCGTCGAGGTCGATGCCGTAGCGTGCGGCGGCCGACGCGCAGTGGTCGTCCATGCGGTCGCTCAGGTCACGCAGGTTCTTGCGCAGGTCATTGATCGAGATGCCCTGCACGCCGCCGCCCGGTTCCGAGCTGTTGGCGTCGGGCAGCGGCTGCGTCTCCGGCGGCGCCTCGAAGTTGGCAACGCGGTCGCGCAAGACCGAGATGAAATATCCCATGATGTGAGCAATCGGATTCTTCACGCCGAAGAGGTATGCATACAGATTGCGTTCGGCGACGGTGAAGCGCAGCTGCCCGGTCAACCCGGTGTTGAGCTGGTCTTTGGTCACCGCTTCGAGCATGCGCCCGCCGTGATTGGCGCTGCCGTCCTCGGGATCGTAGGCGATGCTGACGGTAACCGTCGCTATCGAGACCTTGTGCACACGTTGCCAGGGCAGCTTCCAATAGAAGCCTGGACCGACCACGCGCACTTGCGGGTAAGTGTAACGCTGCCTTTCTTCCGGTCGCAGCGTGTCGGCGATCGGATCCTGCAGCGTGGTGTATTCACCGACACGCTGCGCTCGCCCAAACGTGGAGATCACGGCGCGCTCGTTCGGTCCTATCGTGTAGAAGCCGAACAGGCCGTAACGAGTGAAGAACCAAATGACGAACCCGAGCGGAAACGCTATCAGCACCTCTGCCATGCGGCCGAGGTTACATGACGCGGCCTTCGGGAGGGCATGGCTCTTGCTCTCCCGGTGCTCGTGCCCCACGTCGCCGCGATTTTGGCTCGGATCTTGGCTGAAGTTTGCGCCCCCCGAGCAACACCGGCCAACGAGCGGCGCTCGACACGTTTGTACACATCGTGGCAAATCGGCGTCGGCCTGTTGCTGCTAGCTCTGACATGGGCTCCAGCAGCCTCCGCCTATTCGTGTCAATCCGGCGCGACCGCCCCGTGCCATGAAGACATCACGATGGCCGCCTGGCGTCGAGTCACGGAGGTCGTTCCAGAAGCGACCGCACCGCTCGGATCTCGTGGTGACGACGAGGCATTGATCGCCGACGTGCCGTTCGACGTGGCCAAATCCTTCCGGAATATCGGCGGTGTCACGCTGCTACTCGGCGTGCGCGACAACGATCTGAAGGATGGAGGACCCAACGATCTCGACGAGCTGACTCCGACGGCATCGGATCCCAAGCTTCAGGACGAGCACTGTCTGCGCTCCGCCGGTCAGGACGAGCCGAACGGGTCAGCACAGGCCGTCGAGGCTTGCAGAAACTTCATTCGCGGCAAGTTGATCTCGGCCCTCTCGGGACTGGACTCGTCGGGTCGCCCTGATCCCAATCGGCGCACCAAGCTGACCGTGTCGCTGTCGATCCGTCACCGCATCGACGTGGAGGTTCCGTTGTTCTTCCTACAAGCCGGGCGCGCGCTGCACACGATTCAAGACAGCTTCACCCACACCTTCCGCAATCCAGACCAGCCCGGCAAGATCCGGGTGGTCCTCAATTTCGTGGAGCAAACGCAGGATACGCTCGACGAGGCAGTGGACGGACCGCCGCACGCCTCGGAGCTGGATGATTGTGAGGCCGGTGACGAGCAGCGGGCCGAGAAGCGCGCGCTGGCGACCGAGGCGAGCAGCGTCGCGCTGCTGGCCTTGCTGGATCCCGCGCTTTCGGTCGCGGCGAAAGAGCGCGCCATCGACCAGATGCTCGACGACTACCTCGCGTTCGACGAGAGCGCCGATTGCAGCCTGGAGAACGACTGGTGCGACGCCCCCGAACGCGAGTACGGCTCACCGCCGCTCGGCTGTCATGCCGCTGGAGCTGCGGGTCGCGGGGGCTCTGGCGCGCTACTGGCCGTCGCTGCGGCCTGCGCGCTGATGCGTCTACGGCGCAGCCGCCACCTGGCTGCAGCGCTGGCCGCTACTGCGCTTATCAGCCTCGCTCCCGCGGCGCACGCTCAGCAACCGGAGAACGAACCCGGCGCTGGCTCCGCACTGGCATCTCCTGCTAGCGAGGAGGCCGCCGACCGTAGTGAGGATGCTGCCACTCGGAATCAGGTAGAGGAAGCGGGCGCCTTCTTTGGGCGAGTCGCCGCTGGCGCTTCCTACGACAACACGGCGCTATCGGCTGGAGCCGGCGTTCGCTATCAGCTCTCGCGGGGCTGGATGCTCGGCTTCGACGCGGAATGGAATCCGTACGCCGCGCTCAGCCCCAGTAAGTTTCGCACCGGATCGGCCAACGCCTATGTAACGCTGATCCGCCGTTTCCAGCTGGTCGGAAAGTCCGTCAATATTCGGAGCGCGGTGGCAGCCGGCGGCTCCATGCTGCTGTTCGACCTGGTCGGCGCAGACAAGTACAGCTTGGGGCCGTTCTTCGGTGTCAGCTTTCTCGGAGTCGAATGGAAGGCGGCCCGCGGCTTTTATCTCACGCTCGATCCGACTTACATCGCCATCCCGATCCCCAACGTCGTCGGGGTACCGTTCATGTACGCGCAGTACCGCTTCCTGGTCGGCGTAGAGTTCGGCGGCTAGTCGCGGTCGCCTCGTCGTTCCGTTGAGAGGCGCCGCGGTATCATCCGCAGTCCGGATATTGGTCAATGTTGGTCAATACTTTCTGCCGGTCGGCTGAAAAAAAGCGGCGTCACGCGCGCGCGACGCGCGCGATCGGAATGCATTGTGCCGCCCGCGAGTTTCAGAAAATGGCACGAATCATGGCTGAACCGCGGGCGACTATTGACCAATATTGGGTGATATTCGCGTTGACTCCAACGCTGGGGAGCCGGGTCGGCCCGGGTCGGCCCCCGCACGAGGGGCGGAAGAGGAAGGATCTTGCTCAATCGATCGGACGCAGCATCACGACCGAATATCCTACCGCGGGCCGACGCCCGCGGTTGACGTAGGAGTGGCGCTGATCGCCGCGGAAGACTACGACGTCGCCTTCCTCCATTTGAAAGGCTTCGCCGGAGGCCACCAGCTCGAGCTGCCCACTTTCACAGCTCAAGTACTCACGCGTGCCCGCGGTGTGGGGCACACCCACCATGCGCGCGCCGACTGGCAAGAGTAGCCGCTCGATCTGCATCCCCGGCACCTTGTCGGGCAAAAGCGAGCTCACCTGCACCGTGCCGCGCAAACGCGTCGGCAAGGTCCCGCGCCGGTAGAGTTTGGCGGAGGCCCGCGGTTCAGCCACGATCTCCTCCAGCGAAACCTGAAAGGCCATGGCCACCGCATGCAGGACCGTCAGCGTCGGATTGGCTTCACCTGACTCGAGGTTGGCCCAGGTTGCTCGCGGCAGACCCGATAGCTTGGCCATCTGCTGCTGGGTCAGGCCGCGCGCCTGGCGCAGCTGACGGATATTGCGTCCCAGGCGATCAGATAGCTCCTCGCTCATGCATTGGCATTCTGCCAATACCTTGGCAAGTTTGCTAGTTCTCTGTCAGGGCGGGCCCATGCTCCAGGTCGAGAGAGGAGCACACCCATGGACCTTTCAGGCAAGGCAGCGATCGTGACCGGAGCGAGCCGCGGGCTCGGCCGCGCTCTGGCTCGGCAACTGGCCCAGGCCGGAGCGCGGGTGGTGCTGGTGGCGCGCTCGGCCCCGGAGCTCGAGCAAGTAGCCAGCGAGATCCGAGCTGAGGGGGGTGAAGCGCACGCGCTGGTCTTCGACGTCGGCCGGAAGGAGGACGTCTACCCGCTGGCGGGCGCCGCTGCGGCGCTGGTCGGCCCGATCGATCTCTTGGTGCACAACGCCAGCAGCTTGGGCCCGACGCCACTCCGGTTGCTGCTCGACACCGAGTGCGAAGACCTGTCGCAGGTGCTCGAAACCAACCTGATTGGCCCGTTTCGGCTGAGCAAGGCGATCGCCGGCTCGATGGCGCTGCGCAAGAGCGGAACCATCATGCACATCAGCTCCGACGCCAGTGTCAACGCCTACCCGAATTGGGGCGCCTATTCGGTTTCGAAGGCGGCGCTCGACCACCTGTCGCGACTGTGGGCCGCGGAGCTGGAAGACCGCGGCGTGCGCGTGCTCAGCGTGGATCCCGGCGAGATGGACACCGAGATGCACCGCCAGGCCATGCCCGAAGCGGATCCAGCGACGCTGGCGCGCCCCGAGCACGTGGCGGCGCGCATCGTAGCCATGATCGGCGACAGCACGCTGCCGAACGGCAGCCGCATCGAAGCACAGAGCTGGAGGGCGGCGTGACCCCGCTGGAAGTTGCCACGCAGGTAGGCACCACGCCGCTGACAATCGCTGCCGCGCGCGCGCCGCGCTGCGGACTGCAGCGCGAGCGCTTGCTGGTGATCGATCCGCTGACGGGCCGAGTCGGTGACTACAGCATCGCCGAGCTCCCGCGCCTGCTCGGGCCAGGAGATCTGCTGGTGCTCAACGACGCGGCCACGCTGCCCGCGTCCCTGCGCGCCGATCCGGAGCTCGAGCTGCGGCTGATCTCGGCCGAACGCGACGGCAGCTTCCGCGCGGTGACGTTCGGTGCCGGTGACTTTCGACTGCCGACCGAACAGCGCGGCCCGCCCCGCAGGCTCGAGGTGGGTGAGCGGCTGCGCTTCGGCGAGCAGCTCGAAGCCGAGGTGGCGGAGATTGACCCCGAACAGCCGCGCCTGGTCCGGCTACGGTTCGCCACGAGCGACGCCGCGTTCTGGCAAGCGCTGTACGCGCACGGGGCGCCGATCCAGTACGCGTACCTGCGCGAGCCTCTGGCGCTCTGGGACGTCCAGAACCGTTATGCGTCGCGGCCCTGGGCCTTCGAGCTGCCCTCGGCCGGTCATCCCCTCACCTTCGAGGCGTTGTTCGAGCTCGAGCGGCGCGGCGCAATGGTGAGTTACGTCACCCACGCCGCCAGCATCTCCTCGACCGGCGAGCCCCAGCTCGACGCGCGGCTACCGCTGGCGGAGCGCTACGAGATCGGCAGCGAGGCCGCGCGGAGGCTCGAGAGCAGCCGCTGCGTCAGCGGCCGGGTGATCGCCGTGGGCACGAGCGTAGTGCGCGCCCTGGAGGGCGCAGCGACACCCGATGGCCGCGTCCAGCCCAGCTGCGGCAGCACCGAGCTGCGGCTCAGCGCTCGGTATCGACCGCGGGTCGTCGACGGTCTGCTCACCGGGCTGCACGAGCCTGGCACCAGTCATTTCGAGCTGCTCGAGGCCTTCGCACCGCGGCGGCTGCTGGAGCGTGCCGTGGCCCATGCCGCCCGCACCGGCTACCTGCAGCACGAGTTCGGTGACTCGTGCCTGGTCTTACCAGGCGCGCTGCTCGAGCGGCTGGCCGCTTAGGGCGTCAATCCCGGTGCGGCTTGCCGCGGCCGCCGAAGCTGGGCTTGAGCTTGCCGGACTCGAAAGCAGCGCGCAGCTCCTCGGGGGTCAGCTTCTGGTCGCCATTTTGATCGGCGACGCTCAGCTTGCTCCACTTGTCGCCGACCTCGGCCTGATCCAGTACGCCATCGTGGTTGGTATCCTTGCGTTCGAAACGCTTCTTGGCGTGCTCGGCAAAGCGTGCCTTGAAATGCGCGCCCAGCTCGTCCTTGGTCACGACGCTATCGCCGCTGGTATCGATCTCCCCAATGTGCTCTTGCAGTCGCTCGGGCAGCTCGGCAGCTTCGAGCGTGCCGTTCTTGTTGGCGTCGAAACGCTCGATCAGCTTCTCGGGAGAGCGCGGGCCGTGGCCGCGCCCTCCACGGCCACGACGATGCTCGGCGGCCTCGGGGCGCATTGCCTCGGGCGCGGGCGTCGTGGCCGGGCCGGGCTGAGCCGGAGCGGGGGTGAGCCCGGTTTGCTTCTGAGCGGCCGGTTCGATCTCGGTGCCGCCACAGGCGACCAGGCCCAAGCTGGAGAGCAGGGCGGCGAGAGAGGTGGTAGTGAGGAGGTGCGATGTTTTCATGGCGGGTCGTGCTCCAATCACGCGCTCGGACGCCTCGAGGCCGGCGTTCCCTACGGGAATTGCTGGGCGTAGGGATCGGGACCAGAGCGACGTCCAACCAGCACGAGTGACCCAAGCAGGGAGATCCATTGGACAATCTGGGCGAAGCCGTCGAGCGTGTCCGGTCAGGAGACACGGCGGCTTTTCAACGGATCGTCGACGCCACCCAGGTTCGACTGGTCAGGCTGGGCGCTAGGATGCTCGGCAGCGTCGCCGATGCGGAGGACGTGGTGCAGGAAGCGTACGTGAAAGCATACCGAGCCCTCTTGACGGGCGAGTTCGACGGACGAGCCAACGTGGCGACGTGGCTCTATCGCATCGTGACCAACCAGGCGATCGATTCGATGCGTAGCCGCGCGCGCCGGCCCAAGCCCACCGACGTCGCGGACGAGTCCACGTCGGATTGGGCGAGCGCGGAGCAGAAGCTGGCGCTGGCCGAGCTTTCCGACTTCATCAGCGAGCTGCCTGCGGACCAACGCGCTGCGCTGGTGCTCAAAACGGTGGAGGGCCTGACGTCACCGGAGATTGCCGAGATTTTGCAGTGCAGTGAGGGCGCGGTGGAGCAGCGGCTGGTACGGGCTCGCGCCGCTCTGCGCAAGAGGAGCGCAATGTCATGACTCACGACAGCGATGACATCGACGCGCGGCTGGCTCGGCTGGCGCAAGCCACCGAGTCGGTGAAGCCGCGCGCTGACTTCTCGAGCCGTGTGATGCAGCGCATCGCGGAAGAGCCCCTGAGCGCGCTCGCAGCGCTGCGGCTGCCGGCCTGGCGTTTCTTCCCGGTTGGCGTGGTGGCGGCGGCTCTGGCCTTGTTTTGGGCGATCTCGGTGCAGAGTGAGGTCAGTGAGGCGATGGCGGTGAGCGACGACACGGAGCTTTCATGGTGAGCCCTCGACTCAAAACGTACGGCATCGTGGTCGGCATCTTCGTGCTGGGAACCGGCGCCGGTGGCGCAGCTGGCTACGCCGTGGCCAGCAAGCATGTGGCCGAGGTGCTCGGTGACGAGCGGCCGGGCGCGAACGAGGCGCGGCGTTTCGAAGGACTGGCCCGAGAGCTCGACCTGAGCCGTGAGCAGCGCGACAAGGTGCGCGGCATCATGGAACGACACCGGGAAGAAAACCGACGGCTGACGAAGGCCATGTTCGAAAAATGCGGCGACGAGCTGCAGGGGCTGCGCGGGCGCGTCGACGACGAGATTCGTGCGGTCCTGAGCGAGCCGCAAAAGCAGCGCTTCAACGAGCTGATGGAGAAACGCAAGCATCGCTTCCCGCTCGGCGGCTTCGGGCACCGACGCAAAGGCGACCGCCCCCGAGACTGACAGCGCCGGGCGCCAATGCTAAGGCGCGGGCGATGACCCGCTTACTCGCTCCGCTGGTCGCTTCGGCGCTGTCGGCTTGCTCGCAGGCCGCAGCACCCGCCGCTGCCCCCCAGGCAACCGGAGCGCGTGCCACGGTGGCGGCCACGCCTGAAAAAGCGCCGAGCGGACCGCGCGAGCTGCGCGAGCTGGCCATGCACTTCGAGGCGGAACGGGTGACGGGTACGATCGCGCTATTTGACACGCAGGACGGCGTGCTCGGCTGCAGTGATTTGAAACGCTGCGACGAAGCGGTCGTGCCGGCCTCGACCTTCAAGATCCCGCACAGCATGATCGCGCTCGAGACCGGCGTGGTGGAAGGACCGGACACGGTCTTGCCCTGGGACCACAAGCACTACTCGAAGAGCGATTGGAACCAGGACCTCAAGTTGCGTGACGCTTTTCGGCTCTCGTGTGTGCCCTGCTACATGGAGCTCGCGCGCAAGATCGGCGAGCAGCGCGAGCGCGAATGGGCGGAGAAACTCGACTACGGCAACCACGATACGTCGGGCGGCGTGGATAAGTTCTGGCTCTGGGGCGGCATGCGCATCTCACCCCTTCAGCAAATCGACTTCTTGCGGCGCTTCGACGGAAACGAGCTACCGATCTCGGAGCGCACTGCCGACATGGTGCGCGACATCATGACGCTCGACGTGACCGAGAAGTACGTACTGCGCGGCAAGACCGGCTCGACCGCGCCGCCCGATGAGCCGAGGGAGCTGGGCTGGTTCGTGGGCTGGCTCGAGCTTGGAGAACGGCGGGTGTTCTTTGCAACGCTACTGGACGGGCACGCGGAGGGGGTGGATTTGATAGCGGCGCGGCGGCCGGTGACCGAGCGAGTGCTGCGAGCGCGGGGGCTTTTGTGAGGCCGCGAGCAGCGGCTCCTGCTGCTCGGCCAGACCTACTCCGGTCGCCTCGTCGTCGTATCCCACACCGCCCGCGCCCGCAGCGCCCGTCTGCACCTGGCTCCGCACGGCACCCTTGTGCAAGCGAGCCGCGACTTGGCAGCCACCAGTAACGCGACGCGGAGTTAGGGCCGCCGGCATCTTGCTACCGCTGGCGCTGCTGTTCGGCTTGCCGATAGTGGGGGTGGTGCTGTGGTCATACGCCGCCAGCGCCGCCGCTGGCGACCGCGCCGGCCTAGAGCTGGACCAGCGAGAATTCCGCCCGGATTTCGCCGGTCTTGAGCTTGCGCGCGTTGGTCACGCTCGGCACTTCGTAGCGCGTGAGCGTGGGGAAGCGCGACATCGCGTCGATCAGCCCGAGCTGCTTCAGGCATTCGACCAGGATGGGACCGAGCGCGCGCGGGTTGCCATCCAGCACCTTGATCGCGATGCCCAGCGCCGGCTCCGCAAAGGCCAAGAGCAGGATGGCTTCGGTGCCCCCCTTGGCGATGACTCGATCGGGAAAGGCCCGCGCCAGGTCGTAGTCCAGCCGGCGCTCTCCCGAGATCAGCAGCGGGTGCGTCAGCATGGCCTGCCTGACGCGAATCTTGGCGGCAGCTTCGTCGCTGGTTCCAGAAGCCAGCGCAACGTTCTTGAGCCCGATGGCCAGGCTTCGCAGCGGCAAGGCGAAATTCGGAGCGCTGCAGCCGTCGGTGCCGAGTACGAGCGCCTCGGGTTCGAGCTCACACGACTCCGCCACCGCGCTGCGGACCGCGCGCTGCGCGGGTGCGTCAGGGTCCAGGTAGGAGTCGAGGGGCTGGTCGAGCAGCTTGGCGAGCGCCAGGAAGCCGCAGTGCTTGCCCGAGCAGTTGTGTCGCAGCACGTCCTGATCTTCGCCCGCGCTCGGATATTTGCCGAACAAGCGCAGCTGGAGCGGCAGCGCGGCGCCGCATTTCAGCGCGCTCGCATCCAGGCCAAGCTGATCCAGCATGCGGCTTACGACCCTGCGGTGCTCATCGCTACCGTTGTGCGACGCTGCGCAAAGGGCCAGCTCTTCGGAGCCGAAGCCAAAGCGCTCGAGGCCTCCAGCCTGAACCAGCGGCAGAACCTGCAGGGGCTTGATCGCCGAACGCGAGAAGAACACCTGCTCCGGATCGCCCAGCGCATGCGTGAGACGTGACTGTCCGTCCACGACCGCGATGGCAGCAGCGTGCAGGGCTTCCACGCCGTCACCGCGCGTCACCCGCACCGCGGGGGTAAGCATCTGAGGAGCACTCTTGTAGGCGGGCATGCTGGCAGATAGTGTGACGGGCGTGTCGCTGCGCGGAAAGACTCTTTTTATCACGGGCGCGAGTCGGGGCATTGGCAAGGCCATCGCGCTGAAAGCGGCGCGCGACGGCGCCCGTGTCGCGGTGCTGGGCAAGACGGAGACGGCGCACCCCAAGCTGCCCGGCACGGTCGCCGATTCGGTGCGCGAGATCGAGGCGGCTGGCGGCCGCGCCATCGCTTGCGTGGCCGACGTGCGCTTCGAAGACCAGATAACCGCGGCGGTTGCGGCCACCGTGGCCGCGTTCGGAGGCATCGACATCCTGATCAACAACGCCAGCGCCATCAGCCTAACCAGCACCGATGCAACGGACATGAAGCGCTTCGATTTGATGCATCAGGTCAACGTGCGCGGCACGTTCCTGTGCTCGAAGCTGTGTCTACCCCAGCTGCGCCGCGCGGAAAATCCGCACATCTTGATGCTGTCACCGCCGCTCACGCAGGAGCCGCGCTGGTTCGCGCCGCACCTGGCGTACAGCCTCGCCAAATACGGCATGAGCCTGTGCGTGCTGGGCTTGGCGGAAGAGCTGCGGCGTGACGGCGTTGCCGTAAACGCGCTGTGGCCCCGCACCGTGATCCGCACCGCCGCGGTACAGAACCTGCTCGGGGGCGATGCGGTGATGGCGCGCGCCAGAAGCCCGGAGATCGTGGCCGACGCCGCGCACATCGTGCTCACCTCGAAAAGTCGTGAGCTCTCCGGTCAGTTCCTGATCGACGAGGAGGTGCTACGCGGCGCCGGCATCAGCGACTTCAGCCAATACGCCGACGTGCCGGACGCGGAGCTTTTGCCCGACTTCTTCGTGTGAGACTGCGTCAGGATCGAGCGAGCGACGCCAGTAGCTGCTCCAAGTAGGCCGCCGCGGCCGGATCGCCTTCGCACGGCGCCCACGGGGCAAATTCCTTGTCGGTGGCGGCGTCGTAGGGACCCGCCTTCACTTCGAAGCAGATCGCGGTGGCGCTGACGCACGCCACCGTGTGCCAGATGCCGGGCGCCACGTCGATGCCCAGCAGGCCATTTCGGCCCAGCACGTGCCGCTCGGTCACGTTGCCCTGGTCGTCGAAGATGAACAGCGCCATCTCACCGCGCAGCACCACGAAGCTCTCCGGCTTGGGCACCTGCAAATGGCGGTGCGGCGCCCCGTAGCTGCCCCGCACCCAGGCATTGAGAAAGCGATGCGGATTCGAGGCCATGTCCGGATGAAAATTGTGGTTGGTGCGCCCGCGCGCTACGGTCTGCGCGCGAGCCAGCGTCGCGTCGAGGAGCGCCTCGTCAATCAACTGAACCGGTCCGGCCATACTTCGACCAGTACCACGCAAGCCGCGAATCAGCTTGGGCTACCAAGGTGCCGCCCGACACTGGTCGCCAAACCCGTTCCAGCTGGCTAAGGGCGCCTGCAGATTCGCACCTCTCCCCTGAGCGGCAGCTACTTGAAGTGCGAAACCGCAGACAGCCCCGCCCCCTGCTCGCGGCATTACGCGACTGATTTGGTTCCGGCGCTCGCGAAGGATCCCGTGCGATTTCTCGGCGCGTCGGTGTTTCTGTACCAGGCTGGGCGCTGCACTTCACGAGCCAATTGTATTGAGCTCGGGCTATCCGAACAGGCCGAGCTGGCGTGTCTTGTCGCGCCGGAAGCCCTGAAACAGTGCGGACGTGTCGGCCACGCCCAGGTGACTTTCACAAATCTCGCTCAGCACGTCGCGAAAGTCGGTGGTGACCGCCAGATCACGCCCCTCGTAGAGCTCATGCGGCGCGAGACCTGGGAAGCGCCCGAGCACGCGACCGCCCTTGATCTTGCCGCCGAGCACCAGCATCGCACCACCATGCCCGTGGTCGGTACCACGGGTGCCGTTCTCACGCGCCGTGCGACCGAATTCGCTCATCACCACGATCACCACGCGCTCGAGCAGCGCGCCGAGATCCGCGCGCAGCGCGCTGAGCGCGCGCGCCAGCCGATCCAGTTGACGCGGGAGCTCACCCGAATCGCTCCGGCCCTGCTGGTGGTGCGTATCCCAGCCGCTCAGATCGATCCAGGCGGTCTGCAGGCCGACATCGGCCTTGATGAGCCGCGCCACCTCGCTGAACTCCTGCGCGTCGCGGGCATACTTGACGCGGTTTTTTTGCTTGGCGAGCGCGCTCTGGACCAGCTGGCTCGCCTCGAGCGCGCGCTTACCGGCGCGCTCGGCGGGGCTCTGGGATTCGGCGCGATACAGCCGCGAAAACCCCTTGGAAAGCACGGGCTCCAGCGCAGCGCTGGCCTGGAAATGAAAGTCTTTGAGCCGCGGCGTCACGATGGCATCCGGATAGCCGCGCAGCGCGAGAGGCAGCCTTTGCGACAGGGCCACGGCTCGAAGCAAGGCTGAGCTTCCCGCAGGCTGGCTCGCCAGGTAACGGGCCAGCCAGCCTTGCGCCACCGTGCGATCCCCGACCGCGCCCGTCGTCATGTAGTCCTGCGCTTCGAAGTGGGAACGAGTCGGATGCGGTGACCCGACTGCGTGCACCAGCGCGAGCTCACCCGCGTCGTAGGCGGCTTTGAGCGGCTCGAGCTTCGGATGCAAGCCGAAGCGACCATCCAGATCCAGCGCTCCACCTGACTCACCTGGACGGGGCACGGCGATGCTCGGGCGGAGCGCGTAGTATTCGGCGTCGGCATGGGGCACGACCAAGCTCAGCCCGTCGGCAGCGCCGCGCAGGAACACGCACAAGAGCACCGGAGCGCCTGTCACCGCCGAGGCCGGGCGCGGCGACTCGGCATGGCCGGCCTGCGAGGTCAAAAGAAGGCTCATGCCCGAGAGCACGGACACTCCCAGCGCGGCGGAACCGCCGTGCAGCAGCGCGCGGCGCGAAAGCACGGGGCGCATGGCACTGGTCATTGGCGCTGAAACTCCGGGCTGCCCACCAAGAGCGCGACCACGGCCGCGCGCCGCTGCTCCGGGTCAGCGATGGCACTGGTCTCCTCACGCACCGCGCTGAGCAGCGGCGAGCCAGTACCAGCGCCCAGCAGTAGCGCGCCCAGCCGGTTCGAAAGCTCCACCGCGTCTGCGCCGGGCGGCAGCGTCTCGTGCCACCGCACCTCCAATCCCTGGAGCTTGCCGGCGCCGAGCTCGGTCGCGAAAGTCATGCGCGCCAGCATGCCGCCGCCGCTCGCCCACTCGGGCTCGGAGTCCGGATAACCAGTAGGCACGCGCTCCTGGAGCAGAGGCTCACCGAGCTGCTCGAGCGTGCGCGACAAGGCCAGGCTGCCGTCGGGCATGGCGCCCAGCGCGCGTGCGGTGCTAGCGACCAGCTCGAGCGGAGTCTTGAGCTTGCCGCGGCGCGCTGCTGGCGCCCAGAAGCTCGCATCCTTGACGATCGCGCGCACCACTTGCTGGATGTCACCGTCGCTCTGTCGAAACGCGCTCGTCGCGGCAGCTACGCAACTGGCTGGAGCTTGATCGGCCACGAAGCGCGTGCAGAGCCGCGTCGCCACGTGGCGTGCAGTGGAGGGGTGCCGCGCGAGAAACTCGATCAGCCGCACGCCCTCGTCCTCGCCGCGACCAGCTGGAAAGACCTCGCCGAGCAGCTTCTTCTCACCGCGATCGTGCGCGCCTTTCTTGAATATGTACTCGAAGCGACCGCCGCGGAGCTGCGTGACGCTCCAGCCCGTGAGCACGCGCGCCACCTCTTGCACGTCGCGCTGGCTATAGCCGCCGTCGACACCTAGCGTGTGCAGCTCGAGCAGCTCGCGCGCGTAGTTTTCGTTGAGGCCACGGCGCTTGCCAGCGCTCATGCTTGCGCTGCTTTCCCGGCGGCTCTCCGCGTTGTCGAGGTAGAGCAGCATGGCCGGGTGCCGCGCGGTAGCCAGCAGCAGCTCGGAGAACTTGCCGAGCGCGTTGGGCCTGATCGCGCGCTCCAGGTAGTCGCCCTCGTACAGCCGCACGAAGCCCTTGGCGGCGTAGACGTTGAAGTGATTCGCCCAGAAGTCGGTCATCACCGCTTCCAGCTGGCGCTGGCTCAGGATGTGGCGCGTCAGCTCCGCGGTGGCCAGGCGCCGCAAATGGTCGCGGTAGTGCTGTTTGGTTTCCTGACGCAGCTCCTTCAGCGTGCGCGTCTCCGCCTCCCAACCGTCTCCGAGCCAGTCGTCCACCAGCTGGGCGGGCGGCACGAAAGCCGCGCTATGCGGCACCAGCGCGGCCTGCAGCAAGGGGCTCTCCGGAGGCCCAGCGAGCTGCTCTTCGAGCCAGCGCTGGGTGCCCATGCGGGCGACGCGTTCCACCTCCCCAGGCCGCGGTCCGAACGCGCACCGGTTGAGAAGGTGGCGAGCATCGGCTAGAGCGGGCGCCTCGGAAGAGGCGGAGGGTGACGCAGATGCGGCTCGCGCAGGCGAAGCTGCAGGCCGATGCGGTGCGGCCTTGACCTGCGCAACCCCAGCGCGGGTCTGGACCGACGCGCTGGGCCCGCATGCAGCCAGTGCGGTCAGCGCACCCGTGGCGAAAAGGCGCGACCAAGGCGCGGCTGTCGGACGCCACCGCATTGCTTGATTATGACCCCCTTCGGGCGGGGGAGAAAGGGCGACTGGACCTCATTTGAACCTCGGGGTTGTGGCAAACCCCTGACGAGGCTATCCCCCCAAACCCCTACGGAGAAAAAGGAGATCCCATGGCAGTTTCGAAGGCATCGGCGACGTGGAACGGTACCCTCAAGGAGGGTAGTGGCAGCGTGAAGAGCGGCAACGGCGCGTTCGAGGCTCCGTTCACGTTCGGGTCGCGCTTCGAGGGCAGCGGCAAGGGTACCAATCCCGAGGAGCTGATCGGCGCGGCACACGCTGGCTGCTTTTCGATGTTCCTCGCTGCCCAGCTCACCAAGGAAGGCAAGCCGCCGACCAGCATCTCGACCAGCGCCACCGTGACGCTCGGCGACGGGCCGACCGTGACCAAGATCGAGCTCGAGACGGTCGCGATCGTGCCGGGCATCGACGAGGCGCTGTTCAACGACAAAGTCGCGTTCTCGAAGGCGAACTGCCCGATTTCGAAGGCGCTCGCTGCGGTGCCGGAGCTGGTTGTAAACGCCAAGCTGCAGGCGGGCTGAGCGTCTGTTGCGGTCCGGGCCGTCGCTCAGGAGGCGGCCTGGAGCCCCTGCTCGAGGACCAGCGTTGCCGGTCACCACGTCACCCGCTGCCAGCCACGCGGCAAACATCGACTTTTAGCGTCGGCCTTTGAACCCCATCATGTCCTGAACGACGGCCTCACTGGCTTCGGCCACTTCACCCTGCTCGCGCACCTCGTCAGCGCACGAATCACAGATCTTCTTGCTCTTGCCGGCGACCTTGACCGTGACCAGCTCATCGACCTCTTCGCCACACGATTTGCAGGTAGGCATCGCTTGCTCGGCTCTAGCGGGCATAGCGCACGCGGCCCTGTGAGCCAAGTGGGAAAGGTGCGGCAGAGCGCGCCATTGCCGCGAATTTGGCCGTGATGCGTAGCGCCTGTTACGGCGCCGTCAGGCGCCTGCCAGAAGCGGTCCAACGTTCGCGCTGACGCCGCTTCGCGGGAAAAGTGGCTACCCTCCATGCACGTCCAGATATGCGGTTCTGGAACGTAATCTGTTACTCTCGGCCTGGGTCCCGTCCGTGGTTACTCAGCGCTCCATTGCTCAGGCTTTCCTGGGGCTCCAGACCGCGCTCAGCGCGGTGCTGGCCATCATGCTGTGGGTCCAGGGCGATCCGCATGCGCTGGCCGTCTGCATCGGAGCACTGATTCACGCCGGGTGTTTCGAGGCGTTGCGTCGCGGCTGGGAGCCGGCACGCCACGTCGCGGTCGCGTCATTGACGCTGCTGCTCGTGGCGGCCGCCCGGGAGCCCTACCTGACTCAGCGGGTCATGGTCGGCGTGATGATTCCGCCGATCGTGGCGCTGATGCTCACTTCGTCGCGCTGGATCCTGGGCTCGGCTGCGCTCGGGCTCCTGGGCCTCGCGCTGCGCTCCGACTTTCGAACGCCGTTGCTCGAGCCGGTCCATCTACTGCTCTTCTTGATGGCGATTTCGGGGCTGGCGCTGACACGCCACGGCATGGACGTCGCGCTTTCGCGCCTCAAGGACCAGGCCGACAGGGCCGAGATGGCCCTGGTGCGAGCCGAGGCGGCAGCCAGCGAGGCGATGGTCGAGCGTAACCGCGCCGGAAATCTCGAGGCCGAGCTGATTCACATGCAGCGGCTCGAGAGCGTGGGGCGGCTCGCCGGCGGCGTGGCTCACGACTTCAACAACCTGCTGACGGTAATCAGCGCCTCGACGTCGATGGCCGAACGGGCGCTGGTCGCCGGTGCGTCGCCTGCCAGCGAGCTGAAGGAGGTGCACTCGGCAGTGGAGCGCGCCTCCGAGCTCACCAAGCAGCTCTTGGCGTTTGCTCGCAAGCAGCTCCTGGTCAAGCGCAACGTAGAGCTCGGCGAGCTGGTCTCGAGCGTGGAGCGTATGCTGCGGCGATTGATCGGCGAAGGGCTCACACTAACCGCCGAACGTTCGCCGGAGCCGCTGCCCATCTTGGCCGATGCAGGACAAATCGAGCACGTGATCGTAAGCTTGGTGGTCAACGCGCGCGATGCCATCACCGGTAGCGGGCGGATCGAGCTTTCGACCAGCCGCTGCACGATCGCGCCGGGTTCGGTTGCCGACATGGCCGGTGTGCCGCCCGGCGAATACGCCTGCATCGAAGTGCGCGACAGCGGAGTCGGCATGACTCCGGAAGTTCAGCAACGCTTGTTCGAGCCATTCTTCACCACCAAGACGCCAACCCGCGGCACCGGGCTTGGACTGGCCACCTCTTTTGGCATCGTTCGTCAACACGAGGGCACGATCCGCGCCGAGAGTGAGCTCGGTAAGGGCACGATCATGCGCGTGTTCTTGCCACTCGCCTCCGCGCAAGAGACGATCCCGACTACGAGCGGTGTGCTGCCGATCGCGGTGCCGCGCAAGCGCGTGCTGGTGGTGGAGGATGAGCCGCAGGTGCGTGCGATCGCCGCGCGCGCGCTGGGCAACGCCGGCTACGAGGTATTGCAGGCGGAAAACGGTGCCGTTGGACTCGCCCTGCTCAGGGAGCAGAGCGTGCCCTTGGACTTGGTCGTGAGCGACGTGGTGATGCCGGAGCTGACCGGACCGGAGCTGGCTCGCGCGGTGCGTGCCTTCGCCCCTAGCATCCTTTGGGTCTTCATGTCCGGCTTTCCCGAGTTCATGGACCAGGGCGAACCGGGAGAGTTCGAAGACGCCACCTTCCTGGCCAAGCCTTTCTCGCCGCAAAAACTGGTCGAGGCGGTGCGCGAGCGCATCGAGCGGGGCACGGCGTCGAAGCAATCCTCGAATGGCGCCCGGCTCAGCTGAGCAGCGCCCCGAGCGCCATCGGGCCGCGGCGGCGACGCGAGCGATGCCCGGGAGGCGCCGGCGGGCAGCGGCGCAGCGCCCGGCCGAGAATCATCTGAGGGATATCTTCCACGTTCTCGAGCTCGAGCGCCAAGCTGCGCGTGTACTCCCCCGGACGACGGCCGTGCACCACGCGAGCCACGATGGCTTCTGCATCGACCCAGTAGCCCGAGTGCGGGATCTGGAACGAGACGATCAGGCGCTCACCAGTCAGGGCCGGGTCGGCGGGGCTGACCAGCAGCCCGGTCGAGGAAAGATTCACGACGCGATCGGCGACCAGTTGAAAGTCGCGTTCCCGGACTACCTGGCAATCGAGCCTGACCGAGTGTCGGGAAGAACGGCGGTGGGCTTTGGACGAGCGACGCATCGAAAAACCTCCAGAATGAAATGGTACGGGGCTGCCCCGAGCCCGGGCCAAGTTCGCGCCACACATACATAACCCGAAGCAATCGGAACGATGGCGACTTCTGAGACCCGGCGCCCTAAACGCGCTCTGCCACCGGCTCGCGCGTGAGCAGCTTGACCAGCGCCCTGACCTCGCCGGCGTCGAACGGCTTACCGAGCTTGGGGTTGTCGATCGAGTCGACGAATTTGGCCGCGTGCTCGGTGAAGGCGCCACCCGTGATGAACACGATGCGCTGCTCCTGCCCCGGGCACACCTGCCGCGCCCGCTCGTAGACGTCGATGCCCGAAAGCTCCGGCATCATCACGTCACAGAATACGACGTCGAACGGACCAGACTGCTCGATATGCACGATCGCTTCCTTGCCCGACAGGGCGCGCGTCACCTGGTAACCGGAGAGCACGCGGCTCAACGCGCGCAGGATGGCGGGCTCGTCGTCGACGATCAGGATGCGCGCGGCGCGATCACGGTTGGACGGCGGCGGGAACGTCTGCTGCCTGGGGGCCGAGCTGATCTCGGCTGGTGCGGGCTCGAGCGCCAGCCAGACCAAGGTGCCGTGTTGGTGCTCGCTCTCGACACCGATCTCACCCCCGAACTCACTGACGATACGGTGCGAGATGCTCAAGCCGAGCCCGGTGCCCACGCCAATCGGCTTGGTCGTGAAGAACGGGTCGAAGACGCGGCGCAGGTATTCTCCCGGAATGCCCACGCCGGTGTCCTTGATTTCGAGCCGTGGGCGGCCATGCTTGTCGATTTGGCTGCGGATCGAGATGGAGTTGTTTTCGACATTGCCTGCCTCGATGGACTGCGCCGCGTTGACCAGCAGATTGAGCACGACCTGACCGAGCTTGGATTCCGTGCCGGTCACACGCGGCATGGGCTGCAAGTCGAGCACCACGCGCGCGCGGTGGCGGATCTCGTTCATGGCCATGTTCAGCGCGCGCTCGATCACGCTGGCCAGGTCCACGGCGTGCACGCGATCATCGCCCTGATGCGAAAATGAGCGCAGATCTCCCACGATGCGCCGCACTCTATCGGCGCCCTCCAAGCTCTCGTCGATCAGCTCCCGCACCTCCTTCACGTCCGCGAGTGGCAGCTCATCCCACGGAACGGCTAGCTTGCTTCTCACATAGTCCAAGTTGGCGATCACGTAGGCCAGTGGGTTGTTGATGCCGTGCGCCACACCCGCAGCCAGCGTGCCGATCGAGGCCATGCGATCGCTGATCTGCAGACGGGTCTGAATCTCCCTGCGATCCGTGAAATCCACGCCGGCGACGATGACGTATTCGGTGAGCCCGTTCGGATCGAGCAGAGCCGCGTTGGTGCAGGACACGCTGCGTGGCCCCCCCGCCTTGGTTCGGATCGTGCCCTCGATGTTCTTCGGCATGACGGCATGGAAACGTGGCCCGTGCTGCGCGAACGCTCGTTCCACGATCTCGGACTCGGGCCCGGCCAAAAGCGTCTGCCAGATAGGACGCCCGGTCAGCTCTTCGGCGCGGTAGCCCGTGAGCTCGCACAGCGCGCGGTTGACGCGCACCGCGGTGCCGTAGGAATCGACCACGATGAGCAGCGATCCGACGGTCTCGACCACCGCCGACACGAACTGCCGCTCCTCGCCCAGCTCGCGGTTGAGCCGCTCGAGCTGGAGCGTGCGCTCCTTCACGCGGGATTCCAGCTCCGAGTAGACGCGACGCACGACCTCTTCCGCCTCGTAGCGAAAGGTGACGTCGATCTCACTCAGCAGAATGGCGCGATTGCCGGTGACCGGATCGGTCGTGGGCCGCGCTTCCAGGGCATGACGACGCTGACCATCGAGCGTCCTGACCCAGACTTCTTCCACGAACTCCTTGCCGTTACGCACGCGATGCAGCGCGCGCGCCGCATCGTCCGAGTCGGCGAATCGAAGCGTGAAGGCATGCCGACCTTCGCCGGACAGCGACTGGCCGTAGGCCCGAGTCGCGGCGGGGTTCTCCATCAGGATCTGCCCGTCGAAGTCGATCACGCTGACCAGCGCCGTCGTATGGCGGAGGGCCTCCACCGCGCGCAGCGTGTCGCCCGCGTTGTCGCTCGTGGTCATCTCTGGGACCGAGAAACTTAGCGCGTCCTTCGCAAGTACGCGAGCGCGGCAACATTTTCGCCATTTTGCGCTATCACCATGAGCGGCATACGCGCGTAACCCTCACCCTCGAACGTGTCGAGGTCCTCGAGCTGGTGCTCTTCGACCTCGAACAGCTCACCCGGCACGCACCCGGGACCGGGAGCCTCGACGAGCGCCAGGTATTCACCGAGCGGCTCTAGCGCGTAGCCGGCCAGCGTACGCGCCGTACTTAGAAATGGTGCGCCGCCGAGCTCGGCGTGGTGCCGGCCGTCGCGCTTCAACGAGCCATAAACGAACAGGCACGCCCGCGTCACGATGAGGGCCTCAGCTGCTGGCCCGAAAGGCGCGCCAGCCGCCAAACTGACTGATCTCGCGCGCGCCGCTCAGAGCGTAGGATTCGCAACAGAAGCCTTTGACCAGCGAGCCGTCGCTCAGGCGTGTGTTGCCGATCGTCATCGGAGGTGGAACGCGGGCCACGAAGCTACCGAACGCTTCCTGCGTCAGCTCCCAGATCTCGACCTCGATGGCATGCGCGGCGTCACCCGGAGCGTGCACGAGGCCCGGCTTGGGGGGCACGGTGTCGAGGGCGTAGAGCCGGTACTCGGCCGCGGTCTTGGTCGTTCGGATGCGCCGGGCAGCGAGGCGCGTCAGCTCGTGGTTCAAGGGCTGCCCCGAGAGATGCGCGCCGGCGACCGCGAGCCAGACGCAGCCCCGCGCCGGAACCTGCTGCGCGTCCGCCTCACCCAGGAAGCGGCGACCTAGCGCGAGCAGCCGTTGATCGTGGAAGGCGGGCGCCATGAACGTCACTCCGAACGGCAGGCCCGATCGCTTGCGCCCGGCCGGAACCGCCAGCGCCACCAGATCCAACAGGTTCACGAAATTGGTGTAAGTCCCGAGGCGTGCGTTGAGCTCGACCGGGTCGTCCAGGAGCTGCTTTATCGTGTAGTGGGTGGGCACCGTCGGCAAGAGCAGCGCCTCGGTCTCCTGGAGTAGGCGCCCGGTGATGGTCCGCAACTCACGCAGCCGGTAAAGCCCCTGAAAAACTTGCTCCGCGTCGTACTTGCGGCCGCCTTCGATGATGCTTCGCACCACCGGATGGATCGCCTCCGGCTTGGTTTCCAGCAGCGCGCCGCAGGCCGCCAGGCGCTCGGCTACCCAGGGACCGCCGTAGAGCAGCGCCGCCGCCTCGCGAAAGGGGGCGAGCTCGAAGCGCGTGATCTCGGCGCCCAGGCTTTCCGCGTGCTTCACCGCGTCCACGAATAGCTCGGCGCTCTCCAGGTCACCGAAGAACTCGAGATCTTGCGCGAGCGGCACCGCGAGCCGCAGGGGGGCATCGCCCAGGCCCGTGACCGCGCGACCGGGGCGCGAGAACGGATCTTTTGGATCGTGCAGAGCGCACAGCTCGAGCAGCAGGTCCGCGTCCGCCACCGTGCGCGTGAACACCGAAACGCAATCCAGCGATCGACACGCCGGCACCACACCGCGCGTGCTGAGAAGACCACGGGTTGGCTTGAGGCCGACCAGGCCGTTGAAGGCCGCCGGCACACGCCCCGAGCCGGCAGTATCGGTGCCGAGCGCGAACGCCGCCTGGCCTTTCGCCACCGCCACCGCCGAGCCCGAGCTGGAGCCGCCAGACAGGTAACGACTGTCGAAGACCGAGCTGCAGATCCCGTAGGGCGAGCGCGTTCCGACCAGCCCGGTGGCGAACTGATCCAGGTTGGTCTTACCGAGCACGATGGCCCCCGCCTGCACCAATCGCTCGACCACCGGCGCGTGCCGCACGGGGGTGTAGCTGAAGTCGGGGCAGCCTGCGCTGGTGGGCAGCCCCGCCACGTCGATGTTGTCCTTGACCGCGAACGGCACGCCGTAGAGCGGGCCAGCGGGGTCGCTGGCCTCGAGCTGGGCGAGCAGCTGCGCTTCATCGAAACGCGAGATCCAGATCGGCCGCTCCCCTTCGGATTCGATGCGCTGGCAGCATTCGCTCAGTACCTCGCGCGGTTTTCGAGCGCCGCTGCGGTATTGGCTCAGCAGCTCGGTCAAGCTCGGTATCATGTGGCTCCCTGCGCGCCCAGCACCGCCACGCGCTGGCCCGGCACGACCGCGCGCCCTTCGGTCACCAAGAGCTCGAGCACCACGCCGTCCGCGGGCGCCTCCACGGCAATTTCCATCTTCATCGATTCCACCACCAGCAGGGTCTGGCCGCGTTTGACGCGGTCCCCCGGCTGCACTGCGAGCTTCCATACACTTCCGGGCACGTGCGATTCGACTGCCTCGGCACCCTCCGGCAAGTCACTGCTGGCTGCGCCTGGCGCAATATCGTCTCGCGACTCGCTGCTGAAGCCGAGCTGGCCGCTTTCGACCCAGCGCTGTCGCTCGGCCTCGAACGCCGCCTGCTGCTGCTGCTTGAACTGCGAAATGCTGCCGTGATTTTCGGCGAGGAAGCGCTCGTAGTCACGCAGCACGAAGTGCCCTTGCTCGACCCGAATGTCCACCTTCCCGTACGGAAACGCGTCGCGCATCTCGAGCAGCTCGTCGCCTGCCACCGGATAAAACCGAATCTGATCGAAGAAGCGCAGCAGCCAGGGCGTGCCGGGCTCGAACCTCGAGGTCGACCGAAAGCGGCTATAGACCTGCAGCGTACGGCCTACGAACTGGTAGCCGCCCGGCCCCTCCATGCCGTAGATGCACAAGTAAGCGCCGCCGATGCCCACCGCATTTTCTGGGGTCCAGGTGCGGGCCGGATTGTACTTGGTGGTCACCAGGCGGTGCCTGGGATCGACCGGCGTCGCGACCGGAGCCCCCAGGTAGACGTCGCCCAGACCCAGCACCAGGTAGCTGGCATCGAACACGGTGCGGCGCACGTCTTCCACCGACGGCAGGCCGTTGATGCGGCGAATGAACTCGATGTTGCTCGGACACCATGGCGCGTCCGGCCGCACCGAGCTCGTGTACTTGGAGATGGCCAGCTGCGTCTGCGGATCGTCCCAGGACAGCGGCAGATGCACGGTGCGCGCCTCTACCGTGATCTCGTCAATCCGGGGCAGCTCCTGCTCCGCCGTTTGGAGCGCCGAAAGCAACCGCTGACTCGAGAGCACGTGGCTGTCGAAGTGAATCTGAAGCGAGCGCACGCCCGGCGTCAGGTCGACGATGCCGCCGAGCTTGCTGTCTTTCAGCCAGCTCATCAGCGCGTGGACCCGAAAGCGCAGCCGCAAGTCGAGTACCAGCGGGCCGTACTCCACGAGCAGGTGACGATCGCCGGCCCGGCGGTACCTGACCTCGACCCGCTCGGCTGTCGCGGGCAGCAGCCCCGCCACCGCCCCGGCCGGCGGCACGGCTTTCAGCTCAGCCGCGGGAGCCGCCGCATCCCAATTCGAAATCAGCTGATTTTGCGCGGTCTCGAGCGCCGCGGCCTGCTCGGCCGAAAGTGGCACCAGCCGCACGCGATCGCCAGGGCGAAACTGTCCCATCTTCCAGAGCTCCGCGCTCGCCACCACCCCAGGGCATACGAAGCCGCCCAAGCTCGGCCCGTCCGGCCCGAGCAGGATTGGCATGTCGCCGGTGAAATCGATCGAGCCGATCGCGTAGGCGACGTCGTGGATGTTCGAAGGATGAAGGCCGGCCTCCCCGCCATCGGGTCGCGCCCACTCCGGCTTGGGCCCAATCAGCCGTACTCCGGTGCGGTTCGAGTTGTAATGCACCTCCCACTCGCTCGACAGCAGCATCTCGATATCGCGCGGCGTGAAGAAGTCGGGCGCGCCGTGAGGTCCGTAGAGCACGCCGAGCTGCCAACTGCGCGTCACGCGCGGCCGGAGCGCCTCGGGAAGCGCACGCGGAGCTTGCCGTAGAGCGGCCACCCCGAAATGCAGGATGTCGCCGCGACGCAGCGTGCGACCGCCATGCCCACCGAAACCTCCGAGCGTGAAGGTCGTGCGGCTGCTCAGGTATTCGGGCACGGAAAGCCCGCCCTGCACTGCCAGGTAGCTCCTGACCCCCGCGGCGCCGACCGCTCCGAGCTTCAGGGTTTGACCGGCCTTGACCGAAATCGGCTCGAAAAACGCGAGCGGAACGTCGTCCAGACTGGCGGCCATGGCCGCGCCGGCAAGCGCGACCACGGCGTCTGCCGCGAAGCGCAGGCTCGGACCGGACATGGTGAGCTCGAGGCCCGGAGCGCCGGCCTCGTTGCCGGCAATGCGATTGGCGAGCCGCAGCCCGAGCGAGTCCATCGGACCGGAGGGTGGGATGCCGACATCCCAGTACCCCAGGCGTCCCGGATGGTCGACGACGATGCTGAAGGTGCCAGGGCTCAGCACCTCGATGCTGCGCGTCGAGAACTGGACACCGCGCAGGTGCGCCGTGGTCATCTCGCCGGCCACCAGCACGGGATCACCGGCGAGCTGGGTCAGGTATTCGAGGTTGGTCTCGATGCCGCCGATGCGCGTCTCGCCGAGCGCGCGGCGCAGCTGGGAAAGTGCCTGGTCACGGGTCTCACCGCGCACCATGAGCTTCGCGAGCAGCGGGTCGTAGAAGGGAGAAACCTCCGTGCCGCGCTCGATCCAGGTGTCGACGCGCACCTCCGGGAGCTCTACCTCCGTGAGCAGGCCAGCGCTGGGCTTGAAGTCGCGCGCTGGATCCTCGGCATAGATCCGCACCTGGATGGCGTGCCCGGACGGCTCGCGCCCACGAAAAGCCGCCAGATCCGGGGCATCCCCGGCAGCGGTGCGCAGCATCCACTCAACCAAATCCACACCCATGACCAGCTCGGTCACGCCGTGCTCGACTTGCAGCCGCGTGTTCACTTCCAGGAAGTAGAACTGGCGCTGCTCGGTGTCGAACACGAACTCGACGGTTCCGGCGGAGCGATACGCGACGCTCTTGCCGAGTACGACCGCCGCCTCGTGAAGCGCACGGCGCAGCGCGGGCTCGAGATTCGGCGCCGGCGTCTCCTCGATCACCTTTTGGTTGCGGCGCTGCGCCGAACAGTCACGCTCACCCAGCGCGATCACCTCACCGCGCCCGTCGCCGAAAAGCTGCACCTCGATGTGCCGCGCGCGCTCCACGAAGCGCTCCAGGTAGACGCTGGCATCGCCGAAGTTGTTCTGACTCAGACGTTTGACGGTCTCGAAGGCTTGGGTCAGCTCGGCCGGGCTGCGGCACAAGGACATGCCGATGCCGCCACCGCCCGCGGAGCTCTTGAGCATCACCGGGAAACCGATGCGCTGCGCCTCGGCCAGCGCCTGCTCCACGCTGCCCAGCAGCTCACTACCCGGCAGAAGCGCCACGCCGGCTGCCTTGGCCAGCGCGCGCGCCGTATGTTTCAGGCCGAATTTCAGGATCTGTTCCGCAGTCGGGCCCACGAAGGCGATGCCCAAGGCTTCGGCCGCCTCGGCGAAGCGCGTGTTCTCGCTCAGAAAGCCGTATCCCGGGTGGACGGCCTGGGCGCCGCTCTGCCTGGCCGCTTCCAGCACGGCGTCGGCGTTCAGGTAGCTCTGCTTGGCCGGCGCGGGGCCGATGCAGACGGCCGCGTCGGCGTCGAGCACGTGACGCGAATGGCGATCCGCTTCGGAGTAAACGGCCACCGCACGAACCCCCAGACGCTTGAGCGTCCGAATCACTCGGCAAGCTATCTCGCCACGGTTGGCGATCAGTACTGTATCGAACATGGCGCTCGGGGCGGCCTTGGACCAACGCGAAGAATCAGGAAGCCAGAGGACCCGAACCGCTTCGTAGACATCACCGGTTCAGTGTTGTTGGCAAACCAGGGGCTCAATCCTGATCCTCCAAGATTGGCCCGGGCCCTCGGGCTTCTAGATTCTTCGGGTTTTCGGAGTGCTTAGGGATTAGGGGTTAGGGGTTAGAAACAGCCGCTCGTTTCGTTGTCACGTCAATGGACGTTGCCGCTGGGGCAGGGGCCCCAGCGGATGGAACCACCCCAACAGTCTTGGCAAGATCAGATCACGATCCGCCAATGAGAGGCGTGTGAGACAAACTCGGCGGGGGCGAGCGCCCGTTGCGCTACTGCTCACGACGGTCGACCTCCCCCTTGGGGCTAGGTACACACGAGAATAAAACCCCTGTGTGAGACAAACTCGGCGGGGCCGAGCGCCCGTTGCGCTACTGCTCACGACGGTCGACCTCCCCTTTGGGCAAGGTACACACGAGAATAGAACCGCATCATCAGACATCCCAAATGAGAACCCGAATCGGACTAGGGTTGTAGCCGTTGCAAGGATTGTTCAATTGCGGGCAGTTCGAGATCAAAACGCGCACGTCCCTTTCCGCGCGCATTTCGACGTAATGGCCCGGTCCGGAGACACCGTCCTCGAAGGTCAGCTTGCCGTCGGGCGTGACTGGCACGTTCATGAAGAAGTTCACGTTGGCGGTGATGTCGCGCTTGCTCATGTCGTGGGTACATCGCGCCACCGTGAGCAAGAAGGTGTCTCGGCAGGCGTGCATGTACTTCTTCTCGATCGCGTAGCGCACCTGATTCGACTCCGCCGCGCACGCGCCGCCCAACGTATCGTGTCGTCCACAAGTGTCGGCCACGATTGTCATCAGCACGTCGCCCTCGGTGCTCATGAGCTTGGTGCCGGTGGTCAGATAGATATTGCCCTGCTCGCGCACCGTATCGACCGCGCTGTAGCGGTTGCTCGGATCGTGCGCGTCGTAAAACAGCGTGTCCGCCGCCTGGTTACCCTCGAGGTCGACGATGCGGAAGATCTGGCCACGCTTTACGACGTGGGTGAAGCCATCGCCCGCCAGCACCTTCTGGTCGAACACCGCCCGCGCAGGGTCGAGCTTGCTCTCCAATAGCGCCATGGCTAGCGCGATCTCCTCGCGGAAACAGCTGGGGTAGAAACGGCTATTGTTCGAGCACTAGCCACTCGCGAAGCGAGTGAGGGGGGCGAGACCGGCGAAGCCGGCTCGGGGGGCGGGGACGCCCCCCCTGACCAGAGAGTGGTGGCGCCGCGGATGCGACGCTGCGCGGCGTAGCCGCGCGCCATGATTCGTCCCCGAATCATGGCACTCAGCACGAGAGCCTCCCCGCGAAATAGCTGTCGGTGAGCGTGAAGCCGCGGCCGTTTTCGGGCCGAGACAGCCGGCACGGGTCGTCGAGCCGGGCCGGCGCGCCCGAGCGAATGGTGAGCGCCACTGGCTTGGGGGCGTAGCTGGCGGCTGAGTCGAGCGGATGCGGCGTGTTCGAGAGCACCAGCAGCGTGTTCATTTCCGCGCGCAGCTGCACATAGCTGCCCGGTCGCGAATTGCGCGGCACGAAGCTGAGCTTGCCTTCCGCATCGACCACGACCTTCACGAAGAAGTTCACGTTGGCGACGATGTCGCGCTTGCCGAGGTCGTACTTGCCGAGCTCGACCAGGAAGTTGTCACGCGTGTTGCGGTGACGCTCGTTGCGCAGCTCCTGATACGTGCCCTCGCCGAACTTGGCGCGTCCGTGCAGAGCCGTGCCGTGCCCGGTGATGGTGTCGTGCCAGCCCACCGTGTCTTCGGTGATCGAGCACAGCACGCGCCCCATGTCCGAATACAGCACGAAGCCCGCGGTCAGGCGCGCGATGTGCTGCGCCTTGAGCGTGTCGGGCATGTTGTAGCGTTCGCTCAGCTCCTCCGCGTTGTAAAACAGGGCCGCCACCGCCGCGCCACCCTCGACATCCGTGAGCCGCAGCGACTGTCCGCGCCTGAGCACGCGCGACCACATTTGGCCGCCGCGCAGCAGTTCTTCCAAAATCAGTTGGGGCTCGGTCATCCTGGTCGTGTTCCTCCTATCAGGGAGGGGCCTGAGTGGAGCACGCTCGCGCTCGGTACCGTTCCGCGCGGATCCGGACCCTGGAAGGAACTTCGGTGCCGGGTCGTCCCGGCATTGTGGCCCGTCGCGAAACCGGGTCGTCCCGGCTCAGGCTAGGCAATGCATGGCGGGCCTTACGCCGCAATGATGCCTAGTTTCTCCGTGCTGCGTTTCGGCAACGTTTCACGATGGTGAATCAATTGCTCGAGCCGCTTTTTCGTCGCCAGGAAGTGACCGGACAGAAACTGATCGGTATGGCGAGGGCGCCCGACGGGCACCTCGATGATCTCGAGGATGCGACCCGGATGCGCCCCCAAAACCACGATACGGTCCGATAGATAGATGGCCTCGTCGAGGTCATGCGTGATGAACAGAATCGTCACATCGACGCTTTCCCAAATCTTGAGCAAGTGCGCCTGCATGCTGCCGCGCGTCTGCGCATCCAGCGCGCCGAAAGGCTCATCCATCAGCAGGATGCGCGGCTCGTTGGCAAGCGCTCGCGCGATCGCCACCCGTTGCTTCATGCCGCCCGACAGCTGCGCCGGATAGTGGCTGGCGAACTGGGTCAGCCCGACCACGTCCAACCAGTCCATGGCCAGTCGCTCGGCCTTGGCCTTGGGCATGCCCTTCATCTTGAGGCCGAACATCACGTTCTTCTTCACGTTCAGCCACGGAAACAGTGTGTAGCCCTGAAACACCATGCCGCGATCCGCGGCGGGTCCCCCGACCTCCTTACCGTCGATCTTGATCGAGCCCCCGCTGCAGGTTTCGAGTCCCGCGATGATGCGGATCAACGTCGACTTGCCGCAGCCAGACGGTCCGATCACGCTGATCAGCTCGCGCTGGCGCACGTCGAAGCTGATCTTCGAGAGCGCCAGCACCGGCCCCTGCGCACTGTCGAACTGCCGGGAAACGGCCGACATGCTCATCACCACCGGGCGCTGGCGAATTTCTGCGAGACGCGCCGAAACCTCCTCGGTGTGGTGCAGATAGCTGGGCAGCTCCAGACGATCGTCAACCGACATTGGCCTTTTCCTCCGACAACTGACAACTGACAACCGACAACTCCCCCTGCTCCTCGACCGTTTGCGCTGGCGCAATGTTGGGCATGCGCTCCAGCACCTGAGAATCGTTGATCGGGTCGGCTTCGGGCACGGCCGTACCGCGCGGCGAAAGCGCCAGCTTGAGATTGTGGAAGAAGTGGAGCAGCGTAGAGTTGCCGGTCTCCCAGGGGAACAGGAACTGACCGACGAAGCTGAGCAGCTGATCGGTGACCAGCCCGATGATGCCGATCATCACGATGCCCGCGTACACGTTGTCGAAGTGTAGGTAGCGCTGCTCCTGGTACAGGAACGCGCTGATGCCTGACTTTTCGCCGATCAGCTCGGCCACCACCAGGTAGGTCCAGGCCCAGCCCAGCAGGATGCGCATGTCACGGTACAGGTTCGGCAGCGCCGCCGGAATCACCACGCTCTTGACCAGCTGGAAGCGACTGGCACCGAGCGTTTGCGCCGCTTGCAGGAGCGCGCCGTCCACCGAGCGCGTGGTATTGGCGACGATCAGCACCATCTGAAAGAACGTGCCAATGAAGATGATGGTGACCTTGGGTTCCTGGCCGAGCCCCAGCACCGCCACCGCCAGTGCGCCGAACACCGGCGCGGGCATGTAACGCACGAAATCCACGAATGGCTCCGCGAGTCGCGAGAACAAGGAGAAGGTGCCGCACAGGATACCCAGCGGTAGACCGAAGAGCGCCGAATACAAGAAGCCCCAGAAGATGACCTGGCAACTCTGCCACAGGCTCTCGTGGAGCCACAGGTCGCCCCTGCGCAGCGGGGGCGTGATGAACGCGGTGTAGAAGGCGCGCCCCACCTCGTGCGGCGCCGGCAAGAACACCGGGTTGGCGCGGTCGCCCTGCAGCGGCTTGGCTCCGGCCTTGCTCAGCTCCTGGTTTCTGGCCTCGAACACCTCGAGATCCACCAGCTGATCGACCGCCACGTAGCTGTACCGGCCGGGCACGCTGCTGTCGCCCGCGTCGGTCACGTGCACCAGCGGGTGCCACACGAAAGGCACGTAGCTCACGCTGCACCAGAGCAAGAGCGGCAGTACGAAAGCCAGCACGCCCGCTATCAGGCTCACGCGGGCCGGCAGCGGCGCACGCACGGCGAACAGGCGCCGCCGCGGGCCGGCGCTCATCGAAAGAGCGCCGGCCGCCTTGGCATCGCTGTGCTCTGATCCGTCGTGAGTCACCTGAGCGCTTCGTCGGTCACGGACGGGTCGAGGTATTCTTCGGTCTTTTCGGGCGCCTTGTAGACGGTGTTCTTGACGTTGAACTCGTCGACGATCTTGTTCGAGCCATAGACCGAGGTGAGGCCGTCGGCCTTGGCCCAATGCTTCTTGGCCTCGGTCAGGTCCATGATGTGGGTGCCCTTCATCAGCCTTTTGTACTCGTCGGGGCTGAGGCGGACACGCGCGCCCATGATCTTGGCGGCATCGTCCAGGTTCTTTTCGTCGCTCACGAACTTGGCGACCCTGTCCCAAACCTTCGCCACCTTCACCCAGTCCGTCCGGCGCTCAGCCAGGCTCTTCGGGTTGACCGCCAGCATGTCGTAGATCAGGCCGGGCACGTCCTTACTGGTGAAGATGGGCTTGGAGCCGGGCACCTGGTTGAGCGCGGCGCCGCTCGACGGCTGCCATGCACCGATCGCATCCACGTCACCCGACTTGAGCGCTTGTGGAGTCTGGTCGGTCTTGATGTTCTTGAGCTTGACGTCCGCCTCCTTGAGGTTGGCGGCCTTCAGAGCATGCAAGAGCAGCAGATGATCGACGAAGCCGACCTCGACGCCGATCGTCTTGCCCTTGAGCTGCGCGATCGAGGTGATACCCGGCTTGGCCACGATCATGTCGTTGCCGTCGCTGTAGTCGTTCATGATGATCGACACGCTCTTGGCGCCGCTCGCGCCGGTAACCAGCGCGTCGCCGTTGGTCATGCACACCGCGTCGACCTTGCCGGCCGTGAACGCATCCATCGTGGGCACGTAGTCGAGCCAGGTGAACTCGACGTCGACCCCTGCCTCCTTGAACCAGCCCTTTTGGATCGCCACTTCCCAGGCGACCCAACCGGGCCAGTCGCTGTAGGCGACCTTCAGGGCTTTGCCAGCGCTGGGCATCGGGGCCACCGCCGAGGGCGCCGCGGCCGTGGATGGAGCATCCGCCTTCGAAGCGGCCGGGACGTTTTTTTCATCCGCCGTCGGCTTGGGAGCCTCGGGTTTGTTACAAGCTGTCGCCAAGAGCGACAGCACCGCGATACCGATGAGCCGAACGATCGGGTTCATAGAGGACCTTTCGCCCGGTGAGCCTACGAAGCGGGTCCAGCATCCCCGGTCGTGCGTTTCGGTGCGTTTTCCGACGCGTTTCTCCACGCAAAATCCGCCCCTGAGGGCGGGCGCGGTCGCGTCGCGCAGCAAGATGCCCAACGCGCGGTCATGCTTGACGTGCTCGAAAGGGACACGCTTGCTACCGCTCTGCATCAGCGCGCTCCCTAGGCTCGAGCTTTGCGGTCTTGGAAGGAAAGATCACGATCGTCGGGGAAGCCGCGAGCCACGAGAAAAACCGGCGGGACGGGCGCCTGCTTCGCTCGGGTATGCATGAACTGCCGGACATTTCGAGTGGTCTGCTCGCTCACGCGACCACGTAGATACTCGCAAGAGCCCTACAATTCCCGAGGCGAAATCGCCCAACTCGAGCCTAGGAGGCTGGTGTTTTTCAAACCCAGCCTCCTAGGATTTCGACAGCTGGTGTTTCACACCAGCCTCCTAGTCCGGGACGGGCTCGCCGGAGGCGGGCTCCGGGGCGGGCGTGGAGCCGGGGGCGAGCGTGGGGGTGGGTGAGAGCGAGGGCGTGGGGAGTGGAGGCCGGGAGAACGGGAGGTCGGTGAGGATGATTTTGGCGCGAAACCCGGGCGAGCCCAGATCGCCGCCGTGGCAGTCCTTACATTTGGGGGGCTTGCCTTGGGTCGTTTCGAAGTCTTCGACCAAGTGCGTGGTCATCCACTCGATCGCAAGGTCTCGCCGTCGAGGGTTGCCCAGGAACTTCGGTTTGCCGGCGTGGCAGTCCTGACACCAGACGCCGGTGTCGCCGCCGCGCCCTTCGGCCTGCTCGCGCAGCTCGAGCCGAGGGATGAGCTCGCGCGCCATCCAGTTAGCGATCTGCTTGTTGTGTGTGTCGGCCGAGTAGTCCGGTTCTAGGTGGCAATGCTTGCACTCCACGTCCAGAAAGTGCGTTATGCCCCCCATGATGGTGTACACCTCGCGCTGACAGCGCGCCGCCCTGGCCACCCCCTGGTACGGGATGCGCAGTGGTTCGGGCGCGGGCTGGCCAGGCTGCTGGACGCAATCGTCAGGAACGTCGCGCGCGCGCTTGCCGAGCGCCGCCGGGGCGGGCGCGGCTTGCGGCTGGCGCGAGGGAGCCTGGCCCCCGTAACACGCGCCGAGCAAGCAAAACGGGACTAGAGCGACAAACAGCTTGCTCGGGCAACGAAGTTCACGAGTGAGCAACGCCGAGCGCGGCCGCGTGGGGGGCGGCTCGGCCGAATTCACTTCGGCCGAGCCGGGCGGCGCGTGCCGGCCCCGCCAGAACGAGGCTAGAACGCCGAGCGGCCAAGCCGATCGGCGTTCTAGGGCGACAACGAGACAGCGATGAAATGAGAGCACCGGGCGTTTACCTTACAGCAGCCTTGCGGGCGCCGAGCGGCTGATCTACCGAGCAGGCAACATGTCCCAGTTCGACGCACCCAAGTCCGGCGAAGCCATCGTGATGAAGAGCGGAACGCTCCAGGTGCCGGATCAACCCATCGTGCCGTTCATCGAGGGTGATGGCACGGGCCCCGACATCTGGCGCGCCGCGAGCGCGATCATGGATGCGGCGGTGCAGAAGGCCTACGGCGGCAAGAAGAAAATTGCCTGGTACGAAGTATACGCCGGGGAGAAGGCCAAGAAGCGGTTCGACAGCTGGCTGCCCGAGCAAACCGTCGAGGCGTATCGGACCTACTTGGTGGGCATCAAGGGCCCACTGACCACACCGGTCGGCAAGGGCATCCGTTCGCTGAACGTGGCGCTACGTCAGCAACTCGACTTGTACGTGTGTTTGCGCCCGGTGCGCTATTTCACCAACGTGCCCAGCCCGGTCAAGCGCCCCGGCGATGTCGACATGGTCATCTTCCGCGAGAACACCGAAGACATCTACGCGGGTGTGGAGTGGGCGGAAGGCACGCCCGAAGTGAAGAAGGTGATCGAGTTTCTGCAGAAGGAAATGGGCGTCAAGAAGATCCGCTTTCCGGAGACGTCGGGCATCGGCATCAAGCCGATCTCGCGCCAGGGCACCGAGCGCCTGGTCAAGGCCGCCATCAAGTTCGCGCTCGAAACCAAAAAGCCCAGCGTGACCATCGTCCACAAGGGCAACATCATGAAGTTCACCGAAGGCGGCTTCCGCGACTGGGGCTACGACGTGGCCAAGCGTGAGTTCCGGGCTCAGGTGGTCACGGAGCGCGAGTCGTGGATCTTGGGCAACGCGGAGGCCAAGCCGGGGCTATCGGTCGAAGAAAACGCGCGCATGATCGAGCCCGGGTACGACATGGCGCCGCCCGAGGCCCAAGCCGAGGTCCAGGCCGAGGTGAAAGAGGCGCTGGGGCTTTCCTCGACTCACGGTGGAGGCAAGTGGAAGAGCCTGCTCAAGGTCAAGGATTCGATCGCCGACATCACGCTGCAGCAGGTGCTGACCCGGCCCAAGGATTTCGACGTCATCGCGACCATGAACCTGAACGGCGACTACCTGAGCGACGCGCTGGCTGCGCAGGTCGGCGGCATCGGCATCGCGCCGGGCGGCAACATCAACTACGACACCGGCCATGCGGTGTTCGAGGCCACCCACGGCACCGCGCCCAAGTACGCGAACCTGGATCGCGTCAATCCCGGCTCGGTCACGCTCAGCGGCGAAATGATGCTCCGGCACATGGGCTGGACCGAGGCCGCCGAGTTGATCATCAAGGGCATGGACGGCGCGATCGGCGCGAAAACCGTGACGTACGACTTCGCCCGCCTCATGGAAGGCGCCAAAGAGGTGAAGTGCTCCGAATTCGGCAATGCCGTCATCGACCACATGTGAAATCCGCACGGATTTGCACGGAGGGATGCAACAGTTTGCACGGAGGGATGCAGCAGGAAGACGGGAAGATCGGAGGGTTTACGCCGAACGGGATGCTCGCGGCCACGGGTGCGCGTCTCCGCATGAGTCCCCCGAAAAGCAGGCCCGCTCGAACGAACACCGCTCCCGCTGCCGGCGCTTGCGAATTTGCGCTCGGCCTAACCCGAACCCCCAATCCGACCCCACTCCCGCGCCCGATCAGCCGCTCCCGAGCCCGGCCCGATCACTAATCGAGGCTGAGTACGACTCGAGGCGCGTACCTCGACATGACACGCGAGGTCCAGAAGACGGCCGCGAGTGAGAAGACGGCGGCCGCCCCCATGACGAGCGGCAGCGATTTGACGTGGAAGCTCGAAAGGAAAAGCGCGTCGCGAACCACTGATGTGCTTTTCTGCCGAAGCCATGGTGTAGTCGGGCGGATCGAGCCCCCTCGGCAGCTGCATTCAGCGTACCGTTTGCGCCGCAGCGGGGGTTAGATGCCGAGCGAGGCCAGGGTGGGGCAGCCCGCCCCACAGCCACGACATGCCGTTCATTTGGCTGGTTGGCGTGTTGCGGAGTACCCCGCTTGTGACCGTACTCTCCCCTACTTGCGCGGGGCTTCGAAGGGGCGAAGGTTGGCGGCATGCCGCTCCTACCGGTTTACTGCGAAGCTTGCGCTCGAGCGTCACTCGTGTCGCCCGGCGAGCAGGAGCACGGCCTCGTTTGCCCTTCGTGCACAGCTGCGGCTCGAGTCGTGCCCGGCCCTGCTTATGGAGAATCCGATCGCCTCGTTTTCGAGGAGATCGAGACCGCGGTTTCCGACGCGGCACTCGACGGTGTGGAGGCCTACATACTGGCTGAGGCGCTCCGGGAGATGCTGCGTGTTGAGTCCGCGTTCGAGCTAGTCGTGGCGCGGATGATGGAACGGCTCCCCTCGCTGGCGAGTGCTCGCGCGGGGTTGCTCAGGCACCCACGCCACGGCTTCGGAATGCTCATGACCATCCTATCGGCACGGTCGCGCGAGGCACCCAGGCGGTCCGGGGAGTACCCGTCCACTTTGGTCGCGGCTGTCAGGTCGAAAACGGCGCGCGACGGCCACGAATAAGTGGTGTCGGTTCGTAACATGAGACTCCACGGTTTCCGCGAAACTGGTTTGAGGGCGATGCGGACGAGGGCCATCGGGGCCAGGCAAGAGACGCTCGTTGGCTAGCGGTGGGCGCAAGAAGCTCGTCGCCTCGATGACCGCGCTCTGCAACGACATGGGCTTTCTGGTGGTCGCCGAGGGCATCGAAACCCCGGCTGAACGCGACTGCGTAGTCGCGCTCGGCTGTGACCTGCTCTAGGAGGCTGGTGTGAAACACCAGGTGTCCAAATCGGCGGAGCCGCCGCGTGGAGGGGAGGCTCAAAAAGCTCCGCTTTTTGAGGGTGAGGAGGCGCGTGCCTCCTCACCCAGGACAGGTCCTAGGAGGCTGGGTTTGAAAAACACCAGCCTCCTAGGTGTTGCAGCGCGAGACGCTCCTAGCGGGGAGA
>DATEDZ010000178.1:0-3962 GCA_035281385.1 Polyangiaceae bacterium
ACTACCAGTACAACGGGCTGTGCCTGGAGACGCAGAAGTACCCCAACGCCATCAACGTGCCCGCGTGGAAGGATCAGGTCATTCTGAAGCCCGGTCAGACCTACAAGCACGTGATGGTGCACCGCTTCAGCGTCGAGTAACGGCGCGATCGAGGAAGCAGGTGCTTTTCGCTCCCGGAATTGCAATGCTACGAATAGAATAGGCGTAATGGCGATCACGGTGATCGACGGTACGGCTTTCACCTGGAACGGGGATGTTCTTATCTCGACCCACGTCGCGCCCGCGAGTTTTCAGCGATGGAAGGCGCATTCAGCGGAGCTCCGGCAACTGGCGGCAAGGAATGTCCATGGCGTGGTGTACCTCACGCTCATCTTTCCTACCTCGGATCCGCCGGATACAACACTGCGAGCAATGATGCAGGCCGACTTCCGGAGCTTGGGAGACAGGCTGCGTAAGCTGATCGCCGTGCCGATTGGTGGGGGAATATGGCTCGCGCTGGTTCGGACCATCGTCCGCAGCACGCTGCTGCTCAGCGGACAGTCAAGACTTCAAGTCGTCGAGTCCAGCATCGAACGCGGCCTGGACCGGGTGCTCGAAGCTGCTAGCCCGGACACGCCGCCTCGTTTGGTGCTGCAAGCGGACATCGAGCAGGTATTTCGCGCTCTTGGCGTCGTAGACCAACCGCAGTGAGCTTGGGCACCGCACTCTCAGCAAATCACCTGAGCGCCGGGAGCCGCCTCGAGCCCCGGCGTGTGGCACTGATTCAGCTCACGGCAACCTAGGCGCACGGACACGCTCGGCTCGCTGCTCGCGCTGAGCAAGGCAGCCTCGGGGACGATGGCGAGCCGAATAAGGGCGACGCGCTAGCCACCGTTCATCGCCGCCTTTGGGTTGAACGTTATCAGACCCACCCTTGCAAGCGCACTGTGGCCGGCGGGCACTACCGCGGCGGGTTACTGCGCGGCCAACCCGAGCGCGTCGCCGACCGCCCGATCGGACTGGGCCGCCCGAGCTGCTCGGCCATCAGCTGTAAGGTTTGGTTCGGAGGCAGGTGGTGTTGCAGCCCGACTAGTGCTGCGTCCCAAAAGTTGTAACGCATTTGAACGCGGCCGGAGTAGGTCCATTCGAAGGGGCGGCGGAGAACATTATTCCAGTGTTTGCCGAATTTGTAGATCGCAGCAGCCAGCTCGGACACGTTGGCAAACGAGCGGTGCCGAAGGGCCGAGCGGGTGAGGATGCCGAACCAAATCTCCACCTGGTTGAGCCAGCTGCCGTGGGTCGGGGTGAAAACGAAGCGCACGCGCGGGTGCTTGTCGAGCCACGCGGCGGCCGCCTCACCAGTCCGCGTGCTGATGTTGTCGGTGATGATGACGATCGGTCCCCGCCTGTAGTGCCTGACGATGTGATCGAGGAAGCTCAGGACCATCGGCGTCGTGCGATCGGGCGTCACCCAAAGGAGCACTCGCCCGTCGCGGACGTTGAAGGCAGCAAAGATGTTGCGGGTCCCTTTGCGCTCGTACTCGAACTCAAGGCGAGCCGGTTTTCCGCGGCCCATCGGTCGCGCGGTGCGCGTCCGGCGAAGGGCCTGAACCCCGGGCTTCTCGTCAACGCACAGCACGGTCGTGCCGGCGGGCGGCGAGATGTACAGCTTGCAGATCTTGGCCGCTTTCGCGTCGAAATCCGGGTCGCTGGGATTGAGCCAGTAGCGAACGCGATGCGGCTTGAGCGCCATCGAGCGCAGGAAGCGGCTGATCGACGAGCGACTGACGTCCCAGCCGAAGCGGCGCACCAGGAACTCCGCCAGGGCCCGCACCGACCAACGCGCGAGCGCCCAGCCGAACTTCTCCGGCGCTTGGACGACGACCGTCGCGAGCTTCTGCCAGACGTGGTGCTCGATTTCGGGAGGGCGACCGGAGCGTGGGCGATCGGCGAGCCCGTCGAAGCCAGCGGTCATGTATCGCTTGACCCAGCGGCGCACGACTTGCCGATCGACCGACAATTGCGAGCTGATCTCGTGGATCTCGAAGCCGTCCGCCGACAGCAGCACGATCCGCGCCCGCTCGACCATGAAATGCTCCCGGCTGCGCCGCCGGACCAACGTTTCCAGTCGCTTGCGCGGCTTCTTGTTGAGCGTGACCCGATGCTCCGTTACTCTGCCTGCCATCCGTCCTTCTCCTGCGGTTTCGTCGAGCACCAACTCGATTCCGCGGGTGAACGGACGGGTCCGTCCGCATATTTCCATCCCTACACAAAGCGATCGTTACTTTTGGGACGCAGCACTAGGGCGTCCCAGATCGCGTCTTCCTCATCCGGCCCGGTGCAGCGAATGTGCTCCCACGCCTGCGCTGCTTGGTCCGGATCGAAGGCCCTGAACTCCGGGTTGAGCCAGCAGATGGTCGCAGCTATCCCCCGCTTGATTGGATTGCCGAGCGAACAGGTCACCACGGCGGTGCGCGTCCGACCCTCCATGAGATCGCTAAAAAGCCGCGTGCGCTGCTGGGCGTTCGGAGCGCCTCCATCGCTCACCACCAGCGTGCGAAAACGGTCGAGGTCGCCCTGAAGCTCCACCTTCAGTTGCTCGATACGCGCCATGCACGCGTCCCACTCCGTCGGCGACGGATCACTGACGGGGTGGAGCCACACCAGGTCCACATGAGAGCCCAACCGCAGTACGTCCATGCCAACGTTCATCGCCGCCCTTGTGTTGAACGGTACCAGACCCTATCCCCTCTCGTCCACGCGCGATTTGCCCCAGTCGTGAGCGCCTTGAGTGGGAAGCCCTTGATCTGAGTTGCATTCGGGTCCCTGTGACTTTGCAGGCGCACGCCGGGTTAGCTCGAGCGCCGGCCGGCGCTACCGCGGCTGGTTACTGTGCGGCCAACCCGAGCGTGTAGCAGACCGCCCGATCGGATTGGGCCGCCCGAGGCGCCCGGCCATCAGCTGCAAGGTCTGATTCGGAGGCAGCTGGTGTTGCAGCCCGACCAGGGCGTCCCAGATTGCGTCTTGCTCGGCCGGGGCGGTGCAGCGAATGTGCTCCAAAGCCTGCACAGCCTGGTCCGGATCGAAGGCCCTGAACTCCGGGTTGAGCCAGCCGATGGTCGCAGCTATCGCCCGCTTGATCGGATTGCTGAGCGAACAGGTCACCACAGCGTCACGCGACCGGCCCTCCATGAGATCGCTGAAGAGCCGCGTGCGCTGCTGGGCGTTCGGAGCACCCCCGTCGCTCACCACCAGCAAGCGGAGTCGGTCGAGGTCGCCCTGAAGCTCCACCTTCAATTGCTCGATACGCGCCATGCACGCGTCCCACTCCGTCGGCGGCGGATCACTGACGGGGTGGAGCCATACCAGGACCACGTGAGAGTCCAACCGTAGTGCATCCATGCCAAAGTTCATCGCCGCCCTTGTGTTGAACGGTACCAGACCCTATCCCCTCTCGTCCACGCGCGATTTGCCCCGCTCGTGACCGCGCATTGAGTGGGAACCCCCTTGATCTGAGTTGCATTCTCCTCACTTGCGGGGGCACGCGGTGTTACCCCGAACAGCCGCCGGCGCTACCGCGGCGGGTTACTGTGCGGCCAACTCGAGCGTGTCGCCGACCGCCCGATCGGATTGGGGCGCCCGAGGTGCTCGGCCATCAGCTGCAAGGTTTGGTTCGGCGGCTGTTGGCGTTGCAGCTCGACCAGGGCGTCCCAGATCGCGTCCTGCTCGGCCGGTGCGGTGCAGCGAATGTGCTCCAAGGCCAGCGCCGCTTTGTCTGGATCGAAGGCTCTGAACTCCGGGTCGAGCCAGCTCATCGTTGCAACCACCGCACGCTTGATTGGATTGCAGAGTGAACAAGTCACCACGGCGCAGTGCATCCGACCCTCCATGAGATCGCTGAAGAGCCGCGTGCGCTGCTTAGCATTCGGGGCGCCCCCATCGCTCACCACCAGCAAGCGGAACCGTTCGAGGTCGCCCTGAAG
>DATEDZ010000179.1:0-32476 GCA_035281385.1 Polyangiaceae bacterium
CGACCCTCGCACTTGTTCGACGTGGAGCTACGGCGCGCGCTGGGACGGATGAAGCGCAGGAAGAGCCTGCTATCGGTGCCGCACCCAGCAACGTGATTCCGCTGACGGCGCTGCGGCGCTAGAAGTGAATTCGGCCGAGCCTCCCCCCACGCGGCCGCGCTAGGCGTCCCGCAACCAACCACACTGCGCCGCGTAGCGCACGATGTCGGCGCGCGTCTTGAGCCCTAGCTTTTCCATGGCGCGGGCACGGTAGGTCTCCAGCGTACGCGGGCTCAGCTCGAGCCGTCCTGCGATTTCTTTGGTGGCGTGCCCTTGCGCCACCAGTCGAATGACCTCTGCCTCACGCTCGCTCAGCTCCGTGGTGCGAAACATACGAGCCGGGGCCGACCTGGAACGGATCGGTAGCAGCTGTTTGGCCAGCGCCGGGTCCAGATACGTCCCGCCGGCCGCGACGACCCGAATGGCGCGCACCAGATCCTCCGAGGCGGAGCGCTTGAGCACGTAACCCGAGCCGCCGGCTCGAAAGAAGATGCGTGCGTAGGCCGAGTCCTCGTGCGCGGTCAACCCGATGACCCGAGTGCCGGTCTCGAGCTCGGCGATGCGCCGCGTGGCCTCTGCACCGCCGAGAATGGGCAGCGAAATATCCATCACGAAGATCTCGGGCACGAGCTCCGTCGCTAGCTCTACCGCGGCTTGTCCGTCTCCGACCTCACCGACGACCAAGAAATCCGCCTGGCTCTCCAGCAAAGCGCGCAGGCCCGAGCGAACGATTGGATGATCATCGGCGAGTGCAAGACGTAATGCGGTCATCGCTCCCAGGAAAGCGCGGGGTCCGGAAGCTATCCTAGTCGATTCTCGCGAGCCCGGCTAGTGAGCGAGCTAACGCAATTGTGCCACATACGATATGACTCAACGCGTTCTAGATTGCCGGCAGATTGGCAATCGGTAGCGTCGAAGGCCGCCTCCTCGAAGCCGATGCCGTTATCCTCGATAACCGCTAGCAATTCATCGCTGCGGCGTTCCAGCGTGATGCTGATACTAGTTGCCGAGCCATGCTTGGCGAGGTCGTCGAGCGCTTCTCGAGCCACACGATAGACGGTGGTCTCCACATGATTGGGTAGCCGACTTCGTCCGAATCGACCCGCATGAAAGTCGAGACCGATGCCTAGGGCATGATGCGCAGATCCCGATCCAGAAAGCACGATCGCGATGGGGAGCGGCCAGGGCACGTTGCTCACCATGGAGACCTGCTCTGTCTCACTGGCATCGGCCAGAGCGGCGCGCAGCGCCGGATGGACCAAGCTCAACAAGTGTTTGCTGTGCACTCGCTTCCGCGAGCCGAACCGGACGGACGTGGCCCTTACCCCAGGCCCTGGCGCGTTTCATCGCCCTTCGAGCCAGCTGCGCGACGCCAAGCTGCAGACCTGCGTGGCGCGAGGTCCTGCCGATCGGGCATGCGTTTACCCTATGCCCCGCTTCCCAAGTGTCCCCCCCGCAGATCTTCCACTCCGACACGAGCCAGCGCGTCAGCCACTCTTCTTCACGGCCAGCGTTTGGCCCGTGATCTCACCCGAGTATTTCCGATGCGGCCCGGAAGCATTGTGGCGGAAGCTGCGAAACTGCCCTGAGTTTTGGAGCCTCGCGCAAACGATGGTCAGTAGCATGCTCACAGCCAACAGCAGGTGGCCATAGTCCTGACGTGGGCTGTAGACGCGATGTAGGCCTGGTAGTCGGCGCGCGACGCGCTCTAGCGCAAGCTCCGGCGGTTCCCAGCGCAGCCCCACGGTCTCCAGCTCGGCGGCGATGAAGGCCGCACCGCGGCTCGAAAGCTCGGCGGCATGGACCACGTCCTCGAGCTCCGTGAAGAGCTGCACGTCCTGGGACGTGAACACAGCGCCCGGTACGCGTAGGCTCGCCGCGCCGCAGCGCGGACAGCTCGGTTCTTGGTCACTTTGCACGAGGAGCGAGCTTCGCCGACAGCCCGTGCATGCCGTGACGAAGTAGGTGGGTGCGTGTAGCATACCCACCGCAGTAAAGGGCAATGGCCCCGGTCTCAAGTGCGCAAGTTCGCGGAGATAGTCCGGAAAACTACGGACGCGAGCAAACGTCCTCAAGGACGCCGAGGTGCTCGACAGCCTGGTCGGACCAACCGGCGCCAAAGCTACGGTTCGATCAGTGCTTTGACGAAACCCAGGGGACGGCGCTCGCTGAGCTCGAGTGCCGTTTCCAACTGGCCCAGGCCAAACCGGTGTGTCAAGAGCGGGACGATGGCGATTCGCCCGGAGCTGAGTGCATCACTGGCTTGTCGCATGCCATCGAGAATGCGTTCCGGGTCATCATCGTGAGCGTTGAGCACCTCCAGGCCGCGCTGGTTCCAGAGCTGCAGGTTCACCTCGCGCGGGCCATCGTGCCGGCCGGCGATCACCAGGCGCCCGTAAGCCTTCGTCAAGCGTCCGGCATAGTCCAGGGTTGCTTGCTTGCCAGCCGTTTCCACCACGACGTCGCACAGCCGACCATTGAGCGTTCCTTGCACGTGCTTCCAGACATCAGCTGGTTCCTCCAGCTCTACCACCGAGCTTGCACCCATCTCGCGCGCCACGCTGAGCGAGAACGGACGTCGCGATAGCGCCACGACCTCTGCGCCCGCATCGGTGGCGAGCTGAATCACCAGCGCGCCGAGAAAGCCGACACCCACCACCGCCACCATCTGCCCAGCCTCGATACGGCAATGCTCGAAGACGTTGAAGGCTCCGGCTAGCGAGCGCGAAGGGAAGGGAGCGTCGCTCAGCGCGCTCGGTAGCCGAATCACCGAGCCTACTTCGGCCACGTCATACTCCGCATGAGCACTTAGGCTGATGGCAGCCACCGGGTCTCCGGGTTTGATCCCGTGAACCTGTTTGCCCACTGCATCGACGATACCCCACGCTTCGGCGTCCGATTCCCCTGCCGGGCGCGGATAGGTCTGGGCGACGACACCGCGCCACGTGGCCAAGAGCCGCCCGCTCACGCCGCAGCCCTTGACCTTGAACCTCACTTGAGTGGGTCCCGGTTCCGGTACCGGGATCTCTTCGACCTGGACCACGCCAGGCTTCACGAGGCACGCTGCCCGCATGCTGGAGACTGGAGCAGCGCCGACGCCCGGCTCGTCTTGGGCTACGGTGGCGGTAAGCACGCTACGCTACCTTGGGGCTGTCTTCGAGCTTCGACAGACGGTAACGCACCTGATCGCGTGTCAGGCCGAGCAGGGACGCGGCACGCGTTCGGTTGCCGCGCGCCAGGCGCAGCGCCTGGGACAAGACCTCTCGCTCCAGCTCTTCGAGGTCCAGACCGGAGGGTGGCAAACGAAACTGAATGCCAGACGGCTCGTAAGCCGGAAGGTCAGTCACCTCGAGCGTGCCGCTCTTGGCATGTAGTACGGCGCTCTCCAGCGCGTTACCCAGCTCCCTCACGTTGCCCGGCCAGCTCCTTTCCCGGAGCGCGCGCAGCGCTTCTGGGCTGAGCCTCGGCCTTCGTAAGCCGTGCTTTCGCGCATGACGCGCGACCAGATTGTTCGCGAGCAGCGGGATGTCTTCGAGCCGCTCGCGCAGCGGCGGAATGTCCAGGGTGACCGAAAAGCGGTAGAGCAGAGAGGGTCGCAGGTTGCCGGTGCGGATCGCGCTCTCCACGTCACCTAATACCGTGGCGACGAAGCGGGGGGGAGAGGTGGCGTAAGCGGTGCGATTTTCGATCAGGCGCTGCAAGCGACCTTGCATGGGCGCCGAAATGCGCGCGAGATCGCCGAGGTACACCGTGGCGGGTAGCGCGCTCCCGCCACCGTCGCGAATGGCATCCAGGCTCTTGGGCTCGATGAGCTCCAGGAACTTGCCGGCACGCCTGGACTCGACATGCAGCGCGCGGGCGAATGTACGCTTTCCCGAGCCCGGCTCGCCCTTGACCAGCACGGCGGTTTGGGGTGACGCCAAAAGCCGCTGCATGACGCGCCGCAGGTCGATCACGGCCTGGCTTTCACCGACCATGATCTGGCGCGTTAGAACCGGCGACTGTTGAATGGCTCGCGGCGCGAGCAGAGCGCGCTGGACCAGCACGGCCAGCTCGTCTGCGGGCGGCACCGCATCGGCGACGTAATAAGCGCCGCACCGCAACGCTTCGCGTCGCAGCTCCTGCGAGCTCGCGAAGACGAGCGCCCGGCGGTGGTGCGAGATGCGTTCCAGGTGAAAGGTCGTGCTGCCCTGCATGTGCGTCTGATCCATCACCAGCACATCAGAACGGTCGCCGCGCTGGGCTCCGGTCGTGATTTCGAAGCCGAGTGCTCTCAAGCGCTCGCGCGATACTTCGCTCGCGGCGCCATTGCCAAGCCAGAGGATCGTCTTCACCAGGTGCGCTCCTTTCGCGACTCGCGACAGGCCGGCCCGCAGGGCGGAAGCCGTGCCGCTTGGGGGATGGGACTTGCCGGAGCGTTTGGCGTGAGGGCCGCGTCGTCAAGACGTGAGGTCGTCCACGATTGTCGGGATTTTTCCCGACACAGTTGCGAATGGATGGAGGCGGCTGACGCCTAGGAGGCTGGTGTTTTTCAAACCCAGCCTCCTAGGGCCTTGTCCTGGGGGAGGAGGCACGCGCCTCCTCCCCTCAAGAAGCAAAGCTTCTTGAGCCTCCCCTCCACGCGGCGGCTCCGCCGATTGGGACAGCTGGTGTTTCACACCAGCCTCCTAGTCGGGGCTGATGCGCTCGGGGTTTCCGAGGAATTCGAAGTGCATGGTGTCGCGCAGCTGTGGGTCGCGACCGAGCCAATAGAAACCGTACCGCTCGAAGGTATCGATCCAGCAGCGCGGTAGCTCGGTGCGTTCGAAGATCGAGCTCACGTCGCCCTGACAGGCCTTGTGCTCCGGCCAGGGGGCGACGCAGCCGCAGCATGGATTGCGCTCCGGATCGATGTCGATGGCGATCCCGAATAGGTGGTTCGACACCTCGATGCCGCGGTAGCTGTTTTCGGTGCGGAAGCCGCCCATGGCGCGCGGACGGTAGCGCTCCTCAGGCTTGGTGCAGGTCTTGCGCAAACGGCGTTCGACGCAGGCCAGCGCCGGGGCGATCTTCTTGTGCACCAAGAGCGAGATGCCCATGAAGCTGACGGCTCTGGCTTGGGAGTAGGCGGTTTGCTCGTTGAGCTCTTCGTAGGGTGCGCCCTCGATGCGGCCGTAGTGCTCGACGCGGTAGCGGATGGCCTTGTTGCTCTTTCTGCCGTCGATGGCTTTGCCGAACATGAAGTTCTTGCGGATCAAAAACGACTGCGGCTTCTGAAAGTAGCAACCACGGTACTCGGCCTCGGCACGGCGCACGGCCGGCAAGGTCGAGATCAGCAGGGCCAAAAGCGGCACGAAGGGGGCGAGTCGCGAGAGGCGCATCGAGAAGCGGAGCTTGGTCCTAGCATCACCTCACGCCCGCCGCGCGAGCTTTCGTAAATGGCGTCCAGATGCACGGCCGACGGGAGAGCATCAATACCGGTACTGATACACCAGATCGACGCCGGTGCCGATGGTGCCGAGCTGGCCGCGCACCGACCAGTTTTTGCCGAGGCGGACGTCGACGGCGGCGCCGACGTTGCCGGTTTCTTCGGAATCGGTGGACTCGGCCGCCTGGTAGTTGCCTTCGACGATGACGCGTTCGTTCCAGCGGTACGCGGCAGTGTAGGTATCGCCGGTCGCGCCCTCTTCGCCGCTCGACTTGCGCACCTGAATGCGCGCCAGCGGTGTATCCGAGAGCAAGCTCTCGAGGGCGCTGAAACCGAGGCTCGACGCGTCACCGGCTTCGGTGCCGAGCAAGAGCGCGAAGGCCTCGCTCTCGGGGCGGTCGAAGTGCAGGTCGGGCTTGGAAAGCGTGCCGGTCACGTAGACGAATAGTTGGTCACCAGCCGGTGTGCGCCAGCTGGCCTGCACGTTGAGCCGGGGGTCCTTGGGGTCGGGCGTGTCGAAGATCACGCCACCGCTTTCGATCACGAACAGCTTGCCGAACAGGCGCACGAGCCCTCCGCGCTCCAGGAAGACGGTCCCGGTGACGCCGAGGGCCTGGGCCAGTGTCACGTTCAGATCCCCGAGTAGCGGCAGCTTGAGCAGCTCGCCGCGTTCGAGTCGGGCGTCATTACCGAAGTGCAGCACGAAATGCCAGGGTAGCTCGTCCTGGTTGCGAGAGCCCTTGGGTTGAGTGATGGGCTGCACGACCGTGATGTTCGGATTGTCGTTCAGCTCGATTAAGTCGCGTGGAGCTTCCTGAGGGAGCTCCGCAGTGAGGTCCTTGAACCTCACGTCGACGAACATCCACTCGGGCTGGCGCTTGACGTCCAGGCTGAGCTCCGCGTCCGCGTACGCGCGGGTGACGCCATCGACCACGAGCGGTAGCTTGTCGATGTTGACGCTGCCGCGGCCACTCGCGATGTCGAGGCCTTCGAGCTCGAGCCACAGATTGGCCTCCATGTTTTGGGACTTGGTACCCGCGCTGGCCAGGAGCTTGGGGATCTCGACCAGCGTGCGCCGGCCGTGGCGCCGCGCGTTGGCTGTGAATCTCACGTCGCGCAGGCGAAAGCCCAGGCCCGAGAGCACGAAGGCGCCGTCCTGCAAGGTGATCTGACCGCCGACCTGCTCGATCCGGCGCGATTCCTCGCCGTTGGCGAGTGGCTCGAGGCGCGCGCTCAAGTTACCGCCGACGCTGCCGCGCAGCTCGCTGACGAAGTCGCTCAGCAGCGGCTCGAGCACGGATGCTTCCAGGCGACTGGCGTGCACGGCGGTATCGATGGGTTGTGCGTCGTCCAGCGCGGGTAGCCCGGTCGTCCAGGAAAGTCCCGCATCAATGCGGCCCGAGACCGCTGCTTGCCCGTGCTGAATGTCGAACTCGGCGCGAGCCCGATTGCCGTTGCTGCGCAGGTTGACGTGCCCGCTGCCGACTGACAGCCGATCGGCCCTCACGTCCGAAAGCGCGATCTGGGCCGAGGCTATGGGCAGGGCTCCGCTGCGATCCACGTTGATGGTCCCGGTTGCGCTGCCGGTCATGCGTGCGTCGGCCAGCGCCGGAATCACTGCCAGCGGCATGCCTTCCAGCGCCGCCAGCGCGGTGCCGCTCCACTCGGTCACGCCGCGCTGCAAGTCGAACGGCGCGGTCCCGCTCAGACGCACGTTGGCAATGCGCTTGCCGTTGCACGCGCCGCCGCGCAGGTCCAGACCTGAAGGCAGGAACACCTCGGCCCCGACGTTGAACGCGCCGCTCACTTTCGCGTATTCAGCGGTGCCGCAGACATCGACGGGCTCGGCCCGGTCGGTGGCAGAAAGGCGCAGATCGGTGGCGCGCACCGAGAGCGAGGCCGTAGGATCATTCACCGAGCCGCGCACGGTGCCCTCGAGCCGCACGGCGCCCCGCACCCCAGGCAAGCGCAGGGGGCCAGGCAGATCGTCGAGCTGCATCTCACTCACCACCACCTTGGCCAGCAGCGGGCGGGTACGCAGCTGCTCGACCAACGGCTGCTTTTGCTCGAGCGCCGCCTTCGGGTCGAGGGTCATGTCGGCACTGATCGCCATCAGGCGCTCCGAACCGCGTGCCACACCGAGGGATGCCGTGGTCGCGCCGCTGGCGCCGTCGTGCGCGGCCGAAGCGAGCAGCTCGATGCCCGAGATGACGAGCGGTGGCTGCTCCTTGCGCGCCACCGTAACGCGGAGACCCTGCGTCTGACCCGACAGCTCCAGATCTGGCACGGCCTCCTTTTCGCGCCGCGCCAGCTTCAAGGTTGCTGACGCCTTACCGGCGATATCGACGTCGGTTTCGGGCATCAGCTGCCCCAGGTAGTCGAGCGTCACGTCGTTGAGCGACAGCGTGGCGCTGCCGAGGGCTTTCTCGAAGGAAGCACGCTCGGTAGGTGGACCAGCCAGCTCGGTGTCCCAGTCGGCGGAAAACCCGCCCAACGCTTCGACATGGCCCGTCGCGGCGCCCGACAGCTGGCGTCCATCGAGCTTGGCGCTCAGCTGGCCCGAAATGCCATCCAGATTCAGGATCGAGGCCTTGCTGACCGACAGCTCCAGGCTACCGCGCTGAGTCTTGCCGCTCGCGACGGCGTCGACGTTCACGCTCGCCCGACCTTCCAGCACGCCGCGCGGCAGCCCCAGGACACGGGAGAAGACCGAGAGGTCGAGGTTCTGCCCCTGTGCAACGACGCTGACCGACTCGGGCGTGATCTCGGCGTCTCCATTGAGCTCTCCGGTCGCGCCGTAGAGCCGCAAGTCACGCACCAGAACGCGATCCTCGGACAGATCGAGCTGCGCGATGTCGCCGCGGATGGCCACATTGTCCCGGGAAATACCCAGAGTCAGCTGGCGCACCGACACCGGGTTCTGGATGGTCACTTTCGCTCGCGCATCGAAGCTGGGACCATTGGGATCCTTCAGCTCGATGGTCACGGTCGGCGCACGGAGCGGGCCGAAGGCCGACATCTTCACGTCTTCGAAGCCGAAGCGACCAGCGCTCAGCTTCTTGCCGGTCAGGCGCGCGCTCAGAGCCAGCTGGTCCAGCTTTTCGACCGGCCCCTTGGCACCCGCCACGACTCGCCCGCTCTGAAGCGCGACGCCCTCGTACTCGAGGCCGCGCACGTCGAGCGTCAGGCTGGTGTCGAGCCGGCCGTGATCGAGGGCCGCCCGCACGTGCACATCCGCCGTGCCGCGGCCGTCGAAGTAGGGCTTGATGCGCTCGACCTTGGCGAGGTTCACTCGTTTCGCTTCGGCGTCGACCTCGATCTTGCCGTCCGGATAGATCGAAAAGTCGAGATCCACCGGCAGTCCCAGATCGTGCAGCTTGGCCTGTCCCACGAACGTGCCGCTCTCGGTGCTCCCGGAGAAGTCGACCGCCGGGATCGTGAGCTGCTCGACGGTCGTGGGCTGAAGAGCGCCGCCGATGTCGACGACCCACTTGCCCTCGGCCTGGCGCAAACCGAGGTCGGTATCGACGTCGATGGCGGTCACCGGTGCCTGGGCCCAGAGCGCGCGCATGTCGAGGCGACGCCCCTCAATCGCCAGTTGCAGGCGCGGCGGGTCGGCCAGCCCCAGGTTGCCCGTCGCCGTCACGCCGGAGTGCTCACCGACCACCGCGCTGAGATCGACCGCAAGATCGGGCGGCTTACCGCTGAGTCTCAGGCGCGCCTCGGTGCTCACAAGCAAGGGCCATTCCGCGAGCAGCGCGCGCATGGCGGCCGGCTCGGCGCGCGGCACGTCGAGCTTCAGATCGAGCGCCTCCTTCTCCCAGCGCACCACGCTGCCGAACTGCACGTCGCCCATATAGCCATCGAAGTTGCTCCACACCGCGCCCGGTGCGCGAATGTGCAGACTCGCGGTGCCCTTGGCATCAGCGCCGCCGACGCCGCGCGCCACGAGCGCGAAGCGCGTCACGTCGATGGCCGCCCCTTTGGGCGAAGCCAAGAGCGAGCCACGCGCGCCCGTGATCTCGGCTTCGAGCGTGGGGCTGCCCTGCACACTGCCGCGCGCGAAGGCGTGGCCCACCTCGACGGCGGGGAGCCAGACGCGCACGTACTGCGATTCATCGCTCGGAGCTTCAGTGCTGGGCTTCTGCCGGAGCAGGAAGGCATGCGCGAGCGTCGGCAGGCCGTCCTCGGCCGGGATGATGTGGGCCTCGGCCCGGTCCACGCGCACGTGATTGATGACGATGGTCAGCTTTTCGCGCGGGGCGATGACGCGTTTCAAGATATCGAGCAGATCCGTCTGAGCGGTGAGGCGCGTCACCTTGAGCACCACGCGATGCGCCTCGTCGCGCACCACGATGTCCTGCGCCTCGACCTGATTCGGGGTGATTTGGGTGATCGCGCCGATGCTTACCTGTCCGCGGAACAGGTCTTGAAGCGTGCTACTCAGCACGTCCGCGCTGGCGCGGCGCGCCAGCGGTAGATTGAGGTGCGCCAAGAGCGCGCCGGCCGCGCCCACTCCGAACACCGCGGTCAGTCCGAGCGCGGAAAGGATATTGCCCAGCCCGCCAAGTACGCGGCGCCTGCGCGTGCGCGTCACTGCCATCAGAACGAGCCCCCGAAGGCGTCGCCGAACGCGAGGTAAATCGCGCCCGGAAAGCCGAGGTTCGGGCGCTGCTGACCGTGCTCCGGGGGCAGCTCACTCTGGCCAATGGCTTGCAGGCCTGGCAGGCGGATACCGACATCGAGACGAATGAGCCCCACGGGAGAGTCGTAGCGCACGCCTGGCCCAGCGGAAAGGTGAGGGTACTGGAAACCGATCGAGCCGATGTCGCGCGAGACATCACTGGCGTCGATGAAGCCGACCAGGATCACTGGATAGAGCGCCGCAAAGCGCAGCTCGACCGAAGCCTCCCAGAGTGTAAAGCCGCCCAGAGGGCGGATGCAGACGTCGTCGTCCACGTTCATGGGTAGGGTGCAATCGATGCTCGTGGGCTGCAGCAGGCCGATTGGACCGTGCGGGCTGATGGCCTTGAAGGCGTAGCCGCGGTTGGACGTCGAGCCACCTGAATAGAAAGCTCGCGTCAAAAGCTTCTGCTGATCCGCGACCGCCGTGCTCTGGCCGGTCTGTAGGCTTCCGCCGTAGTCCGGTAGCAGGATGAAGCCAACCTTGGCACGCGTCGCGATCGTGATGTTGCCGACAGGTTGTCCCGGTTGCGAGCGCTTGCCCCATACCGGCAGTACCGTCACGAGCTCGGGCTCGACCTTCACATCCGAGAGCGAGCCGCCGAAATAGTGCGTGCCACCCAGCTTCAGACCTGCAATCTGCAGCCGGTTCTCGAACCGAAGCTGCAGATCCCGCCGCGCAACATCGTCGAAGATGTCACCCGGTCGCGTTTGAAAGGCTGCGAGCAGCTCCGGATATGAAACCCAAACCGTTTGTAGTCCACAGCGCGGCTCGGCATCCCGCTGCTCCTGCGTGTCGCAAGTTGGCGCGTTCTGGTAGAAGAACGGTACGCGCGCTTCCAAGTTGTACGATGACTCGAGCGAGATCCTCTGCCCAACAAAGTCCCGCTCGAGCGCCAGCTTGCCGCTGGGCCTCGCGTAGCCAAGCACGGATTCCTTCTCGTACTGGACGTCCTCGCCCAGCGAATAGAGCACCGGCCGCACACTGAACTTCGCTTCCGCGAAGGCATTCGTGCGTCCCCCGAAGATCGATGGCTGCTGGAGCTTGGCGGCGGTGTCAGCGATCAGGAACGTGTTTGTCCACGTGGTCAGAGTCTCTGCGGACTCCAAGCGCGTCGGAAACAAATCGGCGCCGATCTTCCCGTCGACATTGAAGCGGCGCGCCCCGCCCAGGAAGTTCTTGTGCTCCCAGCCGGTGCGCAGGTGACCTTCGAGCTTGAGCGCGTCGAGCTGCGTGCCGCCGCCCAGCGTGAGCTTGCGCAGCTTGTCCTCCTGGACCGTGACGATGATCGGCACATCCTCGACGTCCGGCTTGGAAAGGTCCGGAGCCACGTCGATACGCCCGAAGATCTCGAGATCCGCGAGCGCCGCCTCGGCGTCGTCCAGCTCGCTCTTGGAGTACGGATCGCCGCGCTTCAGGTCCAGCGCTGCCCGTACCTTGCTCTCCGGGATCTGCTTCAATCCGATGATGCGGATCTCGCCGAAGCGAGCGCGCCGGCCTAGTTTGATCTCGCTCACCACATCGGCTGCGCGCGCGTTGAGGTCGACCTTGGCGTAGACGCGCGTCGTGACGTAGGCGAAGCCCCGCTCCCGCATGGCGGTCTCGATGTCGCGCTTCTGCCGATCTAGACCGCTTTCCTCGAAAGGATCGCCAGCCACCAGCGTCCTCAGCCGATTGATCTCGGAGCCGGCGTCGATCGGCAAAGTGGAAAGCGGCGGATTGAACTCCGCCTTGCGCACCGTGATGCGCGGCCCGGGTGTGACGTGCATCTCGATTTCGACCTCGCGCCCGCCGACGCTTTCGACGCGCGCGGCCACCACCTTCACGTCGTAGTAACCGCGCGCGCGGTAGAAGCGCTCGATGCGCTCGAGGTCGCGCGCCACCAGGTTCGGGTCGTAGACGTCCCGCTCGCGCTCGATCCACAGAATCTTACGTGGCGCGGCGGTAGCCAGCCCGGCCAGCGCCTCGTCGGTGTCGAGCTTGCTCGGGCTGGTCTCGAGCAGCGTCACGTCGCTCACCGTGCGCTCCGCAATACCCGAGCCACAGCCGAGCAAAAGCAGCGCCACTGACGCCAGGAGCAGCCGCCACGAGCAGAAGCGGCCGAGGTGCAACACTTGCCGCATCGGCCGCTAGAGCATTACCGGCTTTGCCGAGCGGAAGCCTACGCTTTCCGTTGCGGGGTCATTCCCTGGGCGGCTTGCGCTTCTTGCCCGGCAGGGTGGCCAGCTCGGGCGCCGGCTCCTGAATCGTCATTTCCTGGAAATCCAGCACGCCCATGAACGGGTCGGCGGCAGCGCCCGAGGAAGCCTTGCTGAACGTGCTGCTGTAGTTACCGGTGACGGTGACTTTGGCGCCCACCGCTGGCAGGGGATTGGGAGTCTTCACGCCCCAGAAGGTGTCGAGGTGCTCGGCGTCGGCCTTGCCCTTGTCGAACTCGTCGATGGCATCGAAAATCTGAGCGAAGTTCGAGGCCCAGCCCATGACGCTGATCGAGTCGGATTCTTTGGCGTCCTTGCTGTCGCCAAGCCAGAAGGTGGGCACCGGTGCCTTGCAGTCGGGCGGGTCCGCCTTGCCGCCCTTGTGCACCGCGCACTCCGGGGCGTCGTTCATGTTGTTCTTGACGATATAACCCGAGATGCTGATGCGTTTGTTGGCGACTTCCTTGCGGTGCACGCGGCTTCGCAGCGAGTAGCTCGCGCCCCAGACCGTCCAGGCTTCGCCGCTCTTCAGCGGCGGCTTCGGCAGGTTGGCGGCTGGTGGGAGGGACGCCTTGGCACCGCTGGCAGCGCCACGCGGTACGTACTTCACCTCTTCTTGTCCGCAGCCAAGGCTCCCCAGGCAGAGCGCGGAAATCAGCGTTGAAATGGCGGCGGAACGGGCGCGATGCGACATTACGAAGGGCCTCCTCGAAACTTTCGCGACCTTAGCTTGCGTTACGCCGCCACTGCAAGAGCAGGAATACGGTTTTTCTGGGCCATCGGTTGCCTGGCTCGCTGGCCGAAAGTAAGGCGGCAATTTTCAAGCTAAGAGAGGAAACTGGTGCCCCGGACCCTTTTCATCGGAGATGTCCACAGCTGCGCGGACGAGCTGGAAGAGCTGCTCGATCGCGCCGCGCTCGGGAGCGGGGACGCGGTCTACTTCACCGGAGATCTGCTCAGCCGCGGGCCGAAACCGCACCAAGTGCTGAAGCTGTTTCGGAAGCTCGGTGCGCAGGCTCCGGTGGGCAACCATGAGCAACGCCTGCTCGACGCGCATCGGGCCCGTCAGAAAGGTGAGAAGGGTCCGAAGCTGAGCGCCTCGCATCAGGCCCTCGTCGACGAGCTCGAGCCCGAAGACTGGCAAGTGCTGGAGGCCATGCCACTCCTGGTCGACGTGCCACGGCATGGCATCGTCATCGCGCACGCCGGGATCGATCCGCGCCTGCCGCTCACCGCGCAGGATCCCTGGCTGGTCACGCACATTCGCTCGATCGACGTGGACGGCGAGCCTTCGGAAAAATGGGGCGTGCCCTGGGGCGTTCGCTATCAGGGACCGCCTCACATCGTTTTCGGCCACAACGCGCGCAAGCTGCCGCAGCTGCATCCCTTTGCCACCGGGCTCGACACCGGCTGCGTTTATGGTGGTCGATTGACGGGCATGCTCTTGCCACAGGGAGCGGAGCCGCCGCCGGTCGTCGATCGCGGAGATTGCTTGATTTCGGTGGCGGCGCGCGACGAGTACGCGGACTACGGCCGCGGGCTTCCGGACTGATTCCATGGGTCAGTCGCCGCGAGCGCCGCTTTCGCCGATCCGTGCGGGTGAGCAACAGCTGCCGCGCGAGCTGGCTACGTACCTGGTGCGGGTGTTGCGGCTGCGCGCCGGTGACGCGTGCGTGGTCTTCGATCCGGAAGCGGGTTTGGAAGCGGAGGCGGTGCTGCTACGCGATGTGCCGGCCGTCGCGCGCGTGTCGGAGCCGCGTGCCGCGCCGGCCGCGAGCGGGCGTCAAGTCACGCTCCTGCAGGGGCTGGCCAAGGGGGACAAACCAGAGCAGGTGCTGCGGGCCGCCGTGGCGCTCGGAGCTCGGCGCGTCAGGTTCGTGCGCACCGAGCGCAGCGTGGCGGGGGCCGAGTTGCGGCTCGACCGATTGCGCGCGGTCATGCTCGATGCGGCCCGGCAGTGCGGACGCGGTGACTTGCCCGAGCTTTTCGGTCCGCTCGATCTGGAGGCGGGGGCTCAGGTCGAGGCCGAGCTTCGCTATGTGCTCGACCCCAGTGCCGGCCAATCACTCGTGGACGCACTGCGGGTAGCCGGTTCGTCCCTGTCCTTGGCGCTGGCGGTGGGACCCGAGGGCGGCTTCTCGTTGCAGGAGCAGGGGCTGCTCGTCGGAGCGGGCTTCATTCCGGTGCGGCTCGGCGCTCATGTGCTGCGGACCGAGCTCGCGGCCATCGCTGCCTTAGCCGTGGTGGCCGCGCACGAGTGATGAGGGGACACAGGCTGCGTCTCAGTGCACACGGGGCGCTGATGGATATTCAAGGGATTTCAGTGGCTTATCCATAGGCACTCCCGATGCACCACCGGGCGGCATGCTGCTGCTGGCGATTATCCCGGGTCTGGTCTCGATGGCGCTTTTCGCGGCGACACTGGCGCTTCGGCCGCACCGCGCGCGGGGGCCACGCTCCTTCCGCGCGCGCCCATGCCGAGCTGAACGTCCAGTCAGGTACGGATGTGTAAGGCCCTACAAGAGTTCAAGTATTTTCTCAACCTTTCGGCGGGCCGAGTTGTTGACAGGCTGATCCCAGCCCTTTAGCGTCGCGGGCAAGAAGTGGGAGATAGTGGGGCGAAGTGCCTAAGTCGCCCAAACCCTCCCAAAAATCCAGATGTTCCGCGGGCAGTTCTCTCACTCGGTCGACGCCAAAGGGCGCGTGAGTCTGCCCGCGCGCTTTCGGGACGTGCTGCTCGCGGACGGCGACGCGCGCTTCGTGCTCACGCCGGCGGTGTTCGATCCCTGCCTGCATCTCTATCCCATGAAAGCGTGGGAGGAGTTCGAGCGCAAAGTTTCGGAGCTGCCGAGCCTCGACGGCACCGCGATTCGTTTTCGGCGCCTGTACGTATCGGCGGCGGTCGAGTGTGAGCTCGACGGCTCGGGCCGCGTGCTGGTGCCCGAGCACTTGCGAGAGCGGATACAGCTCGAGAAAGACGCGCTGTGGGCGGGCATGGGGCGCACGCTCGAGCTATGGGCGAAGTCTTCGTGGGATGCGGCGCTCACGATGACCTCCGAGGAAGCGGCCTCGTTCCGAGCTGCTTTGGAGCAACTGAAGATATGACGATGTCCGAATTGCCCTTCGATCCCAAGGCGAGCTTCTCCCACGAGCCGGTGCTGCTAGAAAGCGTGGTTTCCGCGCTGGAAGCGGCACAAGGCGGCTTGTTCGTGGACGCCACGGCCGGTGGCGCCGGGCACTCGAGCGCGATCCTTGCGGCATCGCCGAGCGTGCGGCTGATCGCGACCGATCGCGATCTGCGGGCGGTCGAAACCGCCCGTGAGCGCTTGAGCGAGTTCGGCGAGCGTGCCCACGCGGCGCACGCGCGCTTCAGCGAGATCGGCGCGGTGCTGGACGAGGCCGGCATCGCGCAGGTCGACGGCATGCTCGCGGACTTGGGCGTGAGCTCGTTCCAGCTCGACACCGCCGAGCGCGGCATGAGCTTCCGTCATCAGGGGCCGCTCGACATGCGCATGGACACTTCGCGCGGCGAGACCGCGCTCGAGCTGATCGCGCGGCTGGATCAGGACGAGCTGGCTGACGTGATCTTCGAGCTGGGCGAGGAACGCCGTTCGCGTCGCGTCGCGCGCTGCATCAAGCAAGCGCTCGCCGCCGGAGAGCTCACGGGTACGCTCGAGCTGCGCAAGGCCATCGTGCGCGCGGTAGGTCCGCGTCGTGTCGGCGGTATCGATCCGGCTACCCGCACCTTCCAGGCGCTGCGCATCGCGGTGAACTCGGAGCTGAACGAGCTGTCAGCACTGCTCGATCTCGCACGCAATCGCGTGCGACCCGGTGGCACGCTCGCCATCATCAGTTTTCACTCACTCGAGGATCGGAGGGTCAAGCGCGCCTTTCAGGACCGCATGGCGTGGGCACCGCTGACCAAGAAGCCGATCATCGCCGATGAGCAGGAGCAGGCGCGAAATCCGCGGTCGCGCAGCGCCAAGCTGCGCGCGGCACGCCGGCTGGCCAAAGGTGAGGGAGGTGACGCATGACGCGTCGTGAAGACTTGCGCAGCGAACGGGTGTTCTTGACGCTGTGGACGCTGGCCATCTTGGCTGCGACGGCGGCCTTCGTGCTGCACCTGGGGCTGCGGGTGCGCAGCGTAGAGCTCGGGTACGAGCTGGGACGCGCGCACGCTCGCGTGGCGCGGCTGCGCGAGGTCAAGCAGGTGCTGGAGCTCGAGGTGGCCAGCCACAAGACGCCCGAGCGCGTGGATTTCGTGGCGCGCACCCTGCTCGGCATGACCGAGCCGACGCCGGATCGCATCATGCCGGCGGGCCGGAGGCCGGCCCCGGAAGCGGCTCAGGCCCAGGTTCAACCCCAAGCTGTGGAGACCGAAGGTCCGTGAACGTCCGCCGCGCCAAGCCCGCGCCGCTGTCGGCTCTGCCCGAGCATGCGCCCGCCTCTCCGGCGCGCGCGCGCTGGATTCGCGTGCGTATGGGCATCCTGTCCGGCCTGCTCGCGCTCGGGCTCGGACTGGTGGTGTCGGCCGGCTACTCGCTGATGGTCGAGGACGGCGCGGCCTGGCGTGAGCTGGCGGAGAGCCAGCGCCAGCGCCGGCTGCACATCTCGCCCAAGCGCGGCGCGATCTACGATCGAAACGGCAGCGCGCTGGCGGTCAGCGTGGAGGTACCGAGCGTCAGCCTGGACTCGGTCGAGCTGCTGCGCGGCGTGCCGCCCGGGCAGGTGCCGGTGGTGGCGCGCGAGGCGGCCAACCGCATCGCGGGCGTGCTGTCGCTCGATGCCGCGCAGGTCGAGCGCCGCATCCTACAGAAGCGCCGTTTCGCCTGGCTGAAGCGCCAGATCAACGCGGAGGAGGCGGACAAAGTCCGTGCGCTCGCGAACGAGGGGTCTTTCGAGCAACGTGTGCGCGGGCTGGTCGTCGAGGGCGAAGGCCGTCGCTATTATCCGCGACGTGAGCTGGCGGGGCCGCTCTTGGGTTTCGTGGCGCCTGATGGCGAGGGTAAGGACGGCCTGGAGTTCGCGCTGAACGAGGATTTGAAGGGTCGGGTCGATAAGCTCAGCGGGCTGCGGGACCGCTCAGGCCGGTTGATCTTCGCCGACGGCATCGAAGACGAGCGGGCGCTGGCCGGGCACAACGTCTACCTGACGATCGATCAGGGCATCCAGTACACGGCCGAGCGCGAGCTGATGCAGTCGGCGCGCGAGTTCGAGGCCATGGGTGGCTCGGTGGTCGTGGTCGATCCGAATAACGGTGAGATCCTGGCGCTCGCCAGCTGGCCCCAGTTCAACCCCAACGACTACGGCGACGCTGAGCCGCAGGAGCGCAAGGAGCGCGCGGCGAGCGGGGCGTTCGAGCCCGGGTCGAGCGTCAAGATGTTCACGGTGGCCGCGGGTCTCACCGCGGGCGTGATCACGCCGACGCAGAAGCTGTATTGCGAGAAGGGCACGATGCCGGTGGACAACGTCGTGATCCGCGACACCCATCCCGCAGAATGGCTGACTATCTCGCAGATCCTGGCCGTGTCCTCGAACATCTGCGCGGCGAAGATCGGGCTGAGTCTGGGCGAGGAGAAGCTTTACGAGTCGCTGCGGCGCTTCGGCTTCGGGGAGAAGCCGGGCATCGGCGTGCCGGGGGAGGCTTCGGGCACGCTGCGGCCGCGTGGGCGCAGCTGGGTTCAGGTCGAAACGGCGTCGGCGGCCTTCGGGCAAGGCATCAGCGTGAGCAACCTGCAGCTTGCCATGGCCATGTCGGCGATCGCCAATGGTGGTGAGTTGTACGAGCCGGTACTGGTCAGAAAGGTGACCACCGCCACCGGTGAGCTGGTGCGCGAAGCGGCGCCGACCGTCCGGCGGCGCGCGATTCCGGAGAACGTGGCGCGCACGCTGCGCGAGCTCTTGGTAGCGGTCACGGAGGGGCAGGGCACCGGTGTCGAGGCGGCGATCGACGGCTATCGCGTCGCAGGCAAGACCGCCACCGCGCAGAAGACCGATCCTACGACCGGGCGCTACTCGCTCGACAAGTTCATCTCGTCGTTCATCGGCTTCGTGCCGGCAGACAAGCCAGTGGTTGCAATCGCGGTCACGCTGGACGAGCCGATGGTCGACCACGCTGGCGGTGCGGTCGCGGCGCCGATCTTCCGTCGCGTCGCGCAGATGAGCCTGAAGTACCGAGGCCTCACGCCCAAGGGCACTGATCGCGCGGACGTCGCGGTGTTGGCCAAGAGCCCGGATCCTGCCAACGCGACCTACGCGCTGCTGCGCGAGGCCGCCGGCAAGAAACCGCCGGTGCAGGAGGTGGTGGGCACCGGCCCGGTGCCGGCCGGCAAGGTTCGAGTGCCGGACATGACCGGCTGGCCCGCGCGTTCGGCGCTGAAGGCAGCGCTCGAGCTGGGCGTGATGCCGAAGATCACCGGAACCGGATTGCTCGTCACCCAGACTCCGTCGCCCGGGCAGGTGATCGACAAAGGCGCCACGCTTTCGCTCGTGTTCGAGCCCGCCTCATGAAGGACCTGGCCATGACCCTCGACGTGGACGCCCCGAGCCTCAGCCTCAGCGAGATCGCTGCAGCGCTCGCCGAGCTGTCCCCGCGCGTCGTTGGGGATGGCGCGCTGCGAGTGCGCGGCGTCCGTCAGGATTCGCGGCGGGTCGAAGCCGGCGACCTGTTCGTGGCGCGCCAGGGTGGCAAGACCAGCGGCGCGGCGCACGCCCTCGACGCCGCGGCCCGGGGCGCGGTGGCGCTGCTCGTCGAGCGCGGCGAGCCGCTGCCCGCGACGCGCCTGCCGGTGATTGAGGTCACGAACGTCAAGCGTGGTCTGGCGCTGGCAGCCGAGGCCGTCTACGGCTTGCCGAGCCATGCCGTCGACGTCATCGGCGTGACGGGCACCAACGGCAAGACCACGACGACTTTTCTGCTCGAGCAGGGTCTTGCGCTGCTGGGCCATCGGCCAGCGCGGCTCGGCACGCTGGGCTTCGCGATGGCCGGCCAGAGCCTGGGCGGGTCGCTCACCACGCCGGAGGCCGACGACGTGTCACGTTGCCTCAAGCAGGTGCGTGATGCGGGTGGCAGCCACCTGGTGATGGAGGTCTCGAGCATCGCCATGGTGCAGGAGCGGGTGAGTGGTTTGCGTTTCAAGGCCGGCGCCTTCACCAACCTCACGCAGGATCACCTCGACTTTCACGGAACGTTCGAAGCGTACGCGGAAGCCAAGGCGGAGCTGTTCACGCGGTTGCTCCCGGAAGTTTCGGTATTGCACGTAGGCGACGCCTTCGGGCGGGAGCTGGCGAAGCGCATCCATTCCAGCTTTTTGACCGTGGCGCGTCAGGCACCCGCAGACATCTACGCGACGCAAGCGGAGTCTTCGGCGCGGGGCTTGCGCGCCCGGCTGGTTACACCGCGGGGCGAGTGCGAGCTGTCGAGCGGGCTGCTGGGCGAGCACAACCTCGAGAACCTGCTGGTGGCGCTCGGTGTGCTGATCGGGCTCGGGGCTGAGCCGGCCGCGGCGGCGCAAGCGCTATCGCAGACGCCGCAGGTGCCGGGCCGGCTGGAGCGGGCCTCTGGCGCGGACGACGACGTGACGGTGCTGGTTGACTATGCACACACGCCCGACGCGCTGGCTCGCGTGCTTGTGGCGGTGCGGGCACTCGGCGCCGGGCGCGTGCTGTGCGTGTTCGGTTGTGGCGGTGATCGCGATCCGCTGAAGCGTGCCCCCATGGGGGAGGTCGTGGGGGGCGGTGCCGACCTGGCGCTGGTGACTTCGGACAATCCGCGCAGCGAGGATCCTGCCGCGATCGTAGCGGCGATCTTGCCGGGTCTGAAAGCGGCTTCAGCTCGCTACGAGGTAGAGCTGGACCGCGCGATCGCGATCGAGAAGGCCATCCAGTTGGCTCAGCCTGGCGACGTGGTCCTGATCGCGGGCAAGGGGCACGAGGACTACCAGATCATCGGCACCGAGAAGCGGCACTTCGATGATCGTGAGCAGGCGCGCTTGGCGCTCGCTCGGCGAGGGAAACAACAGGAAGGCGGGAAGGCGGGAAGGCGAGAGCCATGAGTGCTCCGCTGCCTTCGAATCGCGTCGAGTTGAGCCTGATTGACGTCGCGCGCGCTACCGGCGGTGAGCTGCGCGGAGAGAACCTGACCATCCGCGGTGTTTCTACCGATTCGCGCGCTGATTTGAGCGGCGCGCTCTTTGTGGCGTTGGTTGGCGAGCGTTTCGACGGCCACGACTTTGCCGAGCAGGCCAAGGCCGCTGGTGCCGCGGCACTGCTCGTCGAGCGTGACTTGACGACCAGCTTGCCGGTCGTGAAGGTCGCGTCGACCTTGTCGGGGCTCGGCGCGCTGGGCCAGCTGCGGCGCCGCAGCTGGGGCGGCAAGGTCGTGGCCATCGCGGGGTCGGCCGGCAAGACCACGACCCGCGCGGCCGTGTCGGCGTTGCTCGAGGCTGCGGAACCCGGCGCAGCGCACTACGTGCGGGGTAACTTCAACAACCTGATCGGAGTGCCGCTGGTGCTGCTCTCGCTCGACGTCGGGGAGCGGCTGGCGGTGGTCGAGCTGGGCACCAACCGGCCCGGAGAGGTCGAGCTGCTCACGCAGCTGGCCCAGCCGGACGTCGGAGTACTCACCCTGATCGGCTACGAGCACACCGAAGGGCTCGGTGACCTGGATGGGGTCGAGGCCGAGGAAGGCGCGCTCTTCGCGCATCTCGGCCCAGGCGCAGTCGCGATCGGTAACGCCGACGATCAGCGCGTTGCCAGGCAGCTTGCCAAGGCTGCGCGCCGCGTCAGCTACGCCCAGCATCGCGACGCTGACTATCGCTTTCGGGTACTCGCAGTGTCGGAGCGCGGCAGCGATCTCGAGGTGGAACGCCGGGTCGGAGGCCGCGAGGTCAAGACCGCGTTTCGCACCAGCACGCTCGGTGACGCCGGTGCTTATGCGGCCTGCGCCGCGCTGGCTGCTTGCGAGACCCTGCTCGGCCGGGAGCTCTCGGCGGAAACTTGCAGCGCCGCCTTCGCGTCCGCGATCGCGAGCGAAGCGGGCCGGCTGTGTCCGGTCGAGCTCGCGGGCGGCATCCTGCTGCTCGACGACACCTACAATGCCAACCCCGAGAGCGTGGAGAGCTCGCTCAAGACCGCTCGCCAGCTGGCGGACCGACGCCATGCCAAGCTGGTGCTGGTGCTCGGTGAGATGCGGGAGCTGGGCGATCTCTCGGAGAGCTTGCACCGCAAGGTGGGTGAGGCTGCAGCGGCCCAGTTCCCCGAGCTCTTGATCACGGTGTCGGGCCACGCGCGCTGGATTGGCGAGGCGGCTAGCGCCCGTGGCGCGCAGACCGAGTTTGCCGTGGACGCCGCTGCCGCTGCCGAGCTGCTGCTGGCGCGGCTCTCTGCGCCCGCCGTGGTGCTGGTCAAGGCCTCGCGCGGCGTACGCGCCGAAAAGGTCGTCGAGCGCTTGATCTCCGCGCTCGGACCGGGGCCCGAGCGGCCAAGTGACCGAGGACGTGCCGCATGATGTACGAGCTGCTCTATCCGCTCCACGAGGTGTCGTGGCTGAGCTGGCTCAACGTGCTTCGCTACACGCCGTTTCGCGCCATCATGGCCACCATCACCGCGATGGTGATCTCGTTCTTCGTGGCGCCCTGGTTCATCCAGAAGCTGCGCGGCAAGCAGATCAGCCAGATCATCCGCGAGGAAGGGCCGGAGTCGCACCTGGCCAAGAAGGGTACGCCCACCATGGGCGGTGCGCTGATTCTGCTCAGCGTGCTGGTGCCGACCATGCTCTGGGCGGACGTGCACAACGTGTTCGTGCTGGCCACCGCGATCGTGACCGCTGGCTATGGGCTGGTCGGTTTCATCGACGATCGCATGAAGCTGATGGGCAAAAGCGCGCGCGGCTTGCCCGGTCGCTACAAGCTGCTCGGTCAGTTCACGATCGGCGGGTTTGCCATGGCCTACCTGTTCCTGGGGCAGGACCTGCCCAAGGCCTGGCTCGAGCTTCGCCCGCGCCTTGCCATCCCGTTTTTGGCCTTCGACAAGCACCCGATCGAGCTGCCGATCTGGCTTTACGTGATCTTCGCAGTGCTCTTCGTGGTGGTGATGAGCAACGCGGTCAACCTGACCGACGGTCTCGACGGCCTGGCGATCGGTCCAGTGATGATCAGCGCTGGGACCTACTTGATTTGGGCGTACGTGGCGGGCTCGGTGCTGTTCGGTCGCCCGCTGGCTCAGTACCTGGATATCGCGGGCATTCCGGAAATGGCCGAGCTGGCGATCTTTGCGGCGGCCACGATCGGCGCGGGCACGGGTTTCCTTTGGTACAACACCTACCCGGCCCAAGTCTTCATGGGGGACGTGGGCTCGCTCGCGCTGGGCGGCGGGCTGGGCATGCTGGCGGTGCTGACCAAGACCGAGCTCCTCAGCATCGTGCTCGGGGGCGTCTTCACGGTGGAGGCCGCCAGCGTCATCACGCAGGTCGTCAGTTTCAAGCTGTTCGGCAAGCGGGTGTTCCTGATGGCGCCTATCCATCATCACTACGAAAAGAAGGGCTGGCCGGAGCCGCGCATCATCGTGCGTTTTTGGATCATCTCCTTCTTACTCGCGCTCGTCGCGCTCTCCTCACTCAAGCTCCGCTGACGTCATGAAGCTCGCAGGCAAGAAGGTAGTCGTGCTCGGTCTCGGTAAGAGCGGGACTTCTGCCACGCGTCTGTGTGCGGGCCTGGGCGCCAGCGTGATCGCCACCGATAGCGCCCCGGCCGAAAAGCTTTCGCCCGAGGTGCCAGGGCTTCCCGCCCAGGTCGTGCTGGGTGGTCACGACGGCGTGGACTTCGCCAAGGCCGACCTGATCGTGGTTTCGCCCGGTATCCCCAACTTCGAGGCGCTCGTCGAAGCGGAGAGCGCGGGCGTGCCGGTGATCGGAGAGCTGGCCCTGGCCGCGAGCTTCATTTCGGCGCCGCTGCTGCTGGTCGGAGGCACCAACGGCAAGAGCACCACCACCTGTTTGCTCGGCGAGCTGCTCAAGTCGGCCGGATTGAACGTCTTCGTGGGCGGCAACCTGGGGACCCCTGCGGCGGAAGCCGTAGGGCAGAGCATCGATGCCGCGGTGCTCGAAGTTTCGAGCTTCCAGCTCGAGCGAGCGAAGGGCATCAAGCCCAGGGTCAGCGTGCTGCTCAACATCACCGAAGACCACCTCGATCGCTACGCCACGTTCCAGGATTACGCGGACGCCAAGGGCAACGCTTTCGTCAGCCAAGACGCCCGCGACCTGGCGCTCATCCCCGAAGGCGACTACGAGTGCAAGGTTCAGGCGCGGCGCGGCGGCGCTCACCTGCTCGAGATTGGGGGCGCTGGAGCCGACTACGCGGTCGTCGACAAGACGATCGTGGAACAGACGACCGGCGAACGTTTCGAGCTCGCCGGTACACGGCTCCACGGTCAGCATAACCACCTGAATGCCGCGTTTGCGGTGGCCGCCGCTCGGGCGCTGGCGGCTCCGGCAGCGGCCATCCAGCTGGCCTTGGGAGCCTTCACGCCGCTGCCACACCGCATGGCGCTGGTCACCGAAATCAACGGCGTGCGTTTCTACGACGACTCCAAGGGCACGAACGTCGGTGCCGCCGTGACCGCCTTGCTCGGCCTGAGCGAGGCGCGCGGCGTGCTGATCGCGGGCGGGCGCGACAAGCTCGGTTCCTACGAGCCGCTCGTCGATGCACTGCGACGCAAGGGCCGCGCGCTGGTCGTGATCGGTGAAGCTGCCGAAAAGATTGCCAGCGCGGTGGGCGACGTGCTGCCGGTGCGGCGCGCGGCCAGCATGCCGGAAGCGGTCAAGCTCGCCTTCGGCCTGGCGCAGTCGGGCGATGCCGTGCTGCTCAGCCCCGCTTGCTCGAGCTTCGACATGTTCAAGAGCTACGCGGAGCGCGGGGATCGCTTTGCGGAGGCGGCCATTTCGCTCGAGAAGGAGCCTTCATGAGCCTGCTCGGTGTGCTCGGTAAATCCCCCGGTCGCGAGCGAGCCGCGATGGACGTGACGCTGGCAGCGGTCGTGATCGCGCTGCTCGGCTTCGGCGTGGTCATGGTCTACAGCGCCAGCGTGATCGAGGCCACGGTGGTCTTCCGTGACCCGCAGTACTTCCTCAAGCGCCAAGCGGTGTACGCCGGTGTTTCGTTCGTGGTGATGCTGGCGCTCTCGTACGTCGACTATCATCAGCTGCGGCGCTTCACCTATCCGATTCTCGGGCTGGTGACGCTGCTGATGATCCTGAGCGTGATCGGCTTCGGTCATACCGGTGGCGGTGCTGCGCGCTGGCTCGCGCTCGGCCCGATCCACATTCAGCCCTCCGAGACTGCCAAGCTGTCGCTGATTCTATGGCTCGCCTACTCGCTCGAGAAGAAAGGCGGGAAGGTCAAGAGCTTCTCGATCGGCATGCTGCCCCACCTGATCATGGCCGGCGTCTTGATGCTGCTGTGCCTGAAACAGCCGGACTTCGGTGGCGCCGCGGTGCTGCTGCTGCTCACGTTTACGCTGCTGTTCGTGGCGGGCGCGCGCCTCGGCTACTTGCTGGGTGCCGGCATGCTGGGCGCGCTGCTGGCGGTGTGGGCGGTGCGTTTCACGGCCTACCGCTGGGAACGCATGCTGGCCTGGTTCAACATGGCCGACCACAGGCAAGATCTGGCTTACCAGCCGTTCCAGGCCGTGATGAGCTTCGGCTCGGGCGAGACCGCCGGGATGGGCGTCGGTAAGGGGCTACAGGTGCTTTACCTGCCTGAAGCGCACACCGACTTCATCGCCGCCATCATCGGTGAGGAGCTGGGTTTCATCGGCATCCTGGGGCTGTGCAGCGTGTTCCTGTTGATCGTGGCGCGCGGCGTGCGCATCGCGCTGGCGGCCGAAGACGAGTACGGGCAGTACATCGCATTCGGTATCTCGGTGCTGTTCGGCGCCCAAGCGCTGATCAACATCGCGGTGGCCATGTCGATGCTGCCGACCAAGGGTCTGACCTTGCCGTTCGTGAGCTACGGCGGTTCCTCGCTTCTGGTATGCGCGGCGGCCATGGGCATTCTGCTCAGCATCTCGCGGCGCAGCCAGAGCAGCGGCAACGTGCGAGTCGAGCGCGATGCGCTGCCGGCCGAAGCCAGCGCCATGCTGGTGAGCGAGGCCGGCTTCGCTCCCGAAACCAAGGGTCGCAAGCGAGCCGTGGAGGTCGCGACGTGACCACGCTGCTTTTCGCGGGTGGCGGCACGGGCGGTCACGTGTTTCCGCTGCTCGCGGTAGCCGAAGCGGTGCTCGAGCTCTTGCCCGGCGCACGCCTGGTGTTCGTAGGCACTGACAAGGGCATGGAGACCAAGCTGGTGCCCGAGCGGGGTTACGAGCTGGAGCTCGTGAAGGTGCTGCCGATTCGCGGCGGCGGCGTGGCGGGCGCGCTGCGCGGCATCGGCCGTGCTGCCGGCTCGATTCCCGAGGCGCGCGGCATCGTCAAGCGCATCGCGCCAGCCGCGGTTTTCTCGATCGGCGGCCACGCGGCGGGGCCCGTTGCGCTGGCGGCCCGCACGCTGGGTATCCCGCTGGCCCTGATGGAGCCCAATGCCGAGATCGGTCTGGCCAATCGCCTGATCGCCCCGTTCGTGCAGCGCGCCTACATCGCCTTCCCTGAGAGCCAGCGCTACTTCAAGCGCGACATCACGCTGCAGACCGGCGTGCCGATCCGCGCCAACTTCGAGCCCGTGGCCTACACTCCGGAGCCGGGCAAACTGCGCGTATTGGTACTCGGCGGCAGCCAGGGCGCCAAGTCGCTCAATGAGGCGATGCCGCGTGCCCTGGCCGAGCTGGGCGCAGCCGTCAGCGTGCTGCATCAGTGTGGCCACGCCCACGAAGCCGAGGCTCGGGCGCTCTACGAGAGCCTGGGCATGGGCGAGCGCGTGCAGGTCAAGCCCTTCATCATCGACATGCCGGGCGCCATCGCTGGCGCCGACATCGTAGTTGGCCGCGCGGGTGCGGGCGCCGTGAGCGAGGTCTGCGCAGTAGGACGCCCCAGCCTGCTCGTGCCCTATCCGTTTGCCGGCGATCACCAGAAGCTCAACGCCGACTCTCTGGCCCGCGAAGGCGCCGCTCTCTGGCTACCCAGCTCCGAAGCCACCCCCGAACGCCTTGCCACCGAGCTCCGCTCCCTCCTCGCAGACCCCGCCAAGCTCATCACGATGGCAGCCAACGCACGTCGCATCGGCCGCCCCAACGCCGCCCGAATCATCGCCGAGGACCTGCTCTCCCTCTCCGGCGCCTCTTCCCTTCTGACAACTGACAACTCACAACTGACAACTGAATCCGACAGCAACTTCGTCAAAATGACGGAGGTCGCCTAGATGTTTCGCGGCAGAGTGCGCCACGTCCACTTCATCGGTGTCGGCGGCATCGGTATGAGCGGCTTGGCCGAGATCCTGCGCACGCTCGAATTCGACGTGTCGGGCTCGGATCTGCGCGAGGGTGAAAACACGCGGAACTTGCAGCGCCTCGGTGTGCGCATCGATGTCGGTCACCGCGCCCAAAACGTGCACGGCGCTGACGTGGTCGTCTACACCAGCGCGGTCAGCCCGGACAACCCGGAGCTCAGTGAAGCGCGCCAGCGCGGCATTCCGGCCATCGCGCGCGCCGAGATGCTGGCCGAGCTGATGCGCGTGAAGTACGGCATCGCCATCGCCGGATCGCACGGCAAGACCACGACCACGTCCTTGGTCGCCACGATCCTGCGTGCGTCCGGCTTCGATCCCACGGTCGTGGTGGGCGGTCGCATGGCCGCGCTCGGTTCGAACGCGCGCCTCGGCGCTGGCGACCTGCTCGTCGCCGAAGCCGATGAGAGCGACGGCTCCTTCCTGCGCCTCACGCCCACGATCGCGGTCGTGACCAACATCGATCCCGAGCATTTGGACTTCTACAAGACGCACGACGCGGTGAAGGAAGCTTTCGTCACCTTCCTCGAGAAGGTGCCGTTTTACGGCCTCTCGGTGCTGTGCCTCGACCACCCGCACGTGCAGGATCTGCTGCCGCGCGTGCAGCGCCGGCACGTCACCTACGGCATCTCGTCTCAAGCCACCTACTCGGCCAGGACTGTCCAGTTTCGGGGTCTCAGCACCAGCTTCGTTGCCTACCGGCGTGGCGAATCGTTGGGCGAATTCACGGTGCGCATGCCAGGTGAGCACAACGTGCTCAACACGCTTTCGGCCATCGCGGTGGCAGATGAGCTCGAGGTACCGCTCGACGTCATGAAGGAAGCGCTGGCCACCTTTCACGGCGTCGCGCGCCGCTTCTCGATCGTGGACCAGGTCGAGGGCGTCACGCTGGTCGACGACTATGGCCACCATCCGGCCGAGATAGAGGCCACCCTATCGGCGGCGCGCAACGCCTACGACCAGCGCGTGCTCGTTGCCTTCCAGCCTCACCGCTACACGCGCACCGAGAGCCTGTGGGACGACTTCACGCGCTGCTTCAATAAGGCCGACGTGGTGCTGGTCTGCGACATCTACGCGGCTGGCGAGAAACCCATTCCGGGCATCAGCTCGGAGCGCCTGGCGAAGGCGATCGCCGAGCACGGCCACGGCGCGGTCCGCTACGTCCGTGACCGCGCGGAGCTGGCGGCGGAGCTGGCCAGGATGGCCAAGCCAGGCGACGTCGTCATCGCGCTTGGAGCCGGTGACGTGAACAAGGTGCTGAGCCCGGTGGCGCTCGACATCCGAGCTCGGGCTGGTCAAGGGGCCTCCACCGGAAAGGCAACGCCATGAGCCCACGTCCGCGAGCTGGTCGTCACGGCGCCATCCGCGCTCCCGAAGAGTCGTTCTCGCTCGAGGACGAGCGCGTCGAGGTCCCCGGATCGTCTCAATCGCCGCTGCCCGATTCGGTCGAGCCGCGCGCGCTGGGCAGTCGCGTAGCCTCGGCGCTGCGCCTGGGCTTGGGTCTGGCTCTGGTCATCGGCACTTCAGTATCCGTGGCCTACAGCGTCCGCCACTACGCGCTGACCAGTCCTCGCTTCTCGGTTCAGGAGGTCAAGCTGATCGGCGGCAAGCGGGTCTCGCCCGAACGGGCCCAAAAGGACGCCGGCGTGACCCTGGGCGAGAACATTTTCACGCTCGATACGGCCCAGGCAGAGCGGAAACTGCTCGAAAATCCCTGGATCGCCGAGGCCCGCGTCACCCGCGACTTGCCGCGAGCATTGCGTGTCGAGATCAAGGAGCGTGAGCCCACGGCGCTGGCGGTCTTCGCGGACCGGCTCTACTTGGTGAGCGCCGAGGGTGAGCCGTTCAAGGAGCTGGCTCCCGGCGATCCGGCCGACTACCCCCTGATCACGGGCGTCTCCGTGGAGGGCTTGTCTCGGGACCGAGCTCGCGAAATCGATCGGGTCAAGCAAGGGCTCGACGTGCTCGAGCAGTACGGTCGGGTCCCGCTCAGCAAGACCCAGCCCGCCCAAGAGGTTCATTTGGCTGACTCGGGCGAAGTGGTGCTGACGGCGGGCAAGGAGGGCATCACCTTCGAGCTGGGCAAGGACGCCTACCGCCGCAAGCTGCTCATGGCCGAACAGGTGGTGGGCGAGATGCGGCGCAAGGGCCGCTCGCCCGGGATCGTGTTCCTCGACAATCAGGCCCACCCGGAGCGGGTCGTCGTGAGGATGAAATGACGGGTAAGTCCATCGCCTACCAAAGCGCCCGTAAGGCCTTGATTTCGTGCGCTGAAACTTGGCCAGGCAAATCCCTGCATGGCAGCGTCGGCCTCAGCCTTCAGTCGGTCAAAGCGGCCGCTGACGCGAGCCAGAAGCCATGAGAACCCCGCTCCCTCAAAGCGAAATCGTCGTCGGCCTCGACCTGGGAACCACCAAGGTTTCGGCGGTCGTGGGCGAGGTCGACGCGGACGGCATCACCATCCTCGGGGTCGGCAACGTCCCATGCCGTGGCCTGCGCAAAGGCGTGGTCTCGAACATCGAATGGACCATGCGCAGCGTGCGCGAGGCTATCGAGGCGGCTCAGACCATGGCCGGCGTCGAGATCAAGACGGTGTACGCCGGTATCGCCGGCAGTCATATCCGGAGCCAGGGCTCCGACGGCGTCTGCGCCATCTCGGGTCGTGAGGTCACGCGCACCGATCTCGACCGCGTCCTGGAAGGCGCGCGCGCCATTCCGGTCGATGCCGACCGCATGATCCTGCACGCGCTGCCGCGCGAATACGTGGTCGACGCCCAGGACGGTATCCGCGATCCAGTGGGTATGAGCGGTGTGCGGCTTCAGGTTCGAGTGAACCTGGTCACGGCCGCCACCAGCTGCGTGCAGAACGTGATCCGCTGCGTGGAGCGCTGCGGCCTGACGGTCGCAGACGTGGTGCTCGAGCCGCTGGCCAGCGCCGACGCGGTCTTGAGCGAGGACGAGAAGGAAATTGGCGTCGCGGTCATCGATATCGGCGGCGGCACCACCGATCTCTTGCTGTACGCCGACGGCGGCATCGCCCACACCTCGATCATCCCTGCGGGTGGCAACAACATCACGAGCGACGTGGCGGCCGGACTGAGAACCCCGATGGCCGAGGCCGAGCGCCTCAAGCGCAACTACGGCTGCGCGCTGGGCCGCATGATCAGCGACGAAGAGGAGATCGAAGTGCCGGGGGTCGGCGGTCACTCGCCGCGCCGCGTGGCAAGGCGCCTGCTCAGCGACATCATCGAGCCGCGCGTCGAAGAGATCTTCAGCGAGGCTCGCCGCCGCATCGAGGAGACGGGCCTGCTCGAGCAAGTCTCGAGCGGCTGCGTGCTCACGGGCGGCGCCGCCCTGATGGAAGGCATGGTCGAGTGCGCCGAGGAGATCCTCGGGATGCCGGTCCGGCTCGGCTTCCCGGTGGGCGTCAAAGGCATCGTGCAGCTGGTGCAGGGTCCGCAGTACGCGACCGGCGTCGGCCTGCTGCGCTATGGCGCGCAGCAGCTGGCTGACCGCGCGCAGCAGCACGCGCAGGCCGGGGGCATGCGCGAGCGGGCTGAAGACCTGGAGGTGGCTACGGCCGCCGCAGGCAAAGGTGGATTTTGGAGTTGGTTCCGCGCCGCATTTTGAGGCGAGGCGCTGGCTCCTGGTTACGCAACTTGGCTTACGACACTACCCAACGCAGCAGGCAGTAAACGCGACGACCCCAAAACGGACGGCATGGAAGCTGAAGCAGTGGCCAGAAGTGGCCTAGGGAAGGCAGCCCGAAACGCGGAAGCAACCGAGTCGGCCGAGCCCGGGAGGCAAGGGACCCATGAGTTTCTCAATCGAATTTGCAGATGAGGCACGCGCCTACAACGCGCGCATCAAAGTGATCGGTGTCGGCGGTTCCGGTGGGAACGCCATCAACACCATGATCCATTTCGGCCTGGAAGGCGTGGAGTTCATCACCGTGAACACCGACGCGCAGGCTCTGGGCAGCAACGCCGCTGCCGAGAAGATTTCGATCGGCGCCAACGTGACGCGCGGGCTGGGCGCCGGCGCGGATCCGGAGCGCGGTCGCAAGGCGGCACTGGAAGACGTGCAGCACCTCAAGGAGATCGTGCACGGCGCCGATATGGTGTTCGTCACCGCCGGTATGGGCGGCGGCACTGGCACCGGCGCGGCCCCGGTCATTGCGCAGCTGGCTCGCGAGGCCGGGGCGCTGACGGTGGGCGTCGTGACCAAGCCTTTCGCCTTCGAAGGCAAGCTGCGGGCGCGGCGCGCCGAGCAGGGACTGCTGGCGCTATCCGAGCACGTCGACACGCTGATCACGATTCCGAACGAGAAGCTGATGTCGATCGCCGACGCTGACATGACCTTCGTCGAAGCCTTCCGCAAGGCCGACGAGGTGTTGTTTCAGGCCGTCAAGGGCATCAGCGATCTGATCATGCTCGACGGCATCGTCAACGTGGACTTCGCCGACGTGCGCACCGTGATGAGCGGCATGGGTCGGGCCCTGATGGGCACGGGCTGCGCCAAGGGCGAGGGTCGCGCGCGGCTGGCAGCCGAGCAGGCCATCTGCTCGCCGCTGCTCGATAACCTGTCGGTCGAGGGCGCAACGGGCGTGCTCATCAACATCGTCGGCGGCCCCGACATGAAGATGCGCGAAATCCAGGAAGCGGCCTCGCTGGTGCAGGAGCAGGCGCACGAGGACGCCAACATCATCTTCGGCGCCAGCATCGACGAGTCGATGTCCGACACGCTGAAGGTGACGGTCATCGCGACCGGCTTCAACAGTGTGGCCGAGGAAATTCCGGTCGAAATCGCCCGCGAAGCGCGCCGCCCCATCGAGCGCGCCTCACAGGTCGGTTCGCAAGCTCCGGCACCGCGCTCGCAAATGCCGTCGCGCCCCGAGCTGCGCGACGCCATCCCGGCTCTCTCGACGCGCCGTCCGCAAGCGCCCTCCTTCCAGGTGAGCGCGGGCAGCTCGCGCGACAGCCAGATGCAGCTGCCGGTGCGCGACCGCATCACCTTCCCCTCCAACCTGGACACCGACTGGGACACCCCAGCCTTCCAGCGCCGCCAGAGCGGCTGATCGCTTAAGCAACTTTTCGTTTGGGTATGTAGAACGCCCTGGCTCCTCCCGGCCAGGGCGTTCGTTTTTTGTCAGGGGGGCTGCCACGCCGCAGCTCTAATCGCAGAAGGCTCGCGTGGCGGCACCAGGCAACGCTGGTCGGTGAGCGGCACTTTGACCGGTCCTCATCATTCGTCACATCGTCGCGTCTCGGCTTCCGGAGGCTGGTAGCGCGCTCCGGATATCAGCTGTTATTAGCTAATAATTTACTTGCGAGACTATGTTTTGAGCGCTTTCGCAGGCCATCGGCAGCGTGCCGCGGGCGGCGTATCAGTGATGCCCGTTCATCGAATCTCCGGGGCGGAAACCCCGTCCTTCAGGTCGGGGAGGAGCCCCTCCGCGCTGTGCTTGGATGTAGCGTTTGACGGTCTCCAGAGGGGCTCCTCCGCAAGAGACCGCGCAATAGCTGGGCGACCAGAAATGAGCTCCCCAAAGCTTGTTCCGGACTTCTGGAAAACCGGCAGCGCGTAAGCGCCTGGCGCTCACACCCTTGAGCGAATTCACCAGTCTCGAGAGAGACACCTTGGGTGGATAGCCCACGAGCAAATGGACGTGGTCTGCCTCCCAGCCAGTTTCTCGGAGCTCGCATCCGAAGTCGGA
>DATEDZ010000180.1:0-17690 GCA_035281385.1 Polyangiaceae bacterium
GCTCCAGTTGTCGTCGTAGCGTTCGTTTCACCTGAAAAGGTCTCCCGGTGGTTTTGGGTTGGTGTTGCAACCTCCAAAACACCGGGGGTTTTCAAAAATTCCCGCCCAACCCTTCCTTTTTATCGCTAGATCAAGGCCTAGTTGCGCTCGGAGAGCGGGTCGACAGTTTCAGACTTGCCGGGCGTCGCCTTCGGCTTGATACTCCCCGGCTTGTGCTTGGGCTTGGGCGGAGCGCTGGATGCTGATGAAGACGCCGGGGGCGCCGGCGTCACGCTCGAAGCGGGTGACGCGGCTACCGCGGGCGGCTCGACCGGCGCCGCAGGAGTCGCGGCCGGCTCGGCCGGAGGCGTCGGCACCGCAACCGCCGCTGACACATCGGGGCTGGCGCTGGGCTCGCTGCTCGTCGCCTTCCATATCAACAGCCCAACGGCGACCACCAGCCCCACACCGCCAAGACCGAACCAGACCGCGCGATTACTGCGCGTGGTGTGAGTCGTGCCCCAAGCGTGGGATGCCGTGTTAGCGGCCGGATTCTGCGACTGAGCGTTGGCCACACCCACGTCCCCGAGCGAAATGCCGCTCGAGCTCAAGACTTTGGAGATGCGTTCAGCGCTGCGCGGTCCAGCATCCGGAGCGAACGTCGCCAGATCGCGCGCCAGCTGTGCCACGTTCTGGTAGCGCTGTGCGCGCTCCTTACGCAGGCAGCGCATGATCACACTTTCGATGGCCTCTGGCAGCTCTGGCCGCACACTGCGCGGCGGCGGCGGCTCGGCGTGCAGAATGAGCGTGCAGAGCTGCGGCATGGTCTCGGCCTCGAAGGGGACGCGACCGGTGAGCAGCTCGTAGAGCACGGTACCGACGGCCCAGACGTCGGAGCGCTGGTCTACGTCGCGTGCGCTGGCCATCTGCTCGGGCGACATGTAGAGCGGCGAGCCCATGATCGACTGCGTGCGCGTCATACCCGCGTCCGAGCCCGAGCCGCTCTGCGCGTTGACCTTGGAGATGCCGAAATCCAGCACCTTGACGCAAGGACTGCCGTCGGCGCGCGAGGTCAAAAACAGATTGGCCGGCTTGAGGTCGCGATGCACGATGCCGATGGCGTGCGCCTCGGCCAGCGCCTCGCAAGCCTGCAGCACGTACTCCACGGCCAGCGCCACCGGTAGGGCGCCGTGCTCGCGCAGCGCGGCCCCCAGATCCTTGCCGCGCATGAGCTCCATCACCATGTAGGGCGCGCCAGTTTCTAGCGCTCCGACGTCGGTGACGCGTGCCACGTGCTCGCTCTTGATTTTCACCGCAGCGCGCGCCTCACGCCCGAAGCGTGCTACCGCTTCGGGATTTGCGAGCGCCTCGGGCAACAGGAACTTGATCGCGACGCGCTCTTCCAGCTGCAGATGCATGGCCGAAACCACCATGCCCATGCCGCCCACACCGAGGACGCGCTCAATCCTGAACTTCCCCGCTAGGATGTCACCTTCTCTCGGTGCAGTCATGCGCGACCCGGGCAAGTGTATGCTCAACGGCGACCACGTTCAACGCTATCTCGTGTCGCGGGGCCACTTCCTCGCTCTATCATTGGTCACGCCCCTTCCCCGCTTGTGGCGCGACGCTAGCTGCGATACGCGATCCGGTGTGAGGCGGGCTTCTTTCCTTCTAGGCGTATTGGTCTTCTCGGTCGCGCTCCACGGCAGCGCACAACAAAAGTCGGGCGCTAGCGGTAACCGCGCCGCGGCGGAAGCGCTCTTCAATCAGGGTCGCGACCTAATGACGAAGGGCAAGCACGTCGAAGCGTGTCCGAAGTTCGAGGCGAGCCAGCAGCTTGATCCCGGGCTCGGCACCATGCTCAACCTGGCCGAGTGTTACGAAAAGACGGGCCGTACCGCGAGCGCGTGGGCCGTGTATCGGGAAGCCATCCCGCTGGCGCGCGCCTCGGGCTCCAAAGCGCGCCAGGATCTGGCGAGCGAACGCGCCCAAGCTCTACAGGAGCGCCTGTCCACGCTGACGATCCGCGCGATGAGCGGTGAGCCGGAAAGCGCGCAGCTGGATGTGCGACGAGACGGCGTGCAGATGCAGCCGGCCGAGCTCGGCTCTCCCATCCCGGTCGATCCCGGCGAGCACTCGATCGAGGTGACCGCGCCGGGCAAGCAGCCGTGGTCGTCCAAGGTGCAGGTTGGAGCGGATGCGGCCAAAGTGCAGGTGGACATTCCGGCGCTCGAGCCTGCCCCAAGCAGCGCCGCTGCTCCGCCCCCCGCGACCACCGACGAGCCGGCCGCGACCAAGCCGTCCACACCCCTGCCCACGCCCAAGCGCTCCGGTTCGACTCAGCGCACCGCGGGCATCATCACCGCCGGCGTCGGCGTGGTGGGGCTCGGGCTCGGCACGTTCTTCGGGGTGCAGGCTTCAGGCAACTGGTCCGACGCCAAAGAAGAGTGCAGCGACTTCCCCTACGGCTGCGGTCAGAGGGGCGTCGACCTCAAGAAAACCGCCAGCTCCCAGGCCACCATCTCCAATATCGGCTTCATCGCCGGTGGCGCGCTGGTGGGGCTCGGTGCCGTGCTGTTCTTCACCGCCCCGAAGCAGAAGGAGCAAGTCTCCTTCGTGGTAGGTCCGGGGTCGGCGTTCATCCAAGGGAGCTTTCAGTAATCAACCCGCCCTCAGGGCTTCCTCCCCGACCTGAAGGACGGGGTTTCCGTCCCGGAGAAATGATGAACCTGTTGCGACTCAGCCCCCTGCTTTCGGCACTCACGCTCGGCGCCTGCGCGACCGTGCTTGGCATCGAGGATATCCACGACGGTCCGGCGCCCGGCGACGGCGGTGACACAAGCAGCGGAGCCACTTCATCTACCGGCGGCAAGTCGTCGATCGGGGGTAAAACCGGGACGGGCGCCAGCACCCCCATGGGCGGTGAAGACACTGGTGTCGGCGGCGCGCTGGTCACCGGCAACGAGGGCGGCTCGACCGGCATGGGCGGCGCGCCGCCTATCGAAGACCCCACCGTGCGTGGCAAGGTCATCGACTTTTGGGGCCAAGCCGTGCCCGGCGTTCCGGTGCAAATCGGCGAAACCCTCGTTCAAACCGACGCGATGGGTGAGTTCGAGCTCGCAGATGTCGCGGATGAGTACGATATCAGCCTTTCCATCGAGCTGAATTCGATCACCCTCCACGGCTACGTCTTTCAGGGTCTGACACGACGAGATCCCACTCTGCAAGTCTACAAGGGTTTGACCGACCGCAGCGGTAACTTCCTGATGCAGGGGCACGACGTGACCGTGGGCACGAACCAGGTCGCCCTGATGTCGATCGGCGGTCCCGGCGGCGCTGCAGAGTACACGGCCTACGAGGGCGGCTTGGACACCTCGTTCTATTGGCGTGGAGCAAGCGCCATTCAGGCGACCGCACACGCGCTGTATTGGCAGACGGACGCCGCAACCGACCTACCCACGAGCTACCTCGGCTTCGATTCGACGCTCGTGGCCTTCGACGACTCCACCCCCGACAAGAGCAATTTCTCGTTCATGCTGAGCGGGGATCCCCTCACGTCCGGCAATCTGCAGGGCACGGTGACCCCGAGCTCCGACGTGGATCGGGAGAACTACGCCTTCTTGCGCTTTGCTACGGGAGATCGCATTCAGCTGCTCAAAGACTACCCGAACGGACCCAACACCTTCTCGTACCTGGTGCCGACGGTCACGGGTGGCAGCATCACGATGGCTGCCGTCGAGGGATACGCCTACACCGGCGACTATGCGGTAGCGCACCAGAGCGGTCTCGCAGCGAGTGGCACCGTCAACTTGACCATCCCCAACCCCGGCTCCCTCGTCGCCCCCAACGATTCCGTCACCAACGTGAACCTGACGACGCAGTTCTCGTACCTGGGCGGCACGGGCAGCGCTGGTACGCATCTGGTCGCGATCCACGCCGACGAACGCGTCAGCTGCTGTTTCGACATCCTGTGGATCGCCACCACCAAGACGCAACTGACGCTTCCTGAGGTCGTGGGTGCCAACTTCCTCAAGAGCAGCGAGCTCTACTACTGGCGCATCGAGACGCACGGCAAGTACGCAACCGTTGACGCCATGACCGGCCCCGCCGGCTTCCTCGACTCCTTCAGCGCCGACGAAGCCTCGCCCCAGGGTCCTCGCACCGGCAGTGGCCAGTACTCGGTCACGTCGAGCCGCCGGTTCACCGCGGCTCCGTAGGGCCAAGATCAATGGCTCAGCTAGAGCCGCTCGCGCAACAGCTCCCAGGCTTTGCGTCGATGAGAGCGAGCGTCCTTTTCGGCGGCGCTCATCTCGCCGAAGGTGCGGCCCTCGCCGTTCGGCACGAAGATGGCGTCCCAACCGAAGCCGGATTGACCACGCGGCTGCAGCGAGAGCAGGCCCTCGACCGCGCCCTCCACCACGTCACTGCCCGCCTCCGAGCAGATGCCGAGCGCGCACACTGCGCGCACGCGCCGGTCGCCGAGACCGTCGGCGGCGCGACAGATCGATGCGAGCCCGCCCAGCCTTTCCCAATACTTGATGTAGGGGCCTGGAAAGCCGCCCAGCCCGAGCAGCTCGACCCCCGCGTCCTCCACGATGACCGGCCGCTTCAGCTCGTCAAAGGCCGCGCGAGCCTTCACCAACGCAACTTCCGCCACGGTCTCGGCCTGCACCTCCTCGAGCTCGAGCTCCACGCGCTCGATGGCGTAACCCAAGATTCGCTGCGCTTCCTGCCACTTGTTGGGGTTCGAGGTTACGAAGACCCAGCTACTCGACACGACTCACTCTGCAGTCGCCCCCACAGGTTGCTCGGTAATCGCCGACTCGAGCGCGCCTCGCGCCTTGCGCCGACTCGGTGACAGGAAAGTATAGAGCGCGGGCACGAGAAACAGCGACAAAAATGTGGCAACCAACAGCCCGCCCACCACCGCAACCCCCAGGGATTGCCTGCTGCCCGAGGCGGCGCCGAGGGAAAGCGCAATCGGCAGGACGCCCAGCACCGTGGCCAGACTGGTCATCAAGATGGGCCGGAAGCGCGAGATCGTAGCCTCCATCACGGCGGACAACTTGTCCAGGCCGGCGTCCCGGCGCTGATTCGCAAATTCCACGATCAAAATGCCGTTCTTGGTCACCAGGCCGATCAGCATGATGATGCCAATCTGGCTGAACACGTTCAGCGACGAGCCAGTGAGCGACAGCGACAGCACCGCCCCGCTCACCGCCATCGGGACGCTGAGCAGGATGATGATGGGGTCGATGAAGCTCTCGAACTGTGCGGCCAGCACCAGGTAGACGATCAGGAGCGCCAGCCCGAAGGCAAACGCCAAGCTCGAGGAGCTGTCGGCAAAGTCCCGGGCTTGGCCAGCCAGCGTCGTATTGAAGGTGGGGGGTAGCGTCTGTTTGGCGACCTCGTCGAGCACGCGAATGCCATCGCCCAGCGTGTACCCTTCGGCCAGGCCACCGGAGATGGTCGCCGAGATATAGCGATCGAAGCGATAAATGGCAGATGGCACCACCTGCTCGTCCCAGGTCACGAGGTTGTCGAGCGACGCCAGACGGCCGTCTCGCGTGCGCACGAACAGATTGCGCAAGTCGCCCGGTTCATTGCGGAACTCACGGTCGAGCTGACCTATCACCTGGTACTGCTTGCCGTTCATCACGTAGTAGCCAAAGCGCTGATCGCCGAAGGTGAGCTGCAAGGCGCGCGCGACCTCCAGCGCCGAAACGCCCAACTCTGCGGCTTTTTCGCGGTTGATGCGCACCTGCGCCTCCTCGCGATTCACCTTCAGATCCGAATCGATGAAGCGCAGCTCCGGTCGCTTTTGCGCCGCCTCCAGAAACTTGGGCAGCACCTTCAGCATCTCGTCGAGGTTCGGCGCTTGCAGCACGTACTGCAGCGGCTGACCGGCGAACCTGTCACCGATGGTGGGCGGTTGCGATGGAAAGACGCGTAGCGCCGTCAAGCTGCCGAGCCCCCGCGACATTTGCTGAAAGATCTGCTCCTGCGAGCGCTGTCGCGCGTCCGGCTCTTTCAAGTAGACGTTCTGCACGCCCGTGTTCACGGGGCCGCCGAACAGGGCCGCGATGCTGTACGTACGGCTGACCTCGGGCACGTTGTCCTTGATCCAGAAGGCAATCTCGTCGAGCGCTCGCTCGGTGTACGCATAGCCGGCGCTCTCGGGCGCGCGCACGTTCACGCGGATGTTGGAGCGGTCCTCGAGCGGCGCCAGCTCCTGCTTCAGCCCCTGGAAACCCAGCACCGTGTAGACGCCCAAGCCGATCAACACCGGGATCGCCAGCCAGCGCACGCGCATGAAGCCGACGAGCGCCCTGCGAAACCCGCCGGTCATGCCGGCGAAGAACGGCTCCGTGCTGCGCTGCAGCCAGCCCGGGCGCGCGCGGTGCTTGAGCACGTAGCGGCACATCATGGGTGAAAGGGTCAGCGCCACGAGCGCGCTCACCAGCACGGAGCCCGCCACCACCGCCCCGAATTCGCGGAACAAACGCCCGGTCAGGCCCTGCAAGAACACGATGGGCAGGAACACCGCGCCCAGCGCGATGGTGGTCGATACGACCGCGAAGAAGATCTCTTGCGAGCCCTGGCTGGCAGCCTGCTCGGGGGTCTGACCACGCTCGATCTTCGAGTACACGTTCTCTAGCACCACGATCGCGTCGTCACACACCAGGCCGATGGCCAGTACCAACCCGACCAGGGTCAGGATGTTGATGGAGAAGCCGGCCACGTACATGATGAAAAACGCGGAGATGATGCTGACTGGAATGGCCAGCACCGGAATCACGGTCGCGCGCCAGTCGCGCAGGAACGCGAAGATGATGCAGGCCACCAGGATGAATGCGATCAGCAGTGTCTCGCGCACCTCCTTGACCGACTTACGCACGTAGCTGGTGAAGTCGTAACCGATCTCCGCCGTGACGTCGGGCGGCAGCACACGCTTGATCTCTTCCAGACGCCGGTAAAACTCGTCGGCGATGGCGATGGCGTTGGTGTTCGGTTGCGGGATCAGCGCCACGCCAACCAGCGGTACGCCGAGCTGCCGCACGCCCGTACGCAGATTCTCGGCCGAGAGCTCGGCGCGCCCCACGTCCGAGAGCAGGATAGTGCGGCCATTTTCGGTGCGGATGGTCAGGCGATTGAACTCTTCGGGCGTGGTCAGGCGCGCCATGGAGCGCAAGCCCATCTCGGTGCTGGCGCCCTCCAGGCGCCCCGCCGGAAGATCCACATTTTCCCGCGCCAAGGCGGCCTGCACGTCGGCGGGCGTGACGCCGTGCGCGGCCAGGCGCTCCGGGTTGAGAAGCAGACGCATGGCGTAGCGCTTGTCCCCGAAGATGCGCACCGTGGCTACACCCGGGATCGTCTGCACGCGCTCCTTGACGACGGTGTCGGCGACGTAGGCAACGTCGTAGATGCTCTTGCTTTCGCTGCGCAGAGTCATGAACACGATCGGCGTCGAATCAGCGTCGGCCTTCTCGACCACCGGCGGGTCCACGTCCGCAGGCAGCAAACGGCGAGCCACCGACACTTTGTCGCGCACGTCGTTGGCAGCCGCGTCCATCGGCACGGCGAGATCAAACTCCACCCGAATCTGACTCTGACCGTCGCGCGAGGTGCTGCTCATCACGCGAATTCCGGCCACGCCGCTGATGCTCTGTTCGATTGGCTCGGTGATCTGCGACGAGATCACGTCCGGGCTGGCTCCGGGGTAATTGGTGTTGACGGTGACGACCGGCGGGTCGACGGCCGGGTATTCGCGAACACCCAGGAACTTGAAGCCGACCAGACCGAACAGCACGATCACGACCGACATCACGACCGCCAGAACCGGCCGCCGGATGCTGACCTCCGAAAGGGTCACTTGGCCTCCGGACCCAGCAGCTTGAGCTTGGAGCCGTTTCTGACCCGCAGCAGATTGCTGACCACCACGCGATCCCCCGGCTCGAGACCCGACAGGATCTGCACGCGATCGGTGGTACGGGCCCCGACCTCCACCTGGACCGAGCGCGCCACGCCATTCTGTTCCACGAAAACGCGACGACCCTCCACGTCCGGCAGGACCACCATGGCGGGCACGAGCAGCGCCTGGTCCGCACGCAGCGGCACCTCCACCGTCACGAACGTACCGGGCAGCAGGCTGGGATGATTCCCCACCACAGCGCGCACGAGGATGCTGCGCGTCGCCTTATCGACCGCCGGCTCCTGAGCGAGCACCTTGCCCTTGAAGACCTCGGCGCTGCCGGTGATCTTGAAACCGAACTCACTGCCGACCGCGACCAAGCCCGCGTAGCGCTCTGGCAGCGTGTAATCGAGCTTGAGCGTCGAGGTGTCTTGAAGCGTGGCGAGCACGGTGCTGGGCGAGAGCCAGGCCCCCTCACTCACCCGGCGCAGCCCGAGCTTGCCGTCGAAAGGGGCGCGAATCACGGTCTTGGACAACGTGACGCCCAGCACGCGACGCTGCGCCTCTGCCGCGTCCAGATTGGCCTGCGCGGTCTCCAGCTCCGCCTGCGTCGACAAACCCTCGCTCGAAAGCTTCTGATTGCGCTCCAGCGTGACCTTGGCCAGGCGTGCCTGAACCGCCAACTGTGCGAGCTGCGCGTTGAGGTCGGCAGCGTCCAGCTCGAACAGCACCTGACCTTTCTTGACCTGCGCGCCTTCCTCTGCCCGCACCTTGACCAGGCGCCGGTTGAGCTCACTCACCAGCTCGACCGACTCACGCGCCAGCAGCGTGCCGGTGGCCTGCACTCCAGTCTCGAATCGCTCGAGCTGGACCGTGACGAAATCTACCGGCACGGGCGCGGACTGAGCCGCCGCCGACACCGAGGGCGCTGCCGTCGGCCCGCTAGCGGGGCGCCGCTGCAGGGCGTAGCCGCCGAGCGCCGAGAGCAGCGCGGCAGCGGCCAGAGTGAGCGGGACGGTCAAACGCATCAACAAGCCCAGGATCTGCGGCAGATTGGTGCCGATGACAAGCCTTTGGAATGCTCATTCCACCGGAACTTGACGCTTTCCGACCGCTCCCTGCGTTACCAGGCCGCGGGCTTGTAGTCCTTCAAGAACTTGCCCCACACGTGGTGGCCGGTATTGTGGCCGTCGAAGATGGGGTCGACGATGCGCGCGGCGCCATCCACGATATCGAGCGGCGGGTGAAAACCGCACTCATCGCGTTTGCGGCGCGCGATGTGGAACGGATCCTCATCGGTGACCCAGCCCGTGTCGACGCTGTTCATGAAGATGCCGTCTCGGGCGTAGTCGACGGCAGAGGTGCGCGTCATCATGTTCAGCGCGGCCTTCGCCATGTTGGTGTGAGGATGCTTGTCGGTCTTGAAGCGTCGATAAAACTGACCTTCCATCGCAGAGACGTTGACGATGTGCTTGTCGAAGGACGGTTGTCGCAGCATCAGCGGCTTGAGACGGGCGTTGAGCACGAATGGCGCGATCGCGTTGACCAGGTGCACCTCGAGCAGCTCGACCGTGCCGACGCGGTCGAGCGGCAGGCGCCAGCTATTTTCGTCCCGCAGATCGAGCTGCTGTAGGTCGGCATCCAGCTTGCCTGCCGGAAACAGCTCGTGCGACTGACTCGCTTCCGCGAGCACCCCCAGGCCCGCAGTCGAGGCAGGCGTGGGCGCGGGCAAGAGACGCTGCGCCGCCTCGGGCAGCTCCGCCATTGGCCGCAGCTCACCGTCCATCAAGTGCTCGTAGAAGCCAGCCGGACGCCGCACCGTCTGGCAGGCGTTGTGGAGCATGAAGTCGAGGCGCTGTTCGCGCGCCAGCAGCTCCTGCGCAAAGGCCTCGACGCTGGGAGTGTGCCGCAAGTCTAGCCCGCAAATCTGCAGGCGCTCCGCCCAGCTCGGGTAGTCCTTTTCACGGGCGTAGCGCAACGCCGCATCGCGGGGAAAGCGCGTGGTTACGATCACGCGCGCTCCGGCGCGAAGCAGCAGGATGGCTGCCTGATAGCCAATCTTGACGCGCGCGCCGCTGATCAAGGCCACACGCCCGCGCAGGTCGGCCGTCTGAGTGCGCTTGGCGTAGTTGAAGTCGCCGCACGCTCCGCACATCTGGTCGTAGAAGGCGTGGACCTGCGTGATGCGAGTCTTGCAGATGTAACAGGCGCGCGGTTCCCTGAGCGCTGGCTCCTCGCCGAGCAGCGTGCCGCTGCTCCCGCCGCCGGCTGCCGCGAGCTCCAGCGGGTCGGGCGTGACGAACACTGGCTCGAGCCGCTTCTGGCGGATTTGCGTGCGATCCAGCAAGGCCTGGTCGTGGGCCCGCATTTCATTCCGGTCCTTGCGACGCGCTGCGCGCAGCAACTGCCGCTGCTCACTGCGCTCCGGGCGCGACACGCGACCGGCCGCGGTCAGCAAACGATGGCGCTTGTCCAGCGCCACCTGCAAAAGCTCGGAGCGATCCTGGGCCAACGCCTCGAGCACCCGCACACAATCATCCACGTCTTTCTCGGTAAGGCGCATCGTCACCGCGCCCACCTACCACAGGGTCTGCGGGACGGGGCCTACGGATCGGCTATCGAGGTCTTGGGCAGGGGCTCACGCGTGGCTTCGGCGATGTTCGACTCGTCGACGTCGTAGGCGAATTCCTGCCGGGCGTACGTTCGCACGAACGGCCCGCCCTCCTCCTCGGGCAGAACGCGCTCACGCCGCTCCGCCTCACTCTCCTCACCCGAGGTGGCCGATTCCAAGAACGCTTCGCCTAGCTCCTCCGCGAGCGGGTCAACGGTGCGGAACCCAGAAAGGAACGCCACGTCCTCAGAGCGAGGTCGCGACGCAGCGCGCAACTTGCGTTCGTACTCGGCGTCGAGGTGCCCAGTCGCGTCTCGGCGTCGCACAGCCTTCTTTCGATCGACCATTTCTTCTCTTCCTCCTCTCGCGGTGCTCAAGAAAAGTGAAGTGTGACTCGCGGCCAAGGACAAAAGCCCCAGAAGCAGACTACGCCTCTCACCAAGGAGATCAAGACGCCGCACGCATATCGGCTTACATCTCTGATCGAGACGCGCACTTCTAGGATCCGAAACGCGCGCGACTCTGGTATCGTGTGTGTTTGTTTCGAGCGTTGGTCGGATGAGATCGCTGTCGGTCGTTGGCTTGGGGTTTGCATTGGCTTCGACGCTGACATCGGTGTCAGCGCACGCAGACAGCGCACGAGATGCCAGCTTCCGCACAGCGCTGGGGCTGCGCTGGGCGCCCATCCATCACCAACAGACGCATCGCGACGGGCGACATTCGCTCGACGGCGCCGCCGACTACCTGACCAGCTTCGACTTCGACGGGGACTTCGACGCCCGGAATAACTGGGAAAACTGCGGCAATCCTCGCTATCCGCTGACTGCCCACGCCTATTTCTCCATGACCGAAACCCGCAGTCACTGGTTCGTGATCTATGTGTTTTTCCACCCGCGGGACTGGTCGAGCCGCTTTCTGGAGACCGAGCACGAAAACGACTCAGAGGGCGTGCTGGTGGCCATCGAGCGCGATGGCTCACGCTTTGGCACGCTGCGTGCCGCGGTGACGGTGGTCCACGACGACTTCTATTCGTATGTGCCGCCGGGCAGCCCCTGGCGTTCGGGGCATGAGGACATCGACGGCGAGCTGAGCCTGCAGCCCTTCGAGGGCGAGCTGCACCCAGTCACGGCCCAGCAAGCAGAGAGTCACGCGCTGAAGGCCTGGCCCTACTACTCGATCGCGCATGAAGGGATCATCTACTACCCCTCGCAGACCGAGGCCGAGCTGCCAGCCAGCTCCGACGATCGCGACGTGCGCTATCGCCTGCATGACTTGCTGGAGGTCGGCGGCCTGTGGCAGCGCCGCGACGACGTCGCGCTATTCGCCAGCTTCGGCAGCTTCGCCGGAGACACGGCCGGCGACTGCGGCGCTGGCGCGCTGTGGTGCGGCAGCAATTCCGCACACGCGCCCTGGGGCTGGAACGACCGCGACGACACGCTGCCGTCCGGCACCATGGCGCGCGATCCCGCGCTGCTATTTGCCCGCTACTTCGACACGCGCCGCGCGCTGTCACGCGCCTATCGCTTCAATCCGTTCCGCTGAACCGGCGGTGCCCGGAGGCTCTGAGACGAGGCGCGCCTCGGTCATGGTAACGTGCCGCCGAGGCAACGAACATGAAGCCCAAGAGCCCTGGTCTGAAGGTGTTCGCCGGCAGCTCGCACCCGACGCTGGCTCAGGAGATCTGTGAGCAGCTCGGTATCCCACTGGGCCGGGCGACCACCAAGCGCTTCTCCAACGAGAACCTCAAGATCCGCATCGAGGAGAACGTGCGCGAGCTGGACGTGTTCGTGGTCCAGACCGCGTGCCCACCACTCTCCGAGCACATCGTCGAGCTGCTGATCATGCTGGACGCGCTCAAACACGCCTCGGCCAGACGCGTCACGGCGGTCATCCCCTACTTTCCCTATGCACGCAGCGACAAGAAGGACGAGCCGCGCATCTCGATTTCGGCGCGCTTGATGGCCGATCTGCTGGCCACCTCGGGGGCGGATCGCGTGCTGACCATGGACCTACACTCGCCGCAGATCCAGGGCTTCTTTTCGATCCCTGCCGACCAGCTCACGGGCGTGCCCGCGCTCTGCGATCATCTCAAACAAGGCGACCTTTCGAACACCGTGATCGTGGCCGCTGACGTCGGTGAGGCGAAGGACGCGGGGCGCTTTGCCAAACGGCTGGAGCTGCCGCTGGCGCTCATCGACAAGCGGCGCTACGGCGACGACGAGAACGCGCGGCCGGCGCACGTGATCGGCGACATCGCCGGCAAGGATTGCCTGCTGGTGGATGACGAGGTGGCAACCGGCGGCACCCTGTTCAACTCGACCGAGTTTCTGCTGGCCCGCGGCGCGCGCTCGGTCTCGGCAGCGGTCGTGCACCCGGTACTGTCGGGCAAGGCTCCGGAGAAGCTCAAGGCCTCGCCGCTCGCGCGCCTGCTCGTCACCAACACGCTGCCAATTCCCGCCACGTCGATGTCGCCCAAGCTGCAGGTGCTGTCGCTCGCGCCTCAGCTCGCCAAAGCCATGCTCAACATCCATGACGGAAGCTCGGTGTCGGCACTGTTCACGTAGTAAATCTGCGAAATTGACCGCGATTGTCGGCGCTCGCCCATGCCCTGGCTCCCCGGGCCGGCCTATTCGATGCCGGCTCGGGCCGGGGTGAGCAGCGCCGCTCGAACTCGATCCAGCAAGGCATCGGAAGTAAACGGCTTCTGAATCACGCGCTCTTCCGGATCCAGCAGATCACTCTGCGCCGCATTCAAGGCAGCCCCGGCATAACCGGTCATGTACAGCACGCGCAGTCCGGGACGAGCGAGCGTGAGCTCGTCAGCCAGCTTCACGCCCGTCATTTCGGGCATGACCAGGTCGGTCAGCAGCAGGTCGATTGCGTCGCCGGCCTCACTGATGGCGCGCGCCTCACTGGGCTTGCCTGCTTCCACCACCAGGTAGCCGTGGCGCCGCAGGATGCGCGCGGTGATGTGGCGCACCGAAGGATCATCCTCGACGAGTAGGATGGTGCCGCCCCCGGTCGGGCCGTGGCGCGGCGGCGCCGAGGTGTGCGCATGGGTCTGGTCGAGGCTGGTAACCGGAAACACGATGGTGAACGTCGTGCCGCGTCCGACCGAGCTTTCTACCGAGATTTGTCCGCCGTTCTGGGTGACGATGCCGTAGACCATCGACAGCCCGAGCCCCGTGCCTTTGCCAATCTCCTTGGTCGTGAAGAACGGCTCGAAGATGCGCTTGAGCACTTCGGTGTCCATGCCGCTGCCGGTGTCGCTCACCTTCAGCACGACCGAGTCCATGTCTGGCAGCGACATCGGATCATCGGGCTTGAGCGCGCTGAGCTCGATGCGCAGCGTGCCGCCTTCGGGCATGGCATCGCGCGCGTTGACGCAAAGATTGATCAGCACCTGCTCGAGCTGGTTGCTGTCGGCCATCACCGGGCTCACTGCCTCGAGCTTGGTCAGCAGGGTGATGTGCTCACCGATCAAGCGACGCAGCATCTTTTCGACGCCGTGCACCACACTACCGAGCTGAATCGGCTCGGGGCGCGCCGCCTCCCGCCTACTGAAGGCTAGTAGCTGGCGCGTGAGCGAAGCGGCACGCTTGGCGGCGGTCACCATGTCGACCACGTCCTCGCGCGCCGTGTGACCCGCGAGCTCCTCCAAGGCCATCTCACCGCTGCCCTCGATCACGGCCAGCAGGTTGTTGAAGTCGTGAGCCACTCCGCCGGCAAGCTGGCCGACCGCCTCCATCTTCTGCGAATGCACCAGCAGTTGCTCCAGGCTGCGCTTCTGGGTGACGTCGCGCAGCAGCGCAATCGCGCCGCTGACCTCCCCCGAATCGGCGCGCAGCGGCGTCGCCACGATGGCCACGCGCGCTTCGGGGACGCCACCGTTCTTGATGATGACCTCCATCTCCACCTTGCGCGAGCCGTGCATGGCGCGCACCAGCGGGTTCTCGGCGGGTGGCACCACGGTCCGACCATCCGCGAGATACACGCCGTAGGCAGCGGCCCATTGCTCGGGCGGGACGTCGCGCGCCTGAGCGCCCAGCACGCGCTGCGCCTCCGTATTGAAGAGCAGCGTCCGTCCCCCCGAATCCACGACGATCACGCCCTCGCCGATGCCGTCCAAGATCGAGTTCAGGATGCGCGACTGTTGACGCAGTCGCTCCTCACTCTTGCGGAGCGCCTCTTGGGTTCGCAGCCGCTCGGTCACGTTGCGCGAGATGGCGACGAGCCCGTCGATCTCGCCGTCCGGGCCACGAATCGGCGCCTTGCTCTCCGAGTACCACTCGCTACCGTTCTTGCCCCGGTACTCGCGCACCAGATCGATGCTCGGCTCACCCACCCTCAAAAGCTCGCTTTCCTCGGCTTCGACGCGCGCCGCCAGCTCGACCGGCAGCAACCCATCGCTCACGCGACGGCCGATCAGCGCCTCCGGCGTGGACAGGCCCACGGCCTCCGCGAACGAACGATTGACGCGCTGAAACTTCAGATCCTTACCCTTGAAAAAGATGCCGTCCGGGCTGCTACTCATCAGGTCGGCGAGCAGCTGACGTTCGTGCGCGATCTGACGCGCCAGCCGAAAGTGCTCCACCCCCTTGGCCACCTTGAAGCGCAGGTCATCGGCGTCCCAAGGCTTGGTGACGTATGCAAAGACTTTGCCTTCGTTGATGGCGCGGATCACCGCCGGCAGATCGGCAAAGCCCGAGACCATGATGCCGACGGCGTTCATGCCCGTCATGCGCTGCAGCAGCTCGTCACCCGTCATGCGCGGCATGCGCTGATCCGTGATCACGACGGCGATGTTGGGATCGTTCTCGACGAAGGCCAGAGCGCCCTCGGGCGTGTGCGACTTCAGGATGGTGAAGTCATCACCAAGAAGATCTTCGAGAGCCACCAGGATCTGGGGCTCATCGTCAACGACTAAGACATGCTCCTTCGACACCCCGCCATCCATTGCTTACTTTCGCCACAAGCCCCGGCGGAGCACTGACTGCGCTGGCCGAGCCTACAGCTGGGAAATCTCAACGTATCCGCCGGCATCGACCTCGGTCAAGGTGAGGAGACGCGCGACAAAAAGCCTCACCGCACCATTTGTGCCTCGAGAGGTGTCCATGACATGACCGCCTCTGAATGAGTGGGAGCGGCAATGGTAGTTTTCTTACGATCTGAAGTCCCGAGTTGAGGCGAGACGCAAAGGCCCCGCTACCCGGTCCGGGAACCGGCGGGAGCGACCTCCAGCGGTCCTCTGACGCAGAGCCTGACGACAGTGCCGCTTTTCGACCGTAATCTTCCACTACGGCGCCCCGAGGTAAGCTGCACGCCGTGCTGATGTCCGCTCCGAGCTCGGCCCCAGATATCGAATCCTGGGCCGAACGCTATGTGATGGCGACCGAGCTCGGCCACAAGCTCGCGCCGCCCGAGCCGCCGAAGGTCTTCCGCGCGCACGCGCAGCCGGTCAGGCTAGCGCGACCTGGGCGACCAGCCGAGCTGCGTCCGGCGCGCCGCGGTGAGCGCACGCCCAAAGAGCGAGCGCTCACCGATCCGCATTTCCGTGCGCGCACGCTGCACGCATTCCTTCATCACGAGCTCCAGGCGGCGGAGCTGATGTGCTGGGCGCTGCTCGCGTTTCCGGACGCCGAGCCCGAGTTCCGGCGCGGGCTGCTCGCCATCTGCCTGGACGAGATCCGCCACATGGGCATGTACGTCGAGCATATCGCAGCGCTCGGCCGTAAAGTCGGCGACTTCGGCGTGCGCGATTGGTTTTGGAAGCGCGTGCCGACCTGCCAGAGCAAGCTCGAGTTCGTGGCGGTTCTGGGCATGGGCCTAGAGGCTGCCAACCTCGAGCACGCGCCAAGCTTTGCGGCTCGGTTTCGGCTGGCCGGTGACGAGGCCGGCGCACGCATTCAGGAGCGCATAGCAGCTGAAGAGGTCGCGCACGTCGGTTTCGCGACGCGCTGGTTTGCGCGCTGGACCGGTGGCTGTAGCTTCGAGACCTGGGCCGCGCAGCTGCCCCCACCCCTGTCTCCCTGGGTCATGCACGGCGAGCCCATCGCGGACGAAGCGCGGCGCCGCGCCGGCATGTCGGAGGACTTCTTGGCGGCCCTGCGCGCCTTCGTCCCCGAGCCCAGAGGTCGACCGACATCGCTCGCCAATCGAGTATGACGCGGCGTTTCGGTTGGATCCTGAATCTGGACGCGGAGCTCGAGCTTTCGCGGGGCAAGTCGGGCTACGTCGCGCCGCGTAAGCTACTGGCCCAGCTCGCTGAACACGGCAAGAGCTCGCGCGAGCTTCTCGGACCGAGCGACGTGCTGCTGGACGACAGCCTGCGCGGCGCCGACGGGCAGCGACTTTCTGGTCTCGTCGGCAGAGCCTGGTGCCCGACTCCTCTGGCGATCGCTGCTCTCGATGCGTACGGCGTGGCGCCGGAGCCGCATCCGGAAGCGGGCGTGCTCAGGCGCGTGAATCACCGACTCTTCGCGCACGAGCTGGGAGGAGGCCTACCCGGGCAGGCTTACGTGCAGAGCCGTGAGCAGCTGCTGGCGCACCTCGGCAACTTCGAGCAGCGCTTCTTGCTCAAGCGCCCCTTGAGCTTCGCCGGCCGCGGTCAATTGCGCAGCCTCGGACCATTTTCGGAAAAGCAGTGGAGCTGGGTCGATGTTTCGCTCGCGCGCGACGGCCTGCTGCTCGAGCCGCTGGTCGAGATAGCGCTCGAGGTGAGCCTTCACGGTTTCGTGTGGCGCGATGGGCGCCATGAGCTGGGCAATATCTGCCGGCAGCTGGTCGGCACGCGCGGCACATTCCAGGGCGTGCGACGCGCGCACGACTCCGAGCTCACGGCGGCGGAGCGCAGCTCGCTTTTGGAGCAGGGCGAGCGCGTAGCTCACGCGCTGGCGCGCGCCGGCTACTTCGGCCCATTCGGCATCGACGGCTACCGCTACACGATCGAAGGCAGCGCGAGCTTTTGCGCTCTAGGCGAGGTCAACGCGCGCTACACGCTCGGCTTCGTGACCGGCTTTCCACGACACCCGAGCGAGCTCTGGCTGGACTAGGCCTTGATCTAGCGATAAAACCACGCGCGTGCGCGTGGTTTTATCGCTGTGGGTAAAAGGCAAGCCGGTGGCGTCCGGTGTAACCGGAGGTCGGGTTGGGTTGTGGAGACGGTCAAGGGGGCTTTCGGGGTTGGGG
>DATEDZ010000181.1:0-19336 GCA_035281385.1 Polyangiaceae bacterium
CGACCGCACGCTGCAGCGTCTGGTAGAGCAGCTCGCCCGGTGGGGAAAGCAGCGCGCGTCCGGGTCGCCCCATCACCACGCGGGCTTCCAGCTGGTGCTGCTCGAGCGTGGTGATCCAGGAGCGGGCAATCGCGCGCAGCCGCTCGAAGGGCGTCCGGGCCTCCGCCATGCCGGCGCCGAGCGCGGCTTCCAGGTGGCGCAGCAGGCGCTGCTCCAGCTGCTCCAGCAGATGCTCAGGGCTGTCGAAAAACTCATAGAAGGTACTTCGACCCACGCCAGCGCGCTGAACGATGCGAGCCACCGTGAGCGGTCCGTCGCTCATGACCTTCGCCGTCGCGCGGAGCAGACGCTCGCGGTGCTCCGCATCCCGCTCCGCTCGCGTGAGGGAGCGATCGTACGACCCACGACCGGGCGCTGGGAGCACGACGGGACGCGCCATGAAGAATAGTGCGTCTCAATCATGCCATCTGGGGAGCAACGATCCCAGCCGTTTGCGATCCTTACAGGCACCCTCTGGACCGTAAAAAGACATTGTTGTCTCAATCAATTGGTCTAACTTGCAAAATGAGCTGGATAAATATTGGAAATAATTCATTATTAATAAATAGTACAGCAAATTCTCTATGTTCCACGTGAAACACGGCCTTTCGCGATCTTCAGAACGAGAATTCGCCAAGGCCGCCAAGAAGGCGCCAATGAGGAGCAAGGGCACCAAACCGCTTGGCGACGGTACGTCGTCTTGCGTCGTCGCGCGTCTCTTACCCCAATCGTTGGCGGCCTTGGTGTCTTCTTGGCGCTCTTGGCGCTCTTGGCGATTTGGCGCTCCTTGGCGATTCTCTCGGCTCTCCCCTATCGAACCCTCGACGCCGCGTCCTGCTCCCGCTATCCAGATTCGCATGCAGGACTGGCTGCGCGAACGCCTGGCCGAGCTGGAAGCAGCTGGCCTTCTGCGCGATCCCGCCGACGCTGACGTTCGCCAGCAGCTGAGCGAGTCCGCGGGAGCGGAGCCCCGCGACCCACGAGACAGCCGAGCGGGACTCCGACCACGCCTGCTAGATGCCTGCAGCAATGATTACCTCGGGCTCGCCGCTGCTCCCGTTTCACGTGAAACTTTCGAGGAGCTGGGCTCCTTGCGAATCGGCGCCGGAGCTTCGCGGCTGGTTCAGGGGACCTTCCCAGAGCAGCTCGTGCTCGAGCAAGAGCTGGCGAGCTGGACCCGGTGCGAGGCCGTGCTCCTGACTTCTTCGGCCTTCGCCGCCAACCTGGGAGCCCTTCCCGCCCTTTGCGACTCCCATTCAGTCATCATCTCGGACGCGCTGAACCACGCCTCCATCGTGGACGCCTGCCGGCTCGCGCGCTGTCAGGTCGTTGTCACCCCACACCTCGACCTCACCGCCATCGAGGCGGCGCTTCGCAAGCGAAGCCCGGTGGCCCGCGCTTGGGTCGTGCTCGAAACGCTCTTCAGCATGGACGGCGACTGTCCCGATTTGCCCGCCGTACGCGCGCTGTGCGACCGCTACGGCGCCGGGCTGCTGCTCGATGAGGCACATTCACTGGGGACTCTGGGACCCGAGGGCGCGGGCCTGGCGGCGGCTCAGGGAGTCCGCGCCGAGGTGCTGGTGGGTGGGCTCGGCAAAGCGGTGGGAGCCCAGGGTGGGTTCCTGGCGGGCTCAGGCGAGCTCCGGACCTGGCTTTGGAACCGAGCGCGCAGCTTCGTTTTCTCGACCGCGCCCTCGCCTCTGCTCAGCCACGTGGTGCTCGCTCAGGTGCGGCGAGCGCGTCGTGCCGACGCGGCCCGAGAGCGCCTCAGCGCGCTCTCGCGCGAGCTTCGCCAGGCTCTCCAAGCGCGAGGCATCCCGCTGGCGATTGACGGGATCGGCCCGATCGTCCCGGTGCGGCTCGGGTCCAATGACCGGGCCATGCGCGCCATGGCGGTGCTCCGCGAGCGCGCGATCCTGGCGCAGGCTATCCGCCCCCCCACGGTCCCGGTGGGCGCGGCCCGGCTCCGCCTCACCGTCCACGCCGATTGGCCCGACGACGCGGTGAGCCGCCTCGCCGAAGGAGTCGAGGCGGCATGCGCGTCGTGATCCTTGGAACCGGTACGAGCGTCGGCAAGACGTTCGTGACCGCCGCGCTCGCCGCTGCGTGCCGGTCGCGCGGCTCCGTGCTCGCCCTCAAGCCCATCGAGACCGGCGTCCTTGAGGGCGCCCCGGGCGATGCCGGGACCATCGCCGAAGCCGCGGGTCACTCGCCGGTGCTCTCGCGCTGGCGCTTCGAGCGCGGCGTCTCCCCGCATCTCGCGGCGCGCGAGCAGGGCGAGAGCATCGACATCGGGCAGGTCGCCGGCTGGGTGTGGGAGCACGAGCAGCGCCTCGCGCCCGCGGTCACGTTGGTCGAGTCCGCGGGCGGTGCTTTCACGCCGCTTGGGCCACGAGCCACCAACGTCGACTTGGCTTCGAGCCTGGCGCCTGCGCTTTGGCTGCTAGTGGCGCCGGACGCGCTCGGAGTGCTTCACGACGTCGGTGCTGCCTTGCGAGCCTTGCCCAGGCCGCCGGACGCGGTCGTGCTTTCGGCCGCTCGCCCCGTGGACGCCAGCAGCGGCAGCAATGCGGCTGAGCTTAAACGTCTGGGCATATGTAAAGTCATGCAAGTGCTGGCTGCAGGTAGTCGCGACGTGAGCGGACTGGCCGCCTGGCTGACTGGGCTACCGAAATCGTAAGTCTAGACGAATAATTCTAGCTGGGGCAGGGGCCCCAGCCCGACAAGACATGTGAAACTTGACTCATCTGTCACGGAAACCGGCTCTCAAGGACCCTAGGCGACGGGAGCGGCTGCGCTGCTTTCCACCACTCTGCCCGCCTCAATGCGCACGCGCCGGGCTCCCATGCGCTCGGCGGTGCCGGGCCCGTGCGTGACCGCGATCACGAGCGAGCCCCGGGCTACCTCCTCGCGAATCACCGCTTCGAGCCGGTCGACGCTCGCGAAATCGAGGCCCGTCCAGGGCTCGTCGAGCAGCAGGACGCCGGGGTCGTGCACCAGCGCTCGGGCCAGCGCGATGCGCTGGCGCTGCCCGCGCGACAGCGTCCCGACCGGGCGGTCCGCGAAGCCTTCCGCGCCCACCCGCGCCACCACGCGCGCCACCCGCTCGGGCAGCCGGGCGACACCGTGAATCTGCCCGACCAGCTCGATGTTGCGGCGCCCTGACAGCTCTCGATAGCAATGCGAGTCGTGCGCGACCCAGCCGATGTGCCGCCGCGCCAGCTGCTGATCGTCGCCGAGCGGCTCGTACCAGACGCTGCCCGAGGTAGGCTGCAGCACGGTGCCGATGATGGCCAGCAGGGTGCTCTTGCCCGCGCCGTTCGGCCCCTCCAGAAACGTGAGCGTGCCAGCCTGAAATTCGCTCGACACCTGGCGCAGCGCGAGCGTCGCGCCGAACCGCCTCGTTACCGCGCGCACCTCGATGCGCGAGACCTGCATCGGGGCCAGGTGACCACCGCTCGCGCATGCTGGCAAGCTGGTGCGAAGGCTTCAGGCTCCGGGTGCTCCGGGCTCCATCCGGGTGCTTCGGGCTCCAGGCTTCGGAAAGGGCGAGCGCCGGTGTCCTGGAGCCCGAAGTCTAGAGCCCGGAGCCTGACGCGCGCGGGTGGAAATGATGATTTTCCCGGCTTTTCGCGCGTCGTCATTGGTCTCGACTTGGTGCTACGATGCGGTTGAATGTCGTCGTCCGTCCTGGCCCTGCCGAAGGAGCAGGCTCCTCGCGTCGCCGAGCTTCGTAGTGCCGTAGAGAGCGCTCTCGAGGGTAAGGCGGAAGTCGTGGAGCTCGCGCTCGTGGCCCTGCTGGCGCGCGGCCACATCCTGATCGAGGACGTGCCCGGTGTCGGCAAGACCACGCTGGCGCGCGCGTTGGCGCGCGCCGTGGGCGGTGAGATGCGCCGCGTTCAGTTCACGAGCGATCTCTTGCCGAGCGACGTAGTCGGCGTCGTGATCTTCGATCAGCGCAGCTCCGAGTTCGTGCTGCGGCACGGGCCCGTGTTCGCCAACATTTTGCTGGCCGACGAAATCAATCGCGCTAGCCCGCGCACGCAGTCCGCCCTGCTCGAAGCGATGAGCGACGAGCAGGTGTCCATCGACGGCAAGACCATGCCGTTGCCGGACCCGTTTTTGGTCGTTGCTACGCAAAATCCCCAGGATTTTGCCGGTACTTTCCCGCTGCCGGAGTCGCAGCTCGACCGCTTCCTGATGCGCATTCACATCGGTTATCCGCCGGCGCACATCGAGACTCGGCTCATGCTCGATCCCAACGTGGACCGGGTCAAGCTCGTCAGTCCAGTGCTGGATCCGCAGTCGCTCGTCTCCCTGCAGCGTGAGGTGGATCGGGTGTCGATGGACGGCGCGCTCGGCGCCTACCTCCAGGCGCTGATCACCGCCACGCGCACCAGTCCGACGCTTTCGCTCGGCGCCTCGACTCGCGCCGGTATGAACCTGGCGCACGCCGCGCGCGCCCGCGCGCTCCTCAGCGGACGCGACTACTGCATCGCTGACGATATCCACGGTCTGGTGGTGCCGGTGCTCTCGCACCGCGTCCGACTGGCCGCGCACGCCGAGGGCTACGCGCCCTCCCGCGAAGAATCCGAGACCGCCGTTCGTGACGTGGTCGCGCGCGTCCCCGTACCACTCTAAGTTGTGGAAAAGACAGCGGTACCGAAGCCGGCGACCCTGACCGCAAAGCCGACCGAGCCCGCGGCGGTCAGAGACAAGCCCCAGCCCAGGCCGCGCCCGACCGCAGCCGAGCCGAGCGTCTGGGCCAAGCTCCTTTCGCGCTGGCGTCCGCCGCGTCGCCTCAAGCTGACGCGTGAAGGCAAGTACTTCATCTTCATCACTTTCGGCGTGGGCGTCGCTGCCATCAACACCGGCAACAACCTTTTGTACCTGCTGCTCGGGATGTTGTTGTCACTGATCATCGTGTCGGGGGTGCTGAGCGAGCTCAGCCTCCGGCAGCTCACGGTCACGCGTCGCTTGCCACCGCGCGCTCAAGTCGGGCGCCCTCATCTGGTCGAGATCGAGGTCTTCAACCACAAGGACAAGGTGCCCTCCTACGCGATCGAGGTCGAAGATCTGCGCGCCGGACAGCCTGCCGACAAGCGCTGTTTTTTCCTCAAGATCAGCCCGCGCTCGGCACAGGTGGCGGCCTACCGGCGCACTCCCGCGCGGCGCGGGCGCGACCATCATGTGGGCTTTCGCGTCGCCACGCGCTTCCCCTTCGGCCTCTTCGAAAAATCACGCGAAGTCAGCGCGGACGATGAGCTGATCATCTACCCCGCCGTGGATCCGGTGCGTTTGCCGCAGGGGGAGGCGGGCGATCGCAACGGCGGCGAAAGCTCGCTCGGTCGCGGTAGCGGCGACGAGATTCACGGCCTCCGACCGATGCGCGAAGGCGACGATCCGCGCGACATCTACTGGCGCAAGAGCACCGTACCGGATCAAAAGGTCCTGCGCGAGCGCGCCACGGACACGCGGCGCGACGTCGCGTTCAGCATCGACTCGAGCCACCCCGGCGACGCTCCGGACGAGGATTGGTCGCTGCGTTTCGAGCGCCGGATCCGCGACGTGGCCTCACGCGCGGTGGCGCATCTGAAGCGGGGCGATGGGGTGTCCGTCCTGGCCTCGGCCGGTGAGCGCGTGCGCGCCAACGCCGCCGTGGGAGCCGACCCGCTGCTCAGGTTTTTGGCGCTGCTCGAGCCCTCGCCGGTGAAGGACGCGGCGCCGAGCGAGCGCCGCAAGCTCGAGGCCAGCGCATGAGATTCGGGCTGATCCACCGCATCATGACCGATGCGCTGGCCGCGCTTGGCCTGCTGTCCCTACTCGTCAGCGGCGAGCTCAATCGCTGGTTCGTGGGCGCGACGGTCGTGGGCCTGGCGCTCGCGCTGCTCTTGCCGCAGCGTTATCAGGACCACCCGGTGGTGCGGCGGCTGTCGGTGGTGGTGCCGCTGTCGCTGCTCGCGCTGCAGACTTCCCGCTTGTTTTCCGGCGATAGCCTGCTCACGCTGGCGGTGGAGTTCGCCGCGGCGCTGCAGGTGATTCGGCTCGCCACCCGGCGCGGCGCCGCGCACGATCAGCAGGTCATCGTGCTGGCGCTGATGCACCTGATCGCCGGCACCGTGCTCGGCGGGGGACTGTCGTACGGCCTGTGTTTCGTCGGTTTCTTGATCGTGGCGCCGGGCGCGCTGGTGCTCAGCCATTTGCGCCGGGAGGTCGAAGGCAACTATCGGCAGGGCGCGCGGGACCGCACCGGGCTGCCGGTGGACGTGCCGCGCATTCTGCGCAGTAGGCGCGTGATTGGCCGGCCTTTTTTGGTGTTCACGTGCTTGCTGTCCATCCCGATTTTCCTGTTTACGGCTCTGGTTTTCGTGATGTTCCCGCGCGTCGGGCTATCACTGCTGCTGCTCGGTCAAGAGCGCCGAGAGCGCGTGGTGGGCTTTGCGGATCGGGTGGATCTCGGGGGCGTGGGCAGGCTGCGCGCCGACCCCACGATCGTGATGCGGGTCGAGCATCCCAATTTGCCCGCGGAGCCGCCGGTGCGGCTGGCCCTCTACCTACGCGGCGCCGCGTTCGACCGTTACAACGGCCGCAGCTGGTCGCGCACTACCCCGAACATGGCCGTGCGCGCCGACCAGATCGGCACCAGCGTCCGGCTGCGCCGCTGGCCCGATCCACTGCGCGATCGCAAGCTGCGCATCGACCTCGAGCCCATCGATCCCAGCGTGGTCTTCATGCCGCCCGACGCGGTGGCGGTGTCGCTGCTCACGCCAAACAACGTGGTCCCGGCCTCTGTGCCGACCCTCTACATGGGTCAGGAGGGGCAGCTGACTTACCGCTCGCCCAGCGACAGCGGCCTGCGTTACGAGGTCTCGTTGGCTGACGGCACCGAGAGCCCGGCCCCAGCGCTCGACGCCACGACGCGCGCCCGCTATCTGGCGGTGCCGGCCGATCTCCCGCCGCGAGTCAGTGAGCTTGCCAAGAGCTGGATTTCAGGGGAAACCGACCCAGAAAGGCGTGCCAGGCGCGTCGAAGCTGCTCTGCGCAAGGGCTACCGCTACGATCTCGAATCGCCATCGGGCGCGGCCAGAAACCCCCTCGACCACTTCCTGTTCGTCTCGCGGCGCGGCCACTGTGAGTTCTATTCGACGGCGATGGCGGTCTTGCTGCGCACGCAGGGTGTGCCGACCCGCAACGTCAACGGTTTCATCGGAGGCACCTTCAACCGCTTCGGTCGCTACTACGCCGTACGTCAGGGCGACGCGCATTCCTGGGTGGAGGTGTACGTCGAGGGCAAGGGCTTCGTCCGCTTCGACCCGACGCCGCCCGCCGACGCCGCGCCGCAGAGCGAGATCACCGGTGTTTTGGCGTTCGTGCGCGACATGGTGGAAGCAGCCGCGCAGCGCTGGGACCGCAATGTCGTCGGCTACGACATGCGCCAACAGCTGGGCATCTGGAGCTCGGTCAAGGACCGCTACCGCCACCTCACGTCGGGAAGCAAGGTGGCTGGCAGCATGCTGCTGGGCTCACCGCGTCGCCTCGTGCTCAGCGTGCTGGGGCTGGCACTGGTGCTCGGCCTCGTTTGGTACCTGTATCGCCATCGGGCCAGGCCCCGTTCCAAGCTGCCGCCCCCGAGCGAGACCGAAGCGCGCGTGCGCGAAACGGCCGAGCTTTATCGCGCCCTCGATCACGCTCTATCACTCTGCGGTGTGCCACGACCGATCGGAACGCCGCCGCTGACGCATGCCCGCGGCCTTTCGGTCCTGGGTCACCCAGTGGGCGATGCGACCGTGCGGCTCACCGAACGCTACTTGCGGGCTCGCTTCGGGAAGGTGCCGTTTTCACCCGAAGAACGCCGGGAGTTCTTGCGTCAAATTCGCGAGCTCGCCCGGTCGCCGCGCGAGAAAAAGGCAGCCTAAAAAACAGACGAGCGAGAAAACAGGGAGGCGGGGAGCCGGGGAGATTTTGGGTTTCGCGTTGTGCGGCGACGACCGGCGCTTGCGACGGAGCCTCACACCGCCACGCGTTTCGACCCCAAAAGCTCTATCCGGCCTCCCCGTCTCCCCGCCTCCCTGTTGATTCGAGACGCGAAGAGCCGGACGTTTGCTCGGACGGGTGTCCGATCAGGCGCGCGGCTTGAGCACGACGCGGGCGGAGCCCAGCTCACGCGACTCGGACGCGCCGTACAGCGCGGCGGCGTGGGGGCGCGCTTCGGCGCCGTCGAACTCCAGGTCGGCCTCGCCCTTTTCGATCCAGGCCACGATGACTTGGGAGGCGTCCAGCGTCTCACCAACCCGCAATACGTCGATGGCCACGCCGCGCGACAGCTCTTCCGCGGTGACGGAGCGCTGCGCTGAAGCGAGCGGCTTTTGCCGCGCGCTGGGCATATTGCCGGCGGCGACGCTGCCCGGCGCGTAGGACTGCACCACCAGACGGTAGCGAGCGGCGGCACTGCCGAGCGAGGTGGTATCGGCCGAGACCTCCGCGCGCACGCGGTCCAGGTGACCCAGGCCGATGGTGGTGGCCGCGACGAGCGCCATCCACGAAGCACCGACCGCAGCAGAAGAGGCGACGACCGTGGCCGCGCGGCTCACTCGTCCGCGAGTCTTCTTGCTGGGGGTGGTTTCGGTCACTGGATACTCTCCAACGCTTACGCAGCAGACATGAAGCAGGTTTCATGCCAGTGCCGACAAGGCCTCGAGCTCGTGATTCGGCGCCGTTTCACTCGTCCCCGAACGCGACAAACGGGTCGCGGTACACCCATGATCCGGGTCAGATAGACCCCAGATCAGGGTCCGCCCTCCTCCCCAGGGCTCGTCGCTGAAGATCGAAAAGTCAAGCTAAATCAATTGGTTGCGATGGTCTTGGCCCACATTAGCGCGGCGGCGCAGTTCGGATCGGGCTCTGCCGCAACGCCGTTACGCTCGAGCGGCCCCACGGTGACGGCGAGATCTGGCCCGCGCCGGACCAGGGCAATCGGGCCCTGGGTGTGCCGCGGGCGACACAGCTGATCACCCTTCACGCTGACCTTGGCTGGGACGGCCGGCGCGCTCGTCGTGATGAGGCTGCGATCGGTGAGCGGCAGAGTCCGCGCCCAAGCTTCGAGCGCCCGGCGCGCCGCCGCGCCCGAGTCGAAGCGCAGGTGCCAGCCCACCGCCCAGCGCTGGCGCGCGTCATCGCTGAAAACCGCCAGGCGGTCCCCACCCCAATCGCTGGCGGCGGCGGCCGCTGTGCCGGCCGGCAGCCACTCCTCGAGCAGGAGCCGGACGCCTTGCTCGCCCATCACGTCGTGGAAACGCTCCTTCAGCTCGGGCAGGTGCGGGGGCGCGCTGGGCAAGGGCACGACCAGCGGCGCCTCGGCGGCGAAGTATTTTTCGGGATGAAGCAGCTGCTCCGTGCTGACCGGCAGCGCGCGCCAGGCCGCGTCCACCGCGCCGAAGCCGCCGCGCTTGCGCAGATGATTCGCGAAGGTCAGACCATCGGCGTACGGCGCGATCAGCGAACGCACCAGAATGCCCGGCGCGCTGAGCGCGGCTGCGCCGAGCACCGACTCGGCGCGCAGCACGCCGTCCGGCAAATCCAGCGCGGTTCCGCCGCGCGGTTTCATGACCGCGTCGAGCATCGCGCTGGTGGCGTCGCCCTCGGCCAGGGCATGCGCCGCCGCTTGGGTATCGCCGCGATCCGGCTGCCAGTCGGTGAGCCGCGACAAGTCGTAGTGCTGGTCCTGGAGCGCGTGCACGAGCTCGTGCCACAGCGTGGCATCTGCTTCCTCACCGGACAGATCGCCGCTCACGAAGAAGGTCTTGCGTTTGGGGTCGTAAAAGCCGAGCAGCTGCGTCGTCATCAGCTGGACCAGCGTCTTGCGGTAGTCGAAGCTCGCATCGACCGTGCCGAAGCCGAAGAGCAGCGCCTCGGTCGCGGGGATCACGTCCTTCGGAGCCTCTTCCTCGATTTGCTGGAGGATGAAGCGCTCGATTTCCGCCCGTGAGATCAGCCTTCCCTCCACCCCCGATTTGGGCGCGAGCTGGCGCAGCTCGGCGACGTAGGCGAGCGCGCGGCCGAGCTTCTCATCGAGCGCGGTCTGGTCGTCGGGCCTCGCCGAAGCTGGCGCGACGGTGGCTGGAATCGCGGCAGCGCTCGCGGCCGCCGGCGGAAGAGTGGCCGAAACGGGCGCGGCAGCTGGCGCACAGCTGACGCTGAAGGCCAGCGTCCAGGCGTAACGGTTCATCCGCCTGCCGCTCGGGCCCGGATGTCGCGCAGGGCCGCGCCGCGGTCACGTTGACCGAAAATGGCATTTCCGGCGACCAGCACGTTGGCGCCGGCTTCGACCACTTCACGCGCTGTATCCGGCCCAATGCCGCCATCCACTTCGAGGTCGATGCTTCGCCCGCTTTGGTCGATCATCTGCCGGAGCGCGCGCAGCTTGGGCAAGACCTGGGGCAAAAAGCTCTGACCACCGAACCCCGGATTGACGCTCATGACCAGGATCAGGTCGACGTCGTCCAGCACGTAGCGGACGGCGTCCTCTGGCGTGTGAGGGTTGAGCACCACCCCCGCCCGTTTCCCCAGCGCCCGGATGGCGTGGAGCGTGCGCTGGAGGTGCGGGGACGCCTCCACGTGGACGCTGATGATGTCCGCGCCCGCATTGGCAAAATCAGAAATGTAACGCTCCGGCTCCACTATCATCAGGTGGCAATCGACGACCGCCTTGGTGGCAGCGCGGACGGCCCGGACTACGGGCGGTCCGAGGGTAAGGTTGGGTACGAAACGCCCGTCCATCACGTCCACGTGGACGTACTCGGCACCCAGCTGCTCCACCTCGCGTACCTCGTCGGCCAGCCGCCCAAGGTCAGCGCTCAGGATCGAAGGGGCGATGAGGACGGAACGCACCGCGGCCATGACGCGGACGTTCTACGCCACTTCCGCTCCGGAGTCGAAAGGCACATGTTACGCTCGAAGCTCGCTATCGCGTTTGTTGGTGGGGCCCAAGCCCCACCCAGCTCGACGTTGGGACTCCCATGATCACGCGCCCCCTCGGTAAGCAAGACTACGATCACATCGTTCAGATCATCGATCGCTGGTGGGGCGGGCCGACCACCGCGCTCGCCCATCCGATCTTCTTCTACGAGCTCGGCGCGATGGCGCGGGTCGTCGAGCACGACGGGATCCTGGTCGGCTTTCTGCTCGGCTTCGTGGCGCCGGGCCCACCTAGGACCGGCTACGTGCACCTGGTCGGCATCCACCCAGACTACCGACGTCGCGGCGTCGGTAAGGTGCTGTACCAGACCTTCGAGGAGGATTCACGCGCCGCTGGCTGCACCCGCCTGAAGGCCATCACCACCACGGGCAACGAGGGCTCGATCGCCTTCCATCGCGCCACGGGCTGGAGCGTCTCGAACATCGAGGACTACGCGGGTCCCGCGCGTCCGCGCGTGGTCTTCCACAAGAACCTGTGACCTTGAGCGTCACCGTCACGGCCGCAAGGCAGGGTAGGGAGGCACTCGCAAACGCGTCATTGTCGCTGCAAACGACTGGCATCGAGGAGCCCGCGATCGAGCGGGCTATCGAAGAGACCGCGTCCGCATCCAGCTCGCTTTACAACGCCGAATCGGCCTCACCGACCCAGGAAGCCGCCACCAGCTACATCCACGCGGCCGCCGACAGCTTGCAGCGTGCCATGAGCGAGATCAGCGGCCTGCGCGATCGCCATCCGCAGCTCGAAGTGGCGGCCACGTCGATTGCGCGTACTTTGGCGCTGCTCTACCCGGTGCTAAAGCTCTCGCTGCGCCAGCGTCGCGGACGCCTGCCTGCCGGCGCGCTCTCGGACTCCGATGCGCGGGAGCTGCGCACCATCGCCGCGTTCCCGCGCGCGCCCGCGCCGACCGGGCGCTTCAGACTGCCGACCGGTTTCAGCGGCAGCGAGCGGCGCGTGCACGGCGACAAGCGGGTGTTCATCGAGGTCGAGATTGGCCTCACCACCGAGTCGCATTTCTACACGGGGCTGTCGCTGGACGTCTCGACGGGCGGCGTGTTCATTGCCACTTACGAGCCTTCACCGCCCGGGACCGCGGTCAGCCTGTATTTCGTGCTTCCAGACGGATATGTCGTGAACGCGGAGGGCGTGGTGCGCTGGATGCGAGCTGCCACCGAGGACGCGCCGCCTGGCATGGGCGTGGCATTCGTCAACATTTCCCAGGAGGCTTTGCTGCACATAGGCGAGTTTTGTGCCAGTCGGCCCCCCCTCTATTTCGACGAGTGAAGGCTTCCGTAGTAGGGATCGAGCGACATGAGCAGCGCCGCCGCCAACGCGATTGGGCCCACGGAGCTCCGTAACATCGGCCTGTTCGGCGCGCTCAATGACGACGTGCTCGAGTACCTGGCCACGTTGCTCACGGTCGAGACACCGCCCGCCGGCGCCACGTTGTTTCGTGAGGGTGAGGACGCCAGCGCCATGTTCGTCGTGATCAGCGGCGAGGTGGAGGTGCTCAAGAAGAGCAAGCGCAACATCGAGGCGCGCGTCGCGGTGCTCGGGCCCGGCGACTGGTTCGGTGAGATGAGCATCGTGGACATCCAGCCGCGCTCCGCCACCGTGCGCGCGCTCGCGCCGAGCCGCTTGCTGCGCGTCTCGTCGGCGGATCTCGATGCGCTTTACCGGCATGATCTGCGCAGCTACGCCATCATCATCCTGAATCTGGCGCGCGAGCTGAGCCGGCGCCTGCGCGTCGCCGACGGCATTCTGGCGGACCTGATCTCGAACGTGATGGATCAGTATTTGACGCGGCCCGCTGCGGGCTGAGGCAAAGCGTGAGGGCTAGCCGCTGCCCTCGCCGCCGCTGAGCGCGCCTTCGCCGCCGGCGTTGTGGCCGCCCTCGCCGCCCGACGACTCCCCGCCCGATGATTCGCCGCCCGCGCCGGCAACCCCGGCGCCATTGACGGAACCCGCGCCGCCGCCAAACCCCGAGCCAGGAGCGCCGCCGCTCACCCCCGAGCCAGGATTACCGCCGCCGCTCGGGTCGACACCGAGGTTGGGACCGGTGGCTTTGCCGCCTTTACTCATCTCGTCGGAGCTCCCGGCAAAGGGCGCGACGGGTTGCGGATTGAGATCACACGCACCCAGGCCGACGAGGACCGCGAAGGACAGCCAAATCCGAGACCGAAATTTTGGCATCGCTTTCCAAGGTGCTCGCATGGTGACACCTACGTGGCGCCGCCCTCTCCGCCTTGGGCCACGCCGCCTTCGCCGCCTTGCTCCATGGGTACTCCGCCCGCGCCCTGGCCGCCCGCGGGTGCCGGGTCGGCACCTGCTGTGGGAGTGCTATTCATTCCGCCAGTCGGATTACCTCCGCTCGAGCTCAGCGAACCGGCAGAGCTGGGCGTGCCCCCGCCTCCGGCAATGGCCGCTGTTCCGCCCTCCGCGTGGCCCCCCGGATTCGGGGCCCGGTCGGGAAGGGACGGCTGCGGATTCAGCTCGCACGATGCCGCGGCCAGCAGAGCCACGAGCGCGAGCCGTAAGCGGACCTTGCGAGACAGCATCCCTCGGATCATGTGTGCAGATCCTGCGCCAGATCATTCTCTGTGCTGCGAGCCCATCGACAGAGCCTCTCTGGGCCGCAATCCGAAGGCTCGCGAACGCCCGCCCCGGCATGCGACTGGCACACTTTGGCACAAACCACGATCTCGGCGTCCGGTCGGCGGTTCGGTCAGTGCTGCTCCAAGGTCCCCTAGTCGTGGCCGTCGGTGCCGAGTGCGCTGGCGCCTGCGCCGTCACCCTCACCCGGTACACCTCCTACGCCGTCGTCGCCGTCTGAGCTCTCGCCGCCAGCGCCAGAAGCGCCACCAGCTGGTCCCTCACCGCCTGCGGGCGAACTGGGCGCACCAGCCACTGCTTCCGGCTCATCAGAGCCTCCTGCGGAGTCCTCGGGGCCTCTGCCGGTGCCACCTGAGCTGCTCCCGCCCGCGCTCATGCCGCTGCCGTCGGAGGCAGGACTTTCATCGGCGCCCGGCAGATCGGGCTGGGGATTGAGGGAGCACGCGGCGAGCCAGCCGGTGACCGTCAACCAGAGCCAGCGCGAAGAAAGCCGAGACACCTGCCCCTAAAGGTAGCAACATCCTTGCCACGCCGCATCTTTGACGAGCACCGCCCCCGTTTGCACCGCTAACCGCGCTGGCTGCGGGCGCGCGCCAAGAGGGCCAAAGCGGCCTGGATATCCGGAGGTGACCGGCGCAGACCTGCCGCCACCTGGCTGAGCTCACGACCCAGCGCGTCGGCCGCTCGAGCCACCTCGTCGGCGTTGGTCTCGAAGATGTCGCTCCACATCGACTCGGGTCCGCCGGCGGCGCGCGTGGCGCGCTCGAAAGCCGGCCCCACCGCGGCGCGGGCGCTGTCGTCCGCCAGCGTGAAGAGCGCGCTCGCCAGCAACTGAGGCAGGTGGCTGGTCACGGCCACCGCGCGGTCGTGCGCTTCGGGCGAGAGCTGCACCAGGCGGGCGCCCGTCAGCTGCAGTAATTCGCTCACCTGCTGCACTGCGTCTGCATCGGCGCGCTCCGGGCAGAGGATCCAGACGCGCCCTTCGAACAGATCCGCGCGCGCGTTCTCGATGCCGCCGTCGGGAAGCCCGGCCATCGGGTGGCCCGGAACGAAGCGTGCGCTGCGCCCGTGCTCCGCGGCGGCTTGGGCTATCTCGCGTTTGGTCGAGCCGCAATCGGTGACCACGCGCGCGTGGGAAAGGCTCCAGGGTATCAGGCGCATGATGGTGCCGACTGGAACCGCCAGCACCGTCACGTCGGCGCGCTCGAGCGCCGTTTTCAACGCGTCCGCGTGCTCCAGCGGCAAATGCTCGTCCGCCGCCTGTCGCGCCTCGGGTCGCGCCAGCACCGGCTCACGATCGATGGCGGTGACGTGAGCCGTGCCGCTGCGCCGCAGGGCCAGCGAGAGCGAGCCCCCGATCAAGCCGAAACCCACGATCGCGACGCGCTTCATCCGCGGATCGCCTGGCCGATGGCGCGTAGCTTTTCGGCGAGGGCCACGGCGTCGCTCCAGCTCAGTGTCGCGGGCAGGCGCGGCACCTCGCCCACCCTGCCGATCCAGGTGCGCAGGATCACGCCATCCGCGCCGGCTGCGATGGCCGAGCACGCCACCGATTCCACGTAGCGCGAGCGCTGCGCGATGCTCGGAACATCGACGACGATCGGCAAGTGCGTGCGCTGCTTGGCTCGCGCGATCGCCGCGATTTCCAGCGTTCTGGCGCCGTTCGGGTATTCACCGCCGGCCTCGAGCAGCACGATGCTGGTGCCGCCGCGCGAAAGCTCACGCTCGGCGGCGCCGATCCACGCATTGGCACCCCAGCTGGGCCCGCGCTCCACGAAATGCACCGCGAAGCGCTGCTCGCTGGGTTGGGCATGCACCGACAAGCAGACCAGGGCGCCGATCGTGTCCACTGCGCGCGGTGAGCGCGTGACCGCGGCATCGAAGGGGCGGCCCGCTCGCACCTCGTACGCCAGGTCTTTCGAGGCTGGCGGCTCCGAGGAGCCGGCGCTTGCGCCGGCGACACTAGGACTGACCGCCTCGATGGCGATCCACGGCTTGTCCCCGCCGATGCTGCCCCAGGGGCCTTCGACGACCGTGGACTGCTGGCGAAACCTGCGCGACGCCAGTCGAAATTGCTCGCTGACCCGCACCACCTGGGACACACCCGGAAACTCGCTGACCACGGTGACGTCGTTCTTCGTCAGGTCACCGACCACGCCCAAAATGGTCGCCATAGCACCGCTCGACCGGTGCACATCGAAGCCCGCGTTCACCAAGAACGAAATCACACCCTCGACGGCCGCATCAGGCGCGTCCGGTTCCATCACGACGATCATGTTGTGGCCGAGGCTAGTTGAATTGGAGGTGGGGTTGGGGCCCCACCGCTACGAGCACTACGAGCACTGCGAGACAGAGGCCTACGAACGTATCAGAATTCCTTGGATGTTGCCCCGGTAGAGCATGTTATCTTTCGGTCTTACGGGCCGGGCGGTCGCGCTCCGTCTCGCTCCGTCTCGCCCCCGCCGGGTCCCCGACCCCGCCTTCCGTCGTCTGCCATGCCATCAACACCTCCCGTTGACCCGCTCGTTGGTCAGACCGTCGCGGGACGCTACAAGATCCTCAAGTTGCTCGGGGAAGGCGGCATGGGTCAGGTGTACCTGGCCGAGCACTTCGCCATCGAAAAGCGCGTCGCGCTCAAGGTGCTGCGCTCCGAGTACGCGCACAAGGGCGACATCGTCACGCGCTTCCAGCAAGAGGCGATCAGCGCCTCGCGCATCAAGCATCCCAACGTGCTCGACGTGTTCGACTTCGGCCAGCTCGAAAACGGCTGCTTCTACCTGGCCATGGAGTTTCTGGAAGGAAACGACCTGGCTGACGAGCTGCAGCGCTGGCGCGTCTTGACTGCGCCGCGCGCGCTGCCAATCGCGATGCAGATTTGCCGCGCGCTATCGGCCGCCCACAGCAAGGGCGTCGTGCACCGCGACATGAAACCGGAAAACGTGTTTTTGCAGCGCACGGGCGACGGCGAAGAGATCATCAAAATCGTCGACTTTGGCATCGCGCAGCTCAAGCCCACGAACGAAGAGGCGCAGGCCGTCTCCACGAGCCATCGCCGGCTCACCAAAACCGGCATGATTTTCGGGACGCCGGAGTACATGGCGCCCGAGCAAGCCAGCGGCAAACACGCCGACCTACGCTGCGACGTCTACGCCGTCGGCATCATCTTGTACGAGCTGTTCACCGGCGCGGTGCCGTTCACGGGCGAGACATTCCTGGGCGTCCTCACCAAGCACCTGAACGAGCTGCCTCCGTCGATGCGCTCGGTCTATCCAGATCTGCAGATCTCGACCGAGCTCGAGGGTGTCGTACAGCGCACGCTCGCCAAAGATCCGAACCAACGCTTCCAGACCATGAACGAGCTGGCCGCCGCGCTGGCCGCGACGCCCGAGGGGCAGTACGCGGGGCTGCGTGGTCCGTACAGCCAGGTCGGCGGAGTCGACGGGCGGGCATCGGGCCTGCCGCCCGGCGCTTCCCCGACTCCGACCGCCCAGCAATTCATGGCCGGAAGCGGCAGCATGCCGCATCCCGGCGCAGGCGCAGGGGGCATGACCGACGCGGCGCGCGCGGCGGTCACCATCCCGCGGCTGGACACGGGGCAGGCCGTGAGGGCCGAAACGGACATGGGCGCGGAGGCCGCGACCAGGCCGTCGATCAAGTCGAGCCGCGGCGGCGTTCTCGTGTTTTCGCTGCTGGGCGGGCTGCTCATCGCGGGTGGCGCGGCGGCGTTCTTGCTGCGCGGCTCTGAAGCGCCGGCACCGGAGCCGTCGGCCCAGGCCAAAGCGCCGGACCCGCCGCCGCCCGTCACGCCGGAGCCGCTACCCGCAGCACCGTCGACTGCGGTGATCAAGCCTTCGGTTGAGCCGCCGCCGCCGGCCGCGCCCGCAAGCGTCAAGCTGGAGGTCGCGACGGATCCGCCCGGCGCGACGTTGTCGAAAAATGGCTTTCAGGTGTGTGACACCACACCTTGCGAGGTCACGGCGGGCATCAACGAGACGCTCGAGCTGTCCGGTGAGAAAGGCCCGCTCAAAGGCAAGGCCAAGGTGCTCGCGCAGAAGGATCAAAAGGTCACCATCAAGCTGACTGCGCCCGTTGCGGCCGCTCCCAAGGGCCCGCGCATGTGCGAGGTCGAGATGGACGGCCTGAAAATCCTGCGGCCCTGTCCGCAGTGAAAAGGCTCGATATTGGCATCGTTGGCGCCGGTTTTGCCGGTGCCGCGGCGGCGTTGTTTCTGGCCGAGCGCGGCCACCGCGTGCGCCTTTACGAGGAGGCGCTCAAGCCCGAGCCGGTGGGGGCCGGTATCTTGATGCAGCCCTCGGGGCTCAGTGTGCTTTGCGACTTGGGGTTGCTCGAGGGCGCCATCGCGCGCGGTAGTCGCGTTGATGCGCTCGAGTGCAGCACACCGAGCGGCCGGCGCATTCTCGACCTGCGCTACCGCGACCTGTATGCGGATTGGTTCGGCCTGGGCATGCATCGCGGCGCCTTGTTCGAGCTGCTGCACGGGCAGCTGTCGCAGCGTGGCGTCGAGCTCGTGACTGGCGCTTCGGTGCAGCAGGCGCGCCCGACTCGCCGGGGCATCGTGCCGGTGCTCGTGGACGGCACGGAGACGCGCGAGCACGAGCTCTTGGTCGTGGCCGACGGAGCGCGCTCGGCGCTGCGACAGCGTCTGCAGGGGGCCAGCGCCACGCCGTACCCATGGGGCGCGCTGTGGTTCGTGGCCCGCGACCCGGAAGGCGTCTTTGCAGGGAAATTGTGGCAAGTGGCCGACGGCACCACCACGCTGCTCGGGTTTCTGCCGTGCGGCTTTGGGCCCCGGCGATTGGGTGAAGTACCGCTGGTCAGCCTGTTCTGGAGCATCGAGGTGAGTGACTTCGGTCGCGACCTCGATCTGCCGCGCTGGAAAGAGCGTGTGCTGGCGCTCGAGCCCCGCGCCCAGGGCGTGCTCGACCAGATCCAGCGCACGCAGCAGCTGCTGCCGGCCAGTTACTTCGACATCACGCTGCCCCGCGCCCACGCCGGCCGCATGGTCTTCATTGGCGACGCCGCGCACGCCACGAGCCCGCAGCTCGGTCAGGGTACGAACCTGGCACTCGAGGACGCGCGGGTCCTTTCGGCCTGTCTCTCGTCCGCCCGCGACTTACCGGCCGCCTTGGCGCAGTTTCACGACGTACGCGCGGCGCATGTCCGCTACTACCAACTTGCGTCGTGGGGCCTCACGCCCTTCTTCCAGTCGAGCTATGCCGGGCTAGGGCTGCTGCGGGACGCTTTCATGGGGTTGGTTTGCCGGTTTCCGCCAACGCGCCGCGCGATGCTGACCACACTGGCGGGCGTGCAGACGGGCTTTCTGGGCACCACCGTCCCGCTCCGGCCCATCCGCGAACGGATGGGCCGACTTGTCCATTAGCGCAGGCTTGCTTGGATCGTGCTGCGGCTCGATCACTGACGGCTCGCGCCGGCGATGGCTGGCTCGCAAGCTTCGGGGCCTCGCAGCGGGCGGGGCTTGAGGGCTCATGATTCGTCACATCGCGCTGGTGAGCGGCTGAACCAGCCCTCTCCACGTCTCGAAGTATTGACCAATCATCTGTGATCAGTTAAGCACCACGCGAAAACGTCCGAGCTGCACTCGTTGCAGGAGGTTGTGGCGGCGGCGGTTAGGATCAGGAGCCTCTTTTCTGAGGACGCGGGCGAGGTGTCGGTCTGCAGAGGGTGACGGTT
>DATEDZ010000182.1:0-11662 GCA_035281385.1 Polyangiaceae bacterium
CCCCAACCCCGAAAGCCCCCTTGACCGTCTCCACAACCCAACCCGACCTCCGGTTACACCGGACGCCACCGGCTTGCCTTTTACCCACAGCGATAAAACCACGCGCACGCGCGTGGTTTTATCGCTAGATCAAGGCCTAGGAGGCTGGGTTTGAAAAACACCAGCCTCCTAGTCTTGGGCCTGCGAGCGTGGCTGGAGCTCGCTCACCAAGCAAACACTGCACCCAGGCTGATCACGTTCGTGCGCTGACTCTCACCGCGGTGCCAGTCGTACATCACGTGCATGTAGTCCGCAGAGACCGCGACCTTGTCGATGTGCTGCGCCAGCTTGAACGAAAGAGCCGCCGTGCTCTCGATGAGGCTGATGTTGTTGTTCTTGTCGAAATCGGTCTCTTTCGCTCGCGCGGTGCCATAGGCGGCCGCGAGCTCCGTGTCGACGATGCGGACGTTCGCGCCGCCTAAAAAACCCCAGAAAGTACGCAGATCACCCGCGCCGTCGACCGCCTCTGAAGTGCTGAACGGCGTTGCCGTACCGAGCCCCTTCCCATAGTAAGGGCCGAGACCGACAGCCAGCGGCCCCCAGTTGACCCGTCCGCCGCCTGCGATGCCCCACACGGTCCGCTTCTCGTCGTTGTCGCTTCTGGCCAAGGTTTGCACCATGCCGTTGACGAAAGTGAAGATTTTCGTGTCGCCGAGCTGCGGCTCGTAGTTCGCTTCGGCCTCGAACCGAGGCAGCGGTGTGCGATTGTAGCTGTTCGCTGGTATGGGATCCGTGGCCATTGCTGGAGCCACCGGCAAGGGCGTCGGATCCACGACTGCAACGGTGAGCTGAAACCCCTCTACTTTCGGGGTCGAGTAGCCAAGCTGGGCGTTGCGATTGGCAAACATGCTTCCGACGCCGGTATAGCCGCAGCTAGCCTGCGTTGTACCTTCGATGTTGCACGGATGACCGACACCCTCGTCGTGGATCAGATTCCAATTCAACTGAATGTGTCCGCGTGAGAACAGACTCATGCGCCGTCCGACGAAACCAGAACCCCAGCTGCCCGTCACCTCGAGATAGGCCTCGCGCATGCTGGGGGTGATCTCATGGTTCTTCGCGCGCTCCGCGCCAGCGGGAGCGCCAGCGGGAAGAACCGTGGCACCGAGCGGTGCCCAGAGCGCGAATCGGCCCAGCACCTCGAGATCTTGTTTCAACTTCTTGGTGATATTCAAGCCGAGGATGGAGCTGGCGTAGCCGCTTCGGATTCGGGGTGTGGAGACGTGTTTACGGGCGCCAGGATCGGAGTCGAAAACCGTTACACCCGTGAGCCCCTGCTGGGGCCCCACTAGTGTGAAAGGCATGCCACTGCTGTTGTTGTTTGGCGTGGGCGCGGCCTCGCCAGCGACCCACGTCAGATAGCCGTTGATGCGGCCGTTCGTGGCAATGGTCCAGCCGTCCTTTTCGAGCAGGACGACGTCCGCCGACGCAGGGTGAGTTGCCAAGGCTGCGCATCCGAAAGCACAGCACGCCAGTGTCATTTTTAGGCACGTTCGTAATGAAATATTCACTTACACCTCCTCGAGCAACGAGTCTCGTCGAGCGGATGCTCGTTTGTGTCCATAGGTTGACCGCACCCAGCCAAGGCGCGCCGAGCACGAACCGCCAGACGGCCGCGGCTAACGTGTTGCTGAGCGTTGCTCGCCCGCGCATCGGTACGCAGCGGCAGGCCCCAGCTAGTGATCAGGAGGCCGCGTCGCCAAGGCGGCGACGTGCGCCAAGGCGGTGACGTGCTCGCCAGCCCTGACGCTAAGGTATGAGTGAGCGCTCCCAAGTTCACGTGTCTCCAATAGTTCTTCTTTGCCAGCAGAGGAAATTCTTATTCTGCTTTTCTCATGAGCAGAATTTTCAATCCTCGGCCGGTCGGCCCCATCAATCGCCTCGACGACCTTTTTTAATGACCGTCGGCTTTGGCTGACGTGGCGTGTTGCCACACTGAGCCCGATACCGGGGTGAGCGCTCGGCCGTTGGCGAAGCACCTCGCGCCACGCACGGTCAGGCAGCTATGCGTGATGCGGCTGCCGTGAGGCCTCTTACGGGTCGCGCGCCGCCGCTCTCCCGTGCGGCGCGACACCTCCCCCTCCCGCCCAGCGGCGGCTCGCTTGGTGCCGAGTTGAGGTGGGTCGGGGTAAGGCTGAAGCAGCTTGGTGGCGTCGTGGCCCGAAGTCAACGAGCAAGATAGACTCCGAAACGTGGAACAGACCGTGTACCACATCGTCTAGAGCTGATGGCACAAGCCGCTCCGTCCCTACTCACGGCCGCCGAGTACCTCGCGCTGGAGCGCTCCTCTCCCACCAAGCACGAGTTGTTTCAAGGCCAGCTGATCGCGATGACCGGGGCGAGCCTCGTGCACAACGTCATCGTCGCAAATATCGTCGCCGAGCTCCGCGCGGCATTGCGCGACCGGCCGTGCGTCGCCCTGCCGTCGGACATGAAAGTGCTAGTGCGTGCGAGCGGGCACTACTACTACCCCGACGCTACCATCGTCTGCGGGGCACCTGAATTCGCGGACGACCAGCGCGATGCGATCGTGAATCCTACCGTGGTCGTCGAGGTCCTCTCCGACTCGACGGAGCGTAGAGATCGGGGCGACAAGTTCCACGACTACCGCTCGATTCCCAGCTGCACGGACTATCTCATGTGCTCATCTGCCGAGCCGTTCGTCGAACACTACACGCGCGATGCCGACGGCTGGCGCCTACGCGAGTACGGTTCCGGTGAAGTAGTATCGTTACGCGGAGTCGAGATCAGATTGTCTATCGCTGAAGTCTACGTGAAGGCTTTTGGGGCCCAATGAAATTTGCTCCCAAGCGTTCGATTTCACACGCCTCTACCGCGCGATGATGGGAAACCTGGCGCTGCCGGCCGGCATCCCACTCGCCATGGGCATACTCAGCCTGGGCTGGTTCCGTTTCGCCCTCCGGCGCCGCGACTTGCCCGCGCTGAACGCGAGCCAGCATCCCGGCGTGAGGCCGTAGTGCGCCTTGACGAACCGGCCAGCTTCCGTCATAAGTTCGGCCCCCCGGGCTACAAGTGCTTCGAAATCGAGGCCCCCGGTCTGGAGCTAGGTCTCCGTGGAGAGTCGATCATGCCGAAAATGAAGACCAATCGCGCTGCCGCCAAGCGCTTCAAGGTGACAGGCAGCGGCCGCGTCCGCCGTCCGAAGGGCGGGGCGCAGCACAACATGATTGGGAAGTCCCGAACCCGCCGCCGCCGCTTGCGCGACCAGGACATGGTCGACGAGGCGATGCAAGGCCGCGTCAAACTCCTTCTTCCCTACGGCTGATCGAAAGGAGCGCCCATGTCCCGAGTCAAGCGTGGTGCTAGCACCCATCGTCGTCACAAGCGCGTCCTGCAGCAGACCGAAGGCTTCTTCGGCGGCCGCCGCAACCGCTACCGGCAAGCGTTTCACGTCCTTTGGAAGTCCTGGCAGTACGCGTACATCGGTCGCAAGCTGCGCAAGCGCGACTTCCGTCAGCTCTGGATCGCTCGTATCAACGCGGCGTGCCGCACCAACGGCACCAGCTACTCGCGGTTCATCGCAGGGCTCAAGAAGGCCGGGCTCGAGCTCGATCGGAAGGTCCTGGCGGACATGGCCGTGAGTGACGCCGCCGCCTTCACCAAGCTGACCGAGCTGGCCATCAAAGCTGGTTGAACCCGTCTCGCTCGCGGCGTTTTGGGCCCGAAGCGCAGCCACCCACAACGGCCGACAGATACTCACCTCCGGTGGGTAAGAATCGAGCAGATAGGCATCCCGAATCGCTTGATTTGAAAGGGTGGATTTCAGATCTGAAATAGGTGTGGCTCGAGTCGTACCTTGCGCCTCAGGTTCGGAAGTTCCCGATCGAGACGGCCGGGAGCCTGATTCCGTCCCCGGTCGAGACGTCGCCGCCAGGGGTCGGCACAGGCTGTGCCGTCGCCAACTGGACGGCACGACCCCGCAAGTCTTGCACAGCACCGGGACCCCAACGGCGGGGGGTGGCGCGAAGACGAAATCTGTGATCCGTCTTTTCGGCCCGATGCGCCGGATTGACGTAAGCCCGCACGAGCACGATGTAAATCAAGCGATTTCGCGGTGCATCTAAGGTTGCGGAACAGAACCGCCGTAGGTGTTGTTGCTGTCCTCAGGCCCGTGCCCTCAGCTCAGGGCGAAACCTGGGAGTAGTCCCCGCCCCCACATCGGCCACAAGGCCGGGCCTGGAAATCGTCTCCAGGATGGATCTCTGAAGCCTCCGGCAACGTATCTAAAATCGTCCGAGTTTCAACTGATTTCATGAGCCAACGGTTACCAAAAAAGAGTGCACCGACCTCGCAAGGCGAGGGGCGCCGGGGTGCACCTACGACACCGCCGCCGAGCGCCACATACCCGGCACGCAATTTGCTGAAAACGTCATCGAAACGTTCTGTCCCGTCTCGCGGAGGTTCCCTCCCGATTCCGAGTCTGCAGTCCCACCCGACGAAAGTCAGGCCAACCATGTCCCAGAAGAGCACCAACACCCAGCCGCGCCGCGAGGAAGAGTACACGGAGGACTCGACCGAGCAGACCGCCGTGCGTGCTGCTCCAGCCGGACTGAGCTCGGAGCCAGCACCCGAAAGCCCGGAGGAGTTTCTCGACTCGTCGGGGGATGTGGCGGGGTTTTCCTCGGAGGCACCCGCGGCGCCGACCGACGCCTCGAACGACTCGATGCTGTCGCGCTACTTCCGCGACATGGCGACCCACCAGGTGATGGGTCCCGATGAGGAGCTGCGTGCCGCGCAGGCCGTGGAGCTCGCGGAGATCGACCACTGGGCAGCGCTGCTGGCCTACGTGCCAGTGGCGGAACGCATGCTCGATATGCTCGAGCATGGCTTGCTCGAAATGAACCCGGAGGAGCGACCTGAGATCGCGCAGATCATCGAGCTTCGCAAGCTGGTCAAGATCTACAAGAAGCAGCGCTCCAAGCTGCACGCGGATCAGCAGCGCACCTGGACCGAGCTGTCGCAGGGGTTGGGCCATGACGTGCGCCTGCCAGATTCCGACCGGATCTGGATGCACGGCGCGCTGCGCCTGGCCAAGGACGCTGGCCGCTTGCCGGAAGAGGACACGGCGGAGGTCGAGGTGGAGAACCTGCCCGAGACGCCCGCCTACAAGCGCTACCTGGACAAGGTGCGCCACACGGATCTGGCTCAGCGCCGCACCAAGAACCGCTTCGTGAAGGCGAACTTGCGGCTCGTGGTCAGCATCGCGCGTCGCTACAACCGCGGCCGCCTGCCGCTCATCGACCTGATCCAGGAAGGCAACATCGGCCTGATGAAGGCGGTGGAGCGCTTCGACCACACGCGCGGCTATCGGTTCAGCACCTACGCTTCGTGGTGGATTCGGCATGCCATCAGCCGTGCGCTGGCCGACAAGGGCCGCGCCGTGCGCATCCCGGTGCACATGCTCGACACCTACAACCGCGTGTCGCGCGCCACCCAGACCATCATTGCGCGCACCGGCAAGGAACCGACCATCGAAGAGCTCGAGAAAGAGACGGGGGTTCCCCGCGACAAGCTCGACAAGGTGAAGGATCTGTACGCCGACACCCCGTTCTCACTGGATCGTCCGGTGGGTGACGAGGACGGCCGGCGCTTCATCGACTTTCTGGTCGAGGAGAACTCGCTGTCGCCATACGACAGCTTGGCCAACGCCAAGTGGGCGGAAGAGGTGCAGCGCCTGCTCGGGACGCTCACGCCCATCGAATCGCGCATCATTCGGTGGCGTTTCGGCCTGGATAACGAGGACGAGCTCACGCTCAAGGAGATCGGCGATAAGTACAACCTGTCGCGCGAACGCATCCGCCAGCTCCAGGAGCAGGCTATCGGCAAGATCCGTCGCCAAATGCGCGAATTTTAGGCGTCCCGCCTATCGATCGAGAGGCTTACGACGCGTCGTGGCACAACCACCCCGGCGGGGTTGGGAAAAATTGCTCCGGAATGTTGAGTTTTTATCAACCATTCCCGAGAGTTACGCGGTGTCCCAGGGCTGGACTGCGCGTGGTCATTTACATTTGGTTTCGAGCGGCGCATAAGGTCGCGCGTCCCCAGCGGAAATCGCTTGAGCTCAGGCGATTCGGACCCGCCAGATGACCCAGCCGTCCTGATACAGGGCTGTGTAGCGAGAGGCGGGAAGCGCTCCTTCACCCCGCCCTAATGACCTGCACCCCGATAACCCCACGCGCGCGGCTGCCACGGGCGCCGCTGTCGTGCTCGCTCGGTCCGTCTTCATGAGCCAGCTCTTCGTCTTTCCTCGTTGGGCCAATAAAACACGACAGCTCGCCGGCCTGTTCCTGAGTACCGCGCCTATCTACTTGATTGGCCTGGTCTGGTACGGCGCCGCTCCGGCCACGACGGACGTCGGCTATCAGCCGAAGCAGCCCGTCCCGTACAGCCACCTGCTGCACGCCGGCCAGATGGGCATGGACTGTCGCTACTGCCATAGCACCGTCGAGCAGACGTCGCACGCGGCGATCCCGCCGACCGCCACCTGCATGAACTGCCACGCCAAGGTGTGGACCACGAGCCCCAAGCTGGCTCCGGTGCGCGACAGCTTCGCGAGCGGCCTGCCCGTGGAGTGGATCAAAGTTCACGACCTTCCCGACTACGCCTACTTCAACCACAGCGCGCACGTGACCCGCGGCGTCGGCTGCGTCACCTGCCACGACCGCGTCGATCAGATGGAAGAGGTCTATCAGGCCAAGCCGCTCAGCATGGCCTGGTGCCTGGACTGTCACCGAAATCCCGATCCGAACCTGCGCCCGCCGTCCGAGGTCACCAACATGACCTGGAAAGCGCCGGGTGATCCCGCGGCCTACGGCAAGACGCTGCGCGAAAAGAATCACATCGCTCCGCCCACCGATTGCTCGACATGTCATCGATGAACAAGAAGCTCAAGGTTCTCGATTCAACTGCAGGGGCAGATGCGCTCCCGACGCAGCGCCCCGCTTACTGGCACAGCATGGCTGAGCTCGAGCAAACGCCCGAGTTCCGCGAAGCGGTCGAGCGCGAGTTCAGCGAGCCGCTCGAGCAGCTACCACCGAGCTCGCCGGCCCGGCGCCGCTTCATGGAGGTCATGGGCGCGTCGTTCGCCATGGCTGGTCTAGTCGGCTGCAGGTGGCGCGAGGACAAGATCCTGCCGATGACGCGTCGGCCGGAGGGGGTCATCCCCGGCACCACGCAACGCTACGCCACCGCGATGGAGCTGGGCGGCGTGGCCGTGGGCCTTCATGCGACCAGCTACGACGGCCGCCCCATCAAGATCGATGGCAACCCGCTGCACCCGGACAGCCTGGGCGCCGCCAGCGTCTACCACCAGGCCAGCGTGCTCAATGTCTACGATCCGGACCGCAGCGACTCGGTCACCAGCAAGAGCGGCAGCAAGCGCCAGCCTTCGACTTTCGAGGCGCTCGACAAGGCCTGCAAGGATCAGTTCAAGAAGCTGCGCGAAAAGCGCGGTGAGGGTCTGCGCGTGCTGTCCGAGCGTAGCTCCTCGCCCACGCTCGCTGCGCTGCGCGAGCGCTGGAACGCCGCTTTCCCGCTGTCCAGGTGGGTCGTTTACGAGCCGCTTTCGAACAATGGGCGCGCTGCGGGTACGGCGCTCTGCTTCGGTAAGCCGCACCGCGTGCACTACGCGCTCGAGCACGCGCGCGTGGTCGTCACGCTCGACGCCGATATCGTCGACGTCGCCACGTTCCCGAGCGCGCTCGCCAATGCGCGTGGCCTGATCAAGGGGCGCGTTCCCGAGGCGACCGAGATGAATCGCGTGTACGCGATCGAGAGCACCTACAGCCTGACCGGCGGCGTGGCCGACCATCGCTTCGCGCTGCGCTCCGAACAGATCAAGGCCGTGGTCGCCTGGCTCGACGCCGAGATCAGCGCGAAGGCCAATCCGCTGCCAGAGCAGGGCGCTTCACAGCCCAAGCCCAGCGCGGAGTTTCTGAACGAGCCCAAGCTGCAGAGGCTGCTCGGCGCCCTGGTCAAGGACCTGCTCGCCAATGTCGGCAAGAGCGTGATCGCGGCGGGCCTGCATCAGCCGGCGGAGGTCCACGCCATCGTCGAACGTTTGAACGTGCTGCTCGGCAACTCGGGTCGCACCGTGTTCTACACGGAGGATGCGGAGGGCGCGGTAAGCTCCGACGTCGCAGCGCTGAAGGACCTGACCGCGGAGATGGCCGCAGGCAAGGTCGATACGCTGCTGATCCTCGGCGGCAATCCGGCTTACGACGCGCCGAGCGACGTGCCCTTCGGGGCGGCGCTCGACAACGTGGCTTTCAGCGTGCGCGTCGGCCTGTACGAGGACGAGACGTCGCAGGGCGCCAGCTGGCACGTGCCCGCCGCGCACTACCTGGAGAGCTGGGGCGACGCGCGCGCCTACGACGGCACGATCAGCATCGTGCAGCCGCTGATCGCGCCCATCTACGGCGGCCGCTCCAGCATCGAGGTCCTGGCCCGGTTGCTCGGAGAAGAGCCCAAGGCGCTCGAGCTGGTGAAGGCGCAACATCGCGGCGTGCTCGGTGACGAGCGCCGTTTCCGCAAGGCCGTGCACGACGGCATCATCGAGGGCACTGCCTTCGATCGCGTGTCACCCAAGCTGTCGCCGCTCGCAAAGGTCGTGCTGAGCGAGCGCGAAGCGATGGGCAGTGTGTCCAATGGCCAGTTCGAGCTGCGCTTCGTGCCGTGTAGCAAGGTCTACGACGGCCGCTACGCGAACAATGCCTGGCTGCAAGAGCTGCCCGAAATGTTCTCGCGTCTGTCTTGGGACAACGCGGCCCTGCTCAGCGTGGCCACGGCCAAGAGCCTGGGCGTCACCGACGGCGACGTGCTCACCCTGACCACCTCGGGGAAGAGCGTGCAGCTGCCGTGCCAGCTCGCGCCTGGTCTGGCCGACGGCACGATCAAGGTCGCGCTCGGTTACGGCCGGACCCATGCCGGTCGCGTGGGCGGCCAGGTCGGAACCGACGTCGCTCCGGTCGGCGGCAACACCTACCTCTTGCGCAGCAGCGAAGCGCCGTTCTTCGCGGGTGGCCTGAACGTGTCGGGCAATGGCCCCGGCCGACGTCTGGCCAACACGCAAGACAACTTCGCGATGGATCAGATCGGCATGGACGGCATCAACAAGCGCCTGCCGGAGTTGGTACGCGAGCGCGAGCTGGCAGAGTTCAAGAAACAGCCGGACTTCGCCAAGCACGAGGTACACCAGCCGCACAACCTGAATCTGTGGGTCGATCCGGTGTCCTACGAGGGCCACAAGTGGGGCATGGCGGTCGACCTCAACAAGTGTATCGGTTGTAGCGCCTGCGTGACGGCCTGCCAGGCGGAAAACAACATCCCGGTGGTCGGGCAAGAGAACACCGCCATGGGCCGCGAGATGCTGTGGCTGCGTATCGACCGCTATTACAGGGGCGGCGAGAACGAACCGGAAGTGCGCTTCCAGCCGATGCCCTGCCAGCAATGCGAGAACGCGCCCTGCGAGCAGGTGTGCCCGGTCGGCGCGACCATGCACAGCGCCGAGGGCCTGAACGACATGGTCTACAACCGCTGCATCGGCACGCGCTATTGCTCCAACAACTGTCCCTATAAGGTGCGGCGCTTCAACTACTTCAACTACAACCTGGACGTGATCGGCATTACGCCCTACACGCCGACCGACGATCCGAAGATGAAGGTCAAGAGCATGGTCTTCAATCCGGAGGTCACGGTGCGTAGCCGCGGTGTGATGGAGAAATGCACGTTCTGCGTGCAGCGCATCCAGAAGGTGAAGATCGAAGCCAACAACGTGCGCCGGCCGATCGAGGACGGCGAGATCAGGACCGCCTGTCAGGAGACCTGCCCGACCGACGCCATCGTGTTCGGCGACCTGAACGACCAGAAGAGCCGCGTCACGGCGCTGCAGAAGCTGCCGCGTTCCTACGAGCTGCTGGGGGAGTTCAACAACCGCCCGCGCGTCCGTTACCTGGCCCGCATCACGAACCCCAATCCGGAGCTTGCCTGAGCCATGGCCGCCCCTGCCAGTAGCTTCAACGAGTTTCAGGCCCCGCCCCAAGGCCCCAATACCTTCGCGCAGATCACCGACAACGTGAGCCGCATCATGCTGGCTCCAAAGCCGCCGCGTGCCTGGTACATCGCGTTCGGCATCGCGCTCAGCATGCTTGCCATGTTCCTGGGCAGCATCACCTGGGTGGCTTGGACCGGTATCGGCGCGTGGGGCAACATGATGCCCGTCGCCTGGGCCTTCCCGATCGTAAACTTCGTGTTTTGGATCGGCATCGGTCACGCCGGCACGTTGATCAGCGCCATCTTGTTCCTGCTGCGCCAGAACTGGCGCACCGCGATCAACCGCTTCGCCGAAGCCATGACCATCTTCGCGGTGATCTGCGCCGGCATCTTCCCCGGTGTGCACATCGGTCGGCCCTGGCTGCCCTACTACATGATGCCCATCCCGAATCAGATGGACATGTGGCCGCAGTTCAGGAGTCCGCTCGAGTGGGATATCTTCGCGGTCAGCACCTACGCGACGGTGTCGATCCTGTTCTGGTACATGGGCATGATCCCGGATTTTGCGACGTTCCGGGACCGCTCGACCGGGGCCGCCAAGCGCGTCGCCTACGGCTTCTTGGCCATGGGCTGGCGCGGCTCCTCGCGTCAGTGGCATCGCTACGAGCGCGCGTACTTGATCTTGGCAGCGCTCGCCACGCCGCTGGTGCTCTCGGTGCACTCGGTCGTGTCCTTCGACTTCGCCACGGCCCAGTTGCCCGGTTGGCATGCCACCATCTTCCCGCCTTACTTCGTGGCCGGCGCCATCTTCGGCGGCTTCGCCATGGTGGTGACGCTGGCGGTGCCGGCGCGCCAATTCTTCGGTCTGAAACGCATCATCACCATCCGCCACCTGGAGCTGATGAACAAGGTGATGATCGCGACCGGTTTGATGGTCGGTTACGCCTACGGCATGGAGTTCTTCATCTCTTGGTACAGCGGCAGCGAGTACGAGGGCTTCACCTTCGTCAACCGCCTGTTTGGTCCGTATGCCTGGGCCTACTGGACCATGATCAGCTGCAACGTGATCTTCCCGCAGCTGTTCTGGTTCAAGAACGTGCGCACCAATGTGTGGGCCACGCTCCTCATCGGCATGATCGTGAACGTCGGCATGTGGTTCGAGCGCTTCGTGATCATCTGCACCTCGCTGACGCGCGACTTCCTGCCGTCGAGCTGGGGTTACTACCTGCCGACCAAGTTCGACTTCATGACGCTGGCCGGCAGCTTCGGCCTGTTCTTCACGCTGTTTCTGCTGTTCTGCCGCTACCTGCCGATGGTGGCGATGTCCGAGGTGAAGGCCTTCAGTCCTGCGGGTGGCCACGCGCGGCCTCACCTGCATCACGGCCACGCGGACCACGCGGCTCACGCGGCGCAGTAACCGAACGCATGAGACGACCATGAGCGATCACAAGCCTCAGCCAGAGTCAGAAGCCCCCACGCTGCACGGGCTGCTCGCCGAGTACGACACGCCGGATCAACTCATCCACGCCTCGGAAAAGGTGCGCGATGCCGGCTTCGAGAAGTGGGACACCTACAGCCCGTTCCCGGTGCACGGCATCGACGCCGCCATGGG
>DATEDZ010000183.1:0-16208 GCA_035281385.1 Polyangiaceae bacterium
CGAAGATCGAGGGCAACCGGCGCGAGCTGCTCAGGCCTGGCGCAGCGCGCTCGGCGCTCAGCTACTACCGCGCGGCTTTCCGCTGGCCGATCAAGTGCCCCGGCAAGATCCGCGTCCCGGCGCTGATCTTGTGGGGTGATAAAGATCCGGCGCTCGACGAGCGCTGCCTCGACGATTTGCCCGAGCGGCTCGAGCAGGTGAGGGTGGAGCGCTTCGCCGAAGCCGGCCACTTCGTGCATTGGGACGAGCCCGAGCGGGTTACTGGCGAGCTCGTCTCGTTCTTCAGTAAGTAGGCCGAGCTCCGAGCCTCTGACGTATCCCACCTGTTCGGATGAGCAAGGTGCGGAGGGCTTCCCAAGCGGGCGGTTAGGTCTGTTACGCTCCGGCGAACGGCCTTCGCATGACAAGCGTACCTCCGAAGTCCGAAGCCCCCAAGACCGAGGCCAAGCGCCGAGGCGTGAGCGTGCTTGCGGTGAAGCTGTGGGAAGTGGCCGAGCAGCTGAACGAGCGGCTCGACGACGCCAGCATGGTTCTGGAGCTCTTGGTGAGCGCCATCGCCAAGGGCGAAGTGCCGATCGAAGCTTGGGAAAAGCTGCATCGCGCGGCAGTTCGCCACGAGAAAATCTCCGATCTGGCGATGGCCTACGAGCAGGTCGCCACCGACAAGCGCATCAAGCTGCTGACGGGGGAGCAGCAAGCGTTCATCTACCTGCGCGCGGCCGAGTTTTTCCAGGCCGAGCTGGGCGACATGGATGGCGCGATCACCTACGCAGAGCGCGCCGCCGCCGCGGTGCCGGGCCATCCCGAAGCCTTTGCCATGCTGGAACGGCTGTATGGCGCAGCCGACAAGACCGCACGCCTGGCGGAGCTCTACGTGGACGCCAGCTCCCGGGCCCAGCAGGCGGACGTCAAGCTGCAGCTTCTGCGCCGCGCCGCCGAATTGCTCAAGGATCCCGCGCAGGGCGACGATCTGGCGATCACGGTGGGCCAGAGCATTCTCAAACTGGCGCCAGGTGACGAGTCCGCCCGCGAAAGCGTGGTGCGCCGGCTGCTCGCCAAGAGCCGCCACAAGGAGGTGGCCGACGTCTTCGAGCAGGCCTTGAAGCGCGAGCCGCCAGCGTCGCCCGAGGAAGCACTGCTGTTGCGTGAGCAGCTAGTCGATCTGTGCCTCAATGCACTGAAGGACGTCACGCGCGCGCTCGGTCACATCGAGGGTGTGCTCGAGCTCTTGCCCAACCACCCGACGGCGCTGGCAGCGGCCGAGGCGCTGCTCGAGAACCGGACGTACGCTCCACGTGCGGCGGCCGCGCTATCGGATGCTTACGAACGCAGCGGGCGCACCGATCGCGCGATCGCGATGCTGAGCTTCGAGCTGAAAAATGTGCGCGGACCGCGCCGCGTGGAGGTTCAGCGCAGGCTCGGTATTCTGCGGCAGGACGTGCTCCTGGATCACGCAGGAGCGCTCGAGCTCTTGGGGCCCGTGGTGGCCGGAAACCCGGGAGATGACGACTTGCGCTCGCGCTTCGTGGCTCTGAGCCTGGCGCTCGGTCAACCCGAGCAGGCAGCGCGGCTGCTAGCGCGAGCGCTTTCTACCAGCAAGGACAACGCCGTCCGCGCGCGGGTCGGCGCAGACGTGGGCCACGTGTACCTCAAGAGCGGCGACGTCAAGCGCGCCAAGCTGGCCTTCCAGCAGGTGCTCGATCTGGCCGAGCGCGGTCCGGCAACGCTGGTGGCAGCGCGGGAGCTGTGCGAGCTCTGCACGGAGGCTGCCGAGGCCAAACAGCTCATCGCCGCCTTGACGCTGGTAGTCGAGCTCGAGCCTGAGCGAGAGCCACGCCAAGCCGCAGCGCGGCGTTTGGCTCGCATGTGCGACGGCGAGGTCAAGGATACCGAGCGCGCCATCGTCGCCTACCGCGCGCTGATCGGCTCGCCCTGGACCGACGAAGCGCTGCGGCGGCTCGAAACCATGTACCGCGAGGCCGGTGACGAGGACGGCCTGGCCGAGATGCTGTTTCATCGCGCCGAGCGCACGAAGGATCCGGAAGAAGCGCGCACCCTGGCGTTTTCGGCCGCCGAGCTTGCCACCGAGAAGGGGCGCAACGTCGACGGCGCCATCGAGCTCTGGGAAAAGCTGATGGAGCGCTTCGGCGCCAGCCCCGAGCTGCACCGGCGCCTGTTGCCGCTGCTGGTGCAGGCCAAGCGCTTCTTCGAGGTCTGTGAGCTGGTCGAGCAGGAGATCACCTGGGCTGCGGAGACCGACCGCCCCAAGCTGTACATGGATCTGGCCGAGCTGCGCATGACCAAGCTGGGCGATCCGGAGGGGGCGCTGCGCGCTTATCAAGAGGCGCTGGTGCTCGACCCCGGCCACCGCGGCGCGCGTGGCGCGGTCGAAAAGCTGCTCAATCAGCCCGAGACGCGCGAGCTTGCGGCCGAGATCCTGGAGCCGGTGCTGCGCCGCGAGCAGCCCTCGACGCTGCTCTTGCGCGTGCTCGAGGTTCGGGCCGACCTTGCCCCCACGGTGCAGGAAAAACTCGCGATCTTGCGCGACGCAACCGCGATTTCGGTGGCGGGGCTGCACGATCCGGAAGGCGCCCTCGAGATCTCGGGCGCCGGCCTGGGCATCGCGCTCCGTGAATGCCGAGAGGAGCTGGGCGACTGGCTGTCCCAGACCATGGGCGTGGCGCAGCACGGAGGCAGCGCCGCGCACCGCGCGGCCGTGCTCAACGCAGCGCTCGGTAATGCGGTAGTGGATGCGCCGGAGGTGTTCGAGCTGGCCAAGGTGACGGGCGAGGCCTACGCGGCCGCGGGTGACCTGGAGCGAGCCGTCGAGACGTTGCGCCGTGCGCAGCAGTTCGATCCGAGCTCCCGGGAGCTGTTGGCGCGCATCGATCACATTCTGGCCGAGCAGGGCGCACCCGAAGAGCGCCTGGGTCTGTATCAGAGTGCGCTGCAGCAAGAGCAAGATCCGACGCGCCGCCGTGAGCTCCTCCACGCCCTGGCTTCGCTGCAGAGTCGCGAGCTGGGCGCGCCGCAATCGGCCGCTGTGACCTTGCGTCAGGCGCTGGCCGAGGATCCTCGAGACCGCGCCGCGCATGAGTCGCTCTTGGAGCTACTCGGTAAGCTGGGCGATCTCGACGGCCTTTCGAGCGAGCTCTGTCGCGCAGTCGAGCAGGCCGACGGCGAGCGCAAGACGCTGGCGCTGCTGCGCCTGGCCGAGCTTTCGGAGCAACGCGGCAACGGCGCTGAAGCGCTGCGGCGCTACCGTGAGCTGCTCGACGTCACCGATCTTGCCGACGACGTGCTCGGAGTGATCGAACAGCTGGCGCGCGATCAGAACGATGGACTCACGGTGAGGCTGACGCTGGAGCGTCGCCTCAGCCGCACTGCCGATCTGACAGCGCGCGCCGCGCTGCTCGAGCGACTCGGCAACGCCTACGCCTGGCAACTGTCGGATCCGACCTCGGCGGCGCGCGCCTGGCTCGAGGGCGCGGAGATTGCCGAGCGCTTGCCGGCGGAGCTGGATCGGGCTCGGCGCATGTACGAGCGCGTACTGAGCGTCGACGCTAGCTCGGCCAGGGCCGCGGGCAGGTTGGTCGAGCTGGCGGCGCGCGCGGGCGAGTGGGAACAAGTCCGAGAAGCCTTCGAGGTGGTGCTGCCGACACTCGAGGAGCGGGATCTGGTGACGCTGCTGCTCGGCTTGGAGGAGCGCGCGCAGTCGAGCGGCGCTGGCGCAGCCTATGTGCAGTTGGTGGAGCTTGCCCTGGGCCGCGGGCTGCATCCAGGGCGAGCGCGGCACCTCGGGCTGGCCAAGGCGCGGGCTCTCGCCAGCGACCCGGACCGGGCTGGTGAGGCGGCCAAGCTCTTTCGACAGCTGGTGGAGCAGGCGGGCGAGGACGCCGCTCAAGAGCTCGAGTCGTTCGCCGAGTTCCTCGATAAGGCGGAGGCGACCGCTGCGCGCGCCAAGGACTACCGCTGGATGATGAACGAGGCGGTCAAACGCGCCTCCAGCCCGCTCGAGCTGTGGCTGAAGTGGGCGGAGGTCGAGGAGCAGCGTTTTCAGGAACCGGAGCGTGCGGTCAAGCTGCTCGAGCAAGTCGTGGCAGCGGATCCAGAGCGCACCGACGCGCTGGTCGAGCTGTCGCGCTTGCGCGCCGCCGCCGGCGACGCCAAGGGCGCGGCCGCAGCGCTGCGCGACCTACTGCCGCGCACCGACGCTGAAAGCCGAGTCGCGATCGAGCTCAAGCTGGCCGGCATCCTGATCGGGTCGCTCGACAAGCCCGACGAGGCCCTCGATCTGGCCGAGAGCGTGCTGCAGAAGCACAAGAGCGACGCCGACGCTCTGCGTATCGTTCACCAGGCGCTGGGCGCGCCGCCCACTCGCGCTCGCGCCGCGATGCTGCTCGAGCGCATGGCCGAAGGCGCCGAGGATCCGGATGCGCGTGCGGACGTGATCGAGGCGCTCTTGGCGGTTTCGGCCGCGGATCCCGAGCTTTTGGAGGCGCGCTCGCGCTGGATGCGGCAGCTGCTCGATACCAAGCTGGACGAGCCGGAAGAAGCGCTGCGGCTCGCGCTGCGGCTGGCCGAGGCCGCGCCGGGCGAGGATGAGCTCTGGACCGTCGCCGAGGAGATGGCGCGCAAGCTGAACCGGCCCGACCCGGTCTCCGAAGCCTACACGCGTACCATCGAGCGCGAGCTCGCGCCGGCCGTGGCCGAGGTGGTCGGGCGCCGCGTGGTCGAGTTCCAGGAAGAGTGGTTCGAGGACGGCGAACGCGTCATCGCGCTGCTGTCGCGTGTGCTTTCGCTGTGTCCGACTGCGGACTGGGCGTTCGATCGCCTCAAGCTGGCCTTCAACGCTCAGAGTCGCTACGCCGAGCTGTTCGAGCTGTACGATGCGCGCCTGGAGCGTGATCTGTCGCCGACCGAGCGCGTCGAGCTGCTGCGTGAAGCGGCCATGGCGGCGCGCGACTTCGCCGGCAACGCGGATCGCGCCATCGATTACTTCGAGCGCTTGAATCGCGACAATCCGGGCGATCAGCGGGTCGAAGCGTCGCTCGAGCGCTTGTACGAGCGTAGTGGCAAGAAACGGCCGCTGATCGAGCTGCTCAGTTTGCGCCTGCGCGAGGCTTCGGCCAAACCCGCCGATCAGAACGAGCTGTGCGGGCGCGTAGCGGCGCTGTGGCTCGACTTGAACGAGCCTGCGGAAGCGCTGGCGCTCGCGGCCAGGTTACTGGCAGCGCCGGGCGGTGAAACCGATGGCGTTGCTTTGCTCGAGCGCATCGTAGCCTTGCCCGGTTCCGAAAGCGCGGCGGCGGAAGGCGCGCCCAGCGTGCGGGTCGCGGCGGCTCGGCTGCTCTGCCAGTACTATCGCTCGCAGGACAACATGCTCGACGTCGTGCGCATGCTCGAGGTCGAGGCCGACGGCTCGCCGCCGGCTGCGCGTGTGCCGCTGCTCGACGAAGCCATCGAGCTGCGGCTCGCGGTGCTGGGCGATCCCAACGGGGCGTTCGAGACGCTCTCGGTCACGTTTTCGCTCGTGCCGGACGACCGCAAGCGCCGCAAGCGCCTCGCCAAGCTGGCCAGTGAGCTGGGGCTTTTGGCGCAGCGTGCCGAGGTGCTGCGCGCGGTAGCGCTCGGCGACGTTTCCGAAGGCACGCGCGGCAGCCTACTGCTCGAGGCTGGTGAGACGCTGGAAAAGGGTCTGAGCGATATGAGCGCGGCGGCGGAGCACTACCGCGGCGTGCTCGCGCTCGGCGGAACCGAGCCAGCAGACGCGCTTTCGGCCGCGCGGGCCCTGGTCGGGATCTTGCGGCAGCAGGGCTCGCCCGGTGAGCTGGCTTCGGTGCTGGAACGCCTGGCGGAGCTGGCGCCCGAAGCGGACGAGCGACGCCAGGTGCTGGGCGAGGCCGCGGAGGTGGCGCTGGCCAAGCTGGGTGACCCGGCCCGCGCCATCGTCAGCCTCGAGGCTCGACTCAAGCTCGGAGCCGACGACAAGGAAGCCGTCGATGCGCTGTGTAAGGCCCTGGAGCGCGCCAAGCGCTTCGAAGAGCTGGTGGTGGCCCTCGAACGGCGCGCCGAGCTCAGCGCGAGCGATGACGCCGCGCGCAGTGACCGCACGCGCGCCGCGCAGCTGCTGTCCCGGGCCCTGAGCGATCGCCCCCGCGCCATCTCGGCGTTTCTGCGTGTACGGGAGCTACATGGTCGTTCAGTCGAGCTGTTCGACTCGCTCAAGGACCTTCTGACCGAACAGCAGGCTTTCATCGAGCTGGCCCAGCTCTACACGGACGAGGTTCAGCACGAGAGCGATAGCCAGCGCCAGCGCCAGCTCTACCTGGAGCTCGGCGGCGTGCATCGTCACCACACGGGAGAGCTGCTGCGCGCGCTGGAGGCCTTCGTGGTGGCGCGTGACTGGGAGCGCAGCATCGAGGTGGCGGGACTGCAGCCGGCGGATGCCGCGCTGGGGCTGTCGGTCGTGGAGCGGCTGCGGGTGCTCGCGGTCGAGGCATTTTCGGCCGAGAAAGCGCCCGAGGCGCTGGCCGCCGCCAGCTGGGCCGTTCAGGAGCTGTGCGATCGCCGGCTGGAGCGCGGAGAGTTCGAAACGGTGGTCTCGGAGCTGCTCGACGCTGCCAAACTGCCCTTCGCGGCGACGCGCCAGCGCGAGCTGCGCCGCGACGCCGCCTACCTGTGCGCCGACCGGCTGAACGACGGCAAGAGCGCGATCCAGCTATTCAACGAGCTGCTCGCCGAGGAACCGGGCGACGAGGTGGCGGCCGCCTGCGTGACCCGATTGTCGCTCCTGCTGGAAGAGCAAGGGCTGCACGACGAGATCGTCACGCTCTGGGAGTCCCAGGCCAAAGCTCGCAAGGAGCGCGGTGATAGCGCCGGCGCTGCCTTGCTCTATGCGCGCGCGGGCGAGAACGCCGAGCAGCGGCTTTCGGATCGCAAGCGCGCGATCGTCAATCACGAGGCCGGCGCGACGCTCGGCGGCGAGGCGTCGCTGCAGGCGCTGTCACGCATCTTCCGCGAGCAGGGTGACCTGCCCCGCGCGGCCGACGCCCTCGAGCGGCTGCTACTGCTCGACAACTCGGAGCTCATCGCCGAGCGGGCCATGACCCTGCTCGCCGTCTATCGTGAGCTGGGCAGCCCCGAGCGGGCCCGGCCGGCCCTCGAACGCGCCGCGCGCACGGCCATCGAGGCGCAAACGGTGCGCGCTGCGCTCGGCACGCTGTATCGCGAGCTGTCCGATCATGCCGCACTGGCGCAACTATTGGCCGAGGAGGCGCAGCGCACGCCCGATCGCCGGCAGCGCATCCAGATCCTGCGCGACGCGGCCGAGATCCACCTGACCAAACGCAACGCGCCGGCCGAAGCCGCGCCGCTGCTCGAGCAGGCCATCGAGCTCGAGCCCGACGATCAGAAGGTACGGCTGCGCTTGGCGCAGGCGTTGTTCCTCTCCGCGCAGTATCCGGAGGCGCTGGGCGTGCTGCGCGAGCAGATCCAGCGCTACGGCGCGCGCAAGCCGAAGGATCGCGCCCAGGCGCATTTTCAGCTGGCGCGGGTGCTGCTCGCGAGCGGTGAAGCCACTGAGGCGCTGCGTGAGCTGGACGCGGCCTCCAAGATCGACCCGGCGCATCCCGGCATCATGCAAATGCTGGGTCGGGTGGCGATGGAGCAGGGCGAGCTCGATCGCGCCGAGAAGATGTTCCGTTCGCTGATGCTGGTGGTGGGTCGAGACGATGACCCCGAAGCCGCGAGCAAGACCGAGGCATTGCTGTCGCTGAGTGAGCTGTCCCTGCAGCGTGGCGACGAAGCACGCGCCCAGGAGCTCATGGAATCGGCGTTCGAGGCCTCATCCGAGAGTGGCCGTGAAGCTCTGGCGCTCGAGGCCGCGCTGCGCAGCCGTGGCCGCCACGACCTTCTGGCCCGCGCACTGCACAGCCGACTGGAGCAGGTGCTGTCACCGGCCGAGGCCGCTGGCGCGTTAGCGGATTTGGTGGTGCTGCATGCCGAGCACCTCGGCGGGCTGCAGGAGCAGAAGGACACCTTCCGTGAGCGCGCCACCGTGATCGAGCGACTGCTGGACGACAGTCCGGATCGCGGCGGTGACAACGCCTGGTCGGCGCTGGGGCGCATCTACGATCACTTGGGCGTGGAGGGGGCCGAGGCGCGCATCTTGGAGAAGCGGCTGGAGCGCGCCAGTAGCGGCGCGCCCCCCACCGATCCGGATCTGTACTTCCGGCTGGCTCGCGCCAAGATCGCTAGCAAAAAGACCGTCGAAGAGGGGCTCACGCTGCTCGGCAAGGCGCTCGATCTGCGACTCGATCCGACGCTCGCGCAGGGCGTGCTCGCCGATCTGAAGGTCCGCACTGACCTCCTGCCCAAGCTGGCGAGCCTGGTCGAGCGCGTGGCGCGGGCTCTGGGCGACTCACGCTCGCTGGCCGAGGTGCTGGTGATCAAGCTCAGCCAGCCCGGCGCGAGCCCCGAGGCGCTGCGCGAGCTACTCAGCGCCACGAGCGAGCTGGGCGAGACCGGGCTTCTTCAGCGCGGTCTGGAAGCGGTGCTGCAAAATCCCACGACCAGCCTGTCGTCGCGCGATTTGGCTGACGCGCGCCGGAATTTGGCGGCGCTCTACGCGCAGCAAGGCGAGCTCGGCAAGAGCCTGGATCTGCGCGAGCAGTCGATCGCGGAGCTTCCGCCCGAGGAGACGCGAGACCTCACGCTCGAGCTGGCCCGCGAATGCGCGAGCATCGAAAGCGAACAGCCGCGCGCAGTGCGGCTCTACCAGAGCCTGCGCGCTCGCGAGCCTCGGGCTCGCGAGCTGTGGCAGCCGCTGCTGGGGCTGCTGCGCGCCACGGGGCAGCTGGATGCGTTCGGCGAGCTCTTGGGCCAGATCGGTGCGGAGATCGAGGACCCGGCCGAGCGCAGTCAGCTTCGTCTGGAACGCGCGGACCTGCTGCTGCAGCGACCGGGCAACGAGAAGGAGGCGATCAAGGTGCTGTTCGAGGTGATCGGCGACGACCCGTCGTGCATCTCGGCGGTGGCGCGCCTGCGCGAGCTGCTGGTCGCGACCGGCCGCGATGACGAGCTGGCGGAGCTGCTTTCGACCGAGCTCGATCGCGCCAAGGACCAAAACGACGTGCCGCGTGTGGTGGGGCTGTCACTGGAGGTGGTGCAGGTGCTGATCGGCAAGCGCCAGCTCGATAAGGCGCTCGAGGTCTGCCAGGCCGCCCTGCAGTGGTCGCCAACCGAGGCCGACTTGCTGCAGGCTGCGCTCGCCATCTGCGAGAAGCTCGGCGATCCCCCGGCCATCGCCAACGCGCTCGAAGGCTTGATGAAGGTGAAGTCGGGCGCGGAAGCTGCCGCTCTGGGACGGCGCCTGGCGGCGCTGCGTGAGGAGCTCGGGGACCGCGAGGCAGCCGAGCGCGCGCTCGAAGCGAGCTTCTCGGCCAATCCGCGCGACTCGTCGCTGCGCGACCTGCTCATCGTGCGCTACACCGAGCGTGAGGACTATTCCAAGGTGGCGGGTCTGCTCAACGTCTCGCTGCGGCAGCGCTCCGGCGATGCGCGCCTGCTCGACCGCCTGGTCGAGGCCTACCGCGCCGCCGACCAGCCGGACGCCGCGCTGAGCGCGCTCGAGACCTTCACCGGCGCCGCTGGCACGGATGCGTCGCTGCTGCGCAAGCGCGCTCAGTTGCTGAGCGAGCTGTCGCGGGACGAGGAGGCCGTGGCCGCGCTGGAGCAGGCTTACGCGGTCGACCCGTCACTGGCCGGTGATCTGATTGAGGCGCTGGAGCGCACCATTGCACGGGCCGAGCCGCCGGAAGATCGACGCCTGACGCTGCGTCTGGCCGAGATGCTCGAGGCTGCGGGCGACGCGCACGGAGCGCGTGCGCGGCTTTCGGAGCTGGTGCGCGAGACACCGGGCGATCTGGATGCCCTGCGGCGCCTGGCGGAGCTTTCGACCCGCACTGGCAACCCGGACCACGCCGTCGAGACGTTGACGCAGCTCATGGAGTTCGAGACCGGAGAGGACCTGGTAAACGACGCGCTACACTTGGCCGACGCCTGCGAGCAGCTAGGCCGTCTCGAGGATGCTCGTAGCGGGCTGGAGCGGGCGCTCGAGGTGGATCGGCGGCGCCCGGACGTGCGCCAGCGCTTGCAGGCGATCTACCGGGCTAGCGGCGCGGTGCGCGAGCTCTCGGAGATGCTGCTCGAGGACGCCAACAGTGCCAAGGATCCGGCCGAGCAGAAGAAGCTCTTGCTGCGCGCCGCCGAGCTGTTGCTCGCGAGCGAAGGCCAGGCCGAGACCGCGGTGCAGGTCCTCGAGATGGTGCGCAAGCAAGATCCCGACAACCTCGAGGTCGTGGTGCTGCTGGCGCGCGCCTACAGCGGGGTACGGCGCAGCGACGATGCGCTGGCGCTGCTCACCTCGGTCGTCGAGGCGACCAAGGGCCGCCGCATCAAGGCCATGGGCCAGATCTTCCAGGAGATGGCCAACCTGCACCTGGCCGACGGCTTCCTGTCCGACGCGGTCGCCGCGCTGATGCGCGCCTTCGAGCTGGATCCCAAGAACGGCAAGCTTGCCATGCAGGTCGGTACCCAGGCGCTCGAGATCGACGAAGACGAGATCGCCCAGCGCGCCTTCCGCGGCATCGCGATCATGAAGCCGCCGGAGCCGGGCTCGACTGACGGCGCTACCATCGAAATGAAAGCCGACGCCAACTACTACCTGGCGACGCTCGCCAAGAAGGCGGGCGATCCGCGCAAGGCCAAGGTGCTGGCCAGCAAGGCTCTATCGGAGAACCCCGATCACGAAGCTGCTCGAGCGCTCTTGGCCGAGCTGTGATGCGGGCTCCGACTCACTCGCCCGCCAGCTGAAATACTCCGTCGAAGATGGCATCGACGTCGAGCTCGGCACCGCCGGTCAGCGTCACGCGCTCACCGGGCGCGGCAGCGCGGTAGCGCCATGAGCCGTCCTGCTCGCGACGGAAATGCTCAATCATCGCAGCCTTTTGCGATACGAGCACGTAGTCGGGGAGGGATGCGAGCGCCCGGTAGCCCTCCCACTTCAAGCCTCGATCGTACTCTTCGGTGGATGGGGACAAGACTTCCACCACGATGGTCGGGTTTTCGACGACGTCTTTGGTCCCGGATTGAAGGCGGAGAGCACCCCACACGACCGTAGCGTCCGCGTAAACGTAATGCTGACCGCTGGCCAAACCAATCTGAAGGTCACTCGAGAACACCTCGCAGTCACGACCCAAGGCCACACCGAGAGCTCGTGCTACGCGCGCTGACAGCGCCGCGTGACGCGGGCTGCCCCCGGCCATCGCGAAGATCTCACCTCGGTAGAATTCGTGGCGACCGGACTGCGTCCGCTCCCACATCAAGAAATCGGCAGGAGTAACGCCCGTACGAACTGCAGAACGGCTCACGGAGGCTCAGCTTATCACGCCGCTGCACTTCCGGCTCGTCCCCCGAGCGGTGCGGCAGGAGCTGTGATAAACGCGGCCTCTATGAAGCGAGAGAAACGTCTGACCAAGCGTGAGCGCAAAGAGCAGGGCGGCGCGAGCCCCCATCAGGATCACGGTCACATCCACTGCATCGCCTGCGGACGCCACATCGATCCGCGAGAGTTTCAGACCAAGCCGCCGACCGCGACGGTGATCATCTGCGCGCACACCTCACAATTTGCCTGCTGCGTCGGCTGCAAGGACACCGCCCAGTACCTGGTCGACGAGCACGACCGGACGGGGAAACCCGTCAACCACGCCCCCGCAGTGCACTAAGGCGGTGCCCGTCATTTTGGAAGTGGGCCACGGTGACGAGCAGACCGGTATCCCGCGCAAGCTTCTGGAGCTCGACCTTCCAGAGCCTTGTGCGGTAGCCGTTGCTGCCGCCCGCGCCGGCGGTGATGACCTGAACAACGACGAGATGTGTGATACGCTATCGCTATGACAGCCATCAGGATCCGCACTGTCCTGAGCTCCACGACGCTCGACCTTCCCGAGCTCGCCCCGCTCGTGGGCCATAGCGTAGAGCTGATCGTTCAGGATGACGCCGCTCCAGGCTGGCCCGAGGGATGGTTCGAGGCGGTTGAAGGTGCCATCGCAGATCCTACCTTTGCGCGCCCAGCGCAGCCCGATATCCAATCGCGGCAACCGCTCGAGCCGTGAAGTACCTGCTCGGGTCAGGGCAGCGAATTGGTGCCCATGACTTGGAGATTGCCGCGATCGCACTGGCTCGCGGCCTAACGTTGGTCACACACAACGTCGGGGAGTTTTCGCGCGTAGCCGGTCTCGCGCACGAGGACTGGGAAGTCACCCTGTCGGACGTGCCCTGAGGTCGCCATAGCCGGGCTGATGTGTTCGTCGAACCCGCCGGGCTGCTGCCCGCGCAGACCTGACGACACGCGCTACTCCACGCTCGATCCAGGCAAGGCCTTCGCCTCCGTGCTCTCAGCCGCTTCGCTCACGTCGTCGTCGATGGCCTCTCGGATCACGCGCGTCGTCAGCTCTTCCAGATGCGCGTCGAGCTCCAGCGCCAGCGCTTGATACTCCGGCCATAGCGTCCGATCTTGAAAACTCTTCGGTGCTCGCAGCATCACCGACGTCTGCCGCTGACCATGTTCCCGATACGGCTTGAGCCCGTACCGCCGGCAGAGCGCAAGGAATAGTCGGCGCTTCCACGGATCCGGCAGTCTGTATCGATACTCGATATCCTGCTCGCGACCGCGCAGCTCGGCCAACCGCGCGCGGATTCGCTCCGCCGCGCGCCGTGCGGCTTCTCGTTCGCCATCCACCTTCGTCCCCGCGTGCAGCGCTTCGATCTTGCGCAGCTTCTCCAGCAGCGTTCCTTCCAGCGGCAATCTCATGCGGGCAACGAACCACGACCGTGCCGGAGCGTCACCCGTGACGCATTTCGCCCTGCGAGGATGGAACAAGTACTAAGAGGGGCTCACTTGGCGAGCAGCCTGCGTCATCTGCTGCGGCGTTCTGCCTCGTTCCCTTCCCCTCTAACGCTGCTGCTGACGTCAACCCGTCAGCGAGTCCCCAATAGAATTAACCCGCGTCGAGCCAACCCAGCGCCGAGCGGTACATCTCGGTTTTCTTCTCGAGGGCGACTTCGTGGCCCATCTTGTTGGGCGTGATCACGCGCGTGGGGACGCCGGCCTTTTTGAGCCAGGCTTGCACCTCGTGCGTGCCGTCGATGACGCCGTCGTGCTCGCCGGTGATCAGGAAAACGCGGCGCACGCGATCTTTGGCGGAGCCGAGCGCTTCCAGGCCGGGGCCGCCCCAGTACTTGGAGCTCGCGGCCAGGATCAGCCAGCGGTTGAAGGTGCGCGGCTCGCGCACGCCGACGTTCATGGCGGCGTAGGCGCCCTCCGAGAAGCCGATCAGCGTGTTGCCCCAGAGCTGCACGCGGCGCCCGTACTTGTCTCGGAGCGCGTTGATGGCGGCCATGGTCGCGTGGTGCGCGCTGGGCCAATTGTTGTCCCAGGCGCGACCGTCTCCGTAGGGCACCGGGCCGCTCGGGCACACCAGCCAGCCGTAACCGCGCGCGACGCGCGCCCAGCGCCGGCAGTCGGCTTCGGGATGGCCGCCGCGGCCGTGCAGGTAGACCAGCACCGGCTTGAGGCTGAGCCGCCCCTTGCCCTGCGGCTCGAAGTAGTAGGCGGGCGCCGCGCCCGGCAGATCGATCTGCCGCAAGCCTCCGCCCAGTGAGCGATCGTCCGGATCCTCGCGCTCCCTGCGGGGCTCGTCCTGGCGCGGCTCGTCCTGGGGAGCCTCTTTGGGCGCGCTCGCGATCGTCTCGGCGTCTTCGTCCGAGACGGGGATGGTCAGGCGCTGACCGGGACGGATCTTATCGCGGCGCGACATCCCGTTCGCTTTGCACAGCGCGGCGATGCTGATCTGGTAGCGCTTGGCAATTTTTCCCCACGTTTGCCCGTCCGCGACCACGTGCTCCTTGCCGTGCGCGGGGCCCGTCGCCAGCACGAGCGCGCCGATCGCAGCAATTTTGGCCCAGAAACGCATCCCCAGCTGCCTAACATATCCGGCGCGGGGGCGTAAAATTCGCCGCAAATCCCCCAATAGCCGCTGGGGCTAGCGCCACAGCTCGACGCCCGTGGCCACCAGCCGCACCTCGCGGGCGGAGCCGTCGGGGGCCTTGTCGGTGAACTTGGCCCCCTCTTCCTCCAGGTGCGTGACCGTGGCGGGCTTGACGATCTTTGTCTCCACCTTGGCCTCGACCCGGGCTTTGGAGCCGGCCGAATCAGTGGGCACGAAGAAGCCGTAGTCCTTGAAGGTGACGCGGCAGCCCGGGGCCGCAGCGTCTTTGCCGGCGCTCAGCTCCATCCAGCAGCCCTTGCGGCTGCACGCCTGGCGCACGTCGCCTTCGACGAGCACGCTCTGATCGGCGTATTTGTCCGGAGCTTTCAGCACGTCGCCGAGCGACGCCGGGGGGCTTTTGCCGAACGGAGCGCCAAACGCCTTCCGTCCCGGAGCCGTCGAAGCTGTTGGTGCGGCGTTCGCGGCGGGTGCCGGCTCGGCGATCTCGCGGGTCTTGTTGCAGCCCAGCAGCAGCCCACAAGCGATCAACACGCGCACGCGATTGGGAGACATCGGCTGGCAGTATAGCGTGGCCGCTCGGGCCCGCATCCGCGGCTACTCGGTGCTGGCAGATACGGACGCGGTTCCGTCCCCCGCACCGGCCTTGGCCGGCAGGTGGAAGCGGAACGCGATGTAGCCCGTGTAGTAGTCGTCGACGGCGCCGCCGGCGCCGTTCCAGGGCACGTAGGGGTTGGGCGGGTCCGGATTGAAGTCGTACGCGTACCGGAGAAAATCGAAGCCGGCGACCAAATCCAGCATGCTGACGAGCTTGTAGCCAAACATGACGCCAAACTCGATCGATTGCGCCTTGGCGCTGGGGAACCAGGGATTTTGAAACGTGCGCTCGCCGATCGGGCCGACGCCGAGCACGAAGCGCTTGCCGATGTGCGCGCCGCCCAAGAATTCTCCGAAGGTCAACGTCGCCGACAAGTCTAGCTTCACATAAGAGTATTCGATGTCGGGTACCAGCGCTTGTCTCTCGTCACCCGCCAGCGTGAAGTCGTGCGAACCGTAGGTGCCGGAGGCGCTGAGCAGGTGCGCCGCAACCGGGAAGCGGAAGCGCGCGCCGAGGTACCATTGTTGAAGGTCGGTCTTGAGCGTCAGCTCGCAGTTCGATTGCAGGGTCGCCGAGCACGGTGGCTTGCCTTCCTGAAACACCGACTCGACCGCGAAGCCCTTCTCGAAGCCGCCAGTGATGCCAATCCACTCGGCGGGTCCGCTCGAGATGAACGAGCCCGGATACACATTGAAATCGATGAACAGAGCCGGCCCGAGCGGTAGCTCGTAGCGCAGCATCGGGTAGAAGCCGTCGTCGGGACGTAGCTCTTGCAGCGACTGATGGAAGTCGAGGGTGCGGTGGATGGGACGGAGGCCGGCGGTGATCTCGAGCGGTGTCAGCTTGCCGGGCTCACCTGGCGCGCTCGGCGCCGACTCCTCGGCGGGCTTCTCTTCCTCCTCCTTCGCTGCTTCGGCGGGCTGCTCCTCTGCGTCCTTCTTCGCTTGTTCCGATTTCTTCTTCTCATCGGTCTTGGCTTTTTCGCCTTTGGATCTTCCGATCGGGGCTTCGACACTGGAGGCGCCGGTCTTTTCCACGTTGGTCTTCAGCTTGGGCAGCGTGCCGCCCTTGATGTCGACCTGATCCAGAGTCTTGCCGGTGCTGCCGTCACGCACCTTGAGCTTCAAGTTGAGCTTGGTGATCTTGCCCGTGATGATGACGCTCACGGCCAGGCCCTTGGCGGCATCGACGATGGCCTTGTCCTTGGCCATGTGCTTCACGTCCTCGGCGTCGGTGACCTCGTAGCCGCCGTCCTTTTTCAGCGATTCGATGAAAGCGCTGCGCACCTCGTCGCTCTTGGGGCCCTCGAAAGCGCCAACAGCGACGTTCTTCTTCTCAGCCGCCCTGGCCTCCTGAATGAAGACTGCCTGGGGGACCGCTGCTGCGGCAACTACGGTACTGAGGAGGAGAGCGAGTCGTGCCGCACGGCCATGACGGCGCATCAGCTGCCCCCCGTACCGCCCATACCGCCCGAGCCACCACCGCCCGAGCCACCTGCGCCGCCGCCACCGGTCATGCCGCCGGCGCCACCACCACCCGAGGCG
>DATEDZ010000184.1:0-35584 GCA_035281385.1 Polyangiaceae bacterium
GCCTACCCGGCGCATTCCTTCGCGCCCATCGCGCTGGCAGCCGCCGTCTACATGGCGGCCATGACCGTCTTGATGATCTGCCAGGCGTCGATTCGGCAGGAGCTGACCCCTCAGCACCTGCTCGGCCGCGTCACCTCGACCTACATGGTGCTGGTCACGCTTCCGATTCCGCTGGGCGCACTGGCAGCGACCAGCTTGGCGGCGCGCTGGGGCGCCGCGATGGTGATGACTGGCCTGGGGGCGGGGTTATTGCTGACCGCCGCACTGGCAGCTGCACTCTGGGTCAGGCTACCTACGGCGCCGCGCAGCCCATGAGCGAGACGGTGCCAGTCAAGGCGCCCGTGACTTCGAAGATGCCGTCGGTTGGCTTCAGAGCGCCCAAGGTGGGCATGTCCATCTCGTCCGGCTCTCCGGGCTGAAGGCAGGCCACGTCGTCGGCAAACTCATATTGTGCGAAGCCGTTGTCGTCGAAGCCGACCCAGCCCTGGAAATTTTCGAGGAAGAAGGCGTCCTTTGTAGTTTCGATGGACTCCAGCGCCCTAAACAGGTCGGCCACGCCGAGCGTAAACTGCGTGGGCTTGTCCTTGCCAAAAGACCGCGCGGCCTTAGCGAGGTTCGGACCGGTGACCTCCTTGCCCTGAGCCGCTACCAGTGCAATCGCATAGGCGGTGAGATAGGCGCCTTCACGCATGAACTCGTTGTACGGGCTGGTGCGTTCGACTCCCAGTACGCCGTTGGCGTCACCTGGAGTCGTCTCCTCTACGAGCTTTTCGAGCTCTCTGAAGTACTCGGTAAACAGCCGACCCTCGAAGTCGTAGTGCTGTTGGATGAACAGCGACCGAGATGCCCAATCGAGCATCTTCGCCGGCTCGAGCAAGCCCATGTCTTTGGGCAATTGCCCGACCGTTCCGAGGATGCCCAACCATTGCGGCGGCGGCTGGTCGGGCACTTCGGCAGCCCAGCGCTCTTCGATTGGCAGGTCGATACCCATCGACGTGACCTCGCCGGTCGCCTGGTCCGTGACCGGGCCGATCTCGTCGTCACCCATGATGATGATGACGTGTGGTTTGAACTCGAGCACATCAGAGACGACGCCAGCGTAGGCGGCCGGATTGCCTCTCGGTTCGTCCGCACTACCGTAGCCAATTGCGCGTACGTGATCACGAGTCGTGACGTTTTCGAGTTCGGCCTGCATTTTCAAGGACAGATTTTGGTAGGTTGGCGTACTCGAGTGCACCACCGCGATGCGCGGCAACTCGTCGGTCATCAAAGGTCCGCCGCCCTCGCGCAAGAGCGGCGTGTAGTACGACTCTACTAACTGTGCCACTTCGATATCGTAATGCTCATTGATCAGCACCAAGTCCACGATCAGGTCGTCATTCGGCACGTCCTTGAACTGCGGCCCTCCGGCAGTAGTCGAAAGCTGGAAGACCTGCTTCGGCTTGGCGTAGTTCTCGAGGACGCTGATTTCGGAAGTAGTGTCAATCGACGTGATCACCACCGGCAGCTCTAGGGTGTTGATCAAGTGATCAACACCCTCCTCGAGAGAGGGATCGGCTTCACAGTAAACAAAAGCGAGGGGGCGGCGTTCCCCTCCTGCGGTGGCGGGTGGCAGGCCCTGCCTAAGCGCGAAATCACGTCGTACGAGCTCGAGCCCTTGCCAGGTGCCGGGTGCATAGAACACGCTGGCGCCGACCCACATCACGTTGTTGTACTCGTCGTCGTTCAGCTTCGGGTCGACCAAGATGTCACAGATGTTGGGGCTGTCCTCTGCTTCGCCCGGCAACACGAGCTTCTGGCACTCCCGGGTCGAATGAACGCAGATGGCGTCCTCGCCCACTGATTCCCGGCACTGCACGTGGGTGTCGCAACCCGTCTTCTCGCAGACCTTGCGCTCTTCGTTGCAAACCAAGCCGGCGGGGTCGATGACCGGCTTTCCGTCCTCACCCAGAGGCACTTTGGCGGCGATGTCCTGGCAGTCCTGATCCGTTTCGCACTGAGCGGGAAAGTCGTTGACGATGACCGAGCAAGACGAGTGCGCCATCAACAGGCCCAAGGCTCCTGACGACACGAAAACGAGGCTGGAAAGTCGCTTGAAGTTCATTTCTAATCCCTCAAAGTTGCGAGGCACCCAACACGGGCGACTCTAGCGAAGAAGCTGCTCGAGATGCTCAAGAATCGTGTAGTGAGTCGCGTCGATGAGCGCGAAACGTGACTGCGACAAGTGCCGCTGCCAGAGCCCGGTGTGCTGACCGTTTCCCCGGCTTGCAGCAACGACGGACGACCGGCCCGCATACACTTGGCCCTCAACCAAAGTAAAGTCGCGGAGGGCGCGGGCACCGGCAGTGTAAACCGAAAGGCGGTTCTCGAAATCGCGCGCGCGCGTGCTCACTGGAAAAATTCCTAGCACCTGAGCCGCATGAAACAGGTCGGCCGGCGTGCGGTCCTGCAGCTCGGACCGGACCTGCTGCCAGAGCGGCAATAGCGCGCCGAGCTTGCCGACCGACTCGGCCACATCGGCGATGAACGCGGCGGCCAGCTCCCGCTCGCCCTCGGGTAGTACGCTGCCCGGAAGTGCCGGATCCACCAGCACCAGCTCGTCGATGCTGCACCCTTCGGCGGCGAGCCGCCGCGCCGCCGCAAAGGCCGTCATGGCACCAAAGGACCAACCCAGCAGACGAACCGGCCCCGTCGGGGCCAGCGCCCTGATCGCGTCGGCGAACACGCCGGCCAGGGCATCAACTTTAGTTAGTGCGCGGTCTCCCTCGAGCCCTGGCGCCTCGAGTAAGTAAACCGATGGCCCGGCATCCTTCACCACGCTGGCCAGATATGGCGCAGCGGTTCCGGCGAGCGCCGGGAAACAAAACCACGGCACGCCGCTGCCCTGCCGGGCCAGCACGACCTGCTTGGGCAGACGCGTCCCTGAATACGTGACGGGCGCTCGCACCACGGCCGCGAGCGCGGCCACGGTCGGCGCCTCGAACAGCACCCGGACGGGCAGGTCGACGCCGAGGTCGCGGCGCAACCGAAAGACGAGCTCGGTCCCGAGCAGCGAGTGGCCGCCGAGGTCGAAGAAATGGTCGAAGGCGCCCACCGGCGCGACGCGGAGCAGCGACTCGAACAGCCCTGCCACCCGTTGCTCGGTCTCATCGCGCGGCGGCACATGGGTCGCTCGCGGGCCAAGGCCAGGGTCCGGCAAGGCCTTGCGGTCGAGCTTGCCGTTCGGCGTCGTCGGCAAGCGATCGAGAGCCACGTAGTGCGCCGGCACCATGTAATCGGGCAGCGCGTCCTTCAGGAAGGAACGCAGCGCCTCGCTGGTGATGGACGCGGGCGAGACCACGTAAGCCACCAGACGCTTGTCGTCGCCCTCCACCTGCACGCCCACAGCTGCGTCGTTCACGTCGGGGTGGCGGCGAATCGCCGCTTCGATATCCCCAAGCTCGATTCGATAGCCACGCACCTTGACCTGATGGTCGACCCGACCGAGACATTCGAGCACGCCACCCTCGAGGTATCGCGCCACGTCCCCAGTGCGATAGAGCCGACCCGGGCCGAAAGGATTGGGCACGAAGCGCTCCGCCGTCAGATCCGGACGACCTGCGTAGCCACGAGCGAGGCCATGCCCTCCTAGATAAAGCTCCCCGGCGACTCCAACTGGGACCGGCTGCAAATTCCCATCGAGCACGTAGACTTGCGTGTTGGCGATCGGCCTACCGATCGTCACTCCGCGCCGTGCGAGCTCATCCGACGTGATGCGCTGGCACGTGGACCAAATCGTGGTTTCGGTGGGACCGTAGACGTTCCAGAGACTGCCGCAACAGCCGAGCAGGCGCCGAGCCTGGTCGAGCGGTAGCTGCTCGCCGCCGACTAGAAGCTTGAGACCCTCAGAGCCTCGAAAGCCGCCAGCCAGCAGCAGCTTGTAGCTCGACGGTGTCGCCTGAAAAAAGGTCACGCGCTGCGCTGCCAATGTCTGCGCCAGAAGCTGGCTGTCGCTCGATACATCGCGTCCGGCAATGTACACCGAAGCACCGCAGATCAGGGGCAGGTAGAGCTCGAGACCAGCGATGTCGAAGCTCAGGTTGGTGGCGGCCAGCACCACGTCGGTTGACGCGATGCCGGGCTCGCGCTGCATCGACCACAAGAAATTGACCAACGCACGATGGCTGATCTCCACGCCCTTGGGCTGACCGGTAGAACCGGACGTGAAAAGGACGTAGGCCAAGCTCTCGGGTGCATGGCGCGGAAGCGCGCTCGACGCATCGAACGGCGCCGACCAGCCCTGGTCGAGGCATAGCATCTCGATCGACGACGCCTCGCGTAGACGTCCGAACAAGGCGCTTTCGGTGAGCGCTAGCTCGGCGCCCGAGTCCTCCAGGATTTCGCGGAGCCGGCTGATCGGCAAGGCCGGGTCGAGCGGGATGTAGGCTGCCCCGGCTTTCTGGATGCCAAGCAGCGCAATGACCAGCTCGACGCTGCGGCTGACGGCCAACCCAACGCGCGCTTCGGGCCCGCGGAGCCTGGGTAGGAGGCGCCGAGCGAGCGCGTCCGAGCGTTGGGAGAGCTCGGCGTAGCTGAGCTCGGTGCCCTCGTCCTTGACGGCCATTGCGAGCGGCGTGCGACGCGCTTGCGCTTCGATCAGCTCGAACGTCAGGGCATCCGGATAGGCTCCCTCGGTCCGATTCAAATCAATCAGCAGGGTTCGGCGCTCCGCGTCAGTGAGCAGCGCGACCTGACTGGACGGCTGCTGCGGCGCCTCGACCACCGCTGCGAGGAGACGTTGGAACTGCCCGATCGCGCGCTCGATGAACGCCGCCTCGAAGTAGTCGGTGCGGTATTCCCAGGACGTGGCATAGCCAGCTGCCGTGCGTTCGACGTTCAACGTCAGGTCGAACTTGGCAACATCGGTCGAGGTGTGGACGTTCGAAATCTCGAGCCCTGCGAGCTCGAGCTCGGGCGTGTTTTGCATGGCGAACATCACCTGAAAAATCGGGGTGCTCTGCATGTTGCGCTCGATGTGCAGCGCGTCCACCAGCTTCTCGAACGGAAGGTCCTCGTGGGCTTGTGCGCGCAGCAGGCGCTCACGCAGCTCTGTCACCAGCGCGTGGAAGCTGGGGTCGTGGCGTAGATCGGCACGAATCGCCAGGGTGTTGACGAATAGGCCGACCATGCCCTCTGTCTCGAGCTGGCGTCGATTGGCAACTGGTGTACCGATGACGAGGTCGGCCTGTCCACTGACACGCGACAGCAGCGTCGCCCAGGCGGCCAGCAGTACCAAGAACGGAGTAGCACCGAGCGAACGCGCCAGCTCGTCGATGGCCTCTGCCAGGGGCGGCTCGAGCAGTGCGTGGATGGTCTTGGCCGCATACGAGTGGCTGCGCACACGCGGCTTCAGCGGTAGCTCCAGCCGAAGGGGAGCCCCCTCGAGCTCACTCTTCCAGAACCGCAGTTGGCGTTCCAGCTCGGGGCCGCTCAGCTGCTCGCGTTGCCAAACCGAGTAGTCTGCATACTGAATTGGCAGCTCGGGCAGCGTCACTGGCGAGCCCCGCTCGAAAGCTCGATACAAGAGCGAAAGCTCGCGCACCAGTATGCCGATGGACCAGCCGTCGGACACGATGTGGTGTAGGCTGAGTAGCAGCACGAAGCTTTCACTGCCGAGCGCCAGCAAGGACGCACGAAAGAGCGGTCCCTTGGCGAGATCGAAGGGTCGACGGGCCTCGATCAGAGCCTGCTCCAGAGCCCAAGCTTCCGCGTCGAAGCCCGCAGGTGCTGCGCGCTCCTGAAGCGGCACTCGGCAGGCGTCTTCTGCCTTTTGCAGGGGCTGTCCATTGGCATCGCTGATGAACACCGTGCGCAGGATGCTGTGACGGCGCACGAGCTGATCCAGCGCGCGCGCAAGGCTCGGCACGTCGAGCTTGCCCACCACGCGCAACGCGACTGGCATGTTAGAGGCGGCACTGCCCGGCTCGAGCTGGTCCAGGAACCACAACCGAGCCTGCGCGAAGGAAAGCGCGGCCACTTGCTGCTGGCGCGGCACCAACTGGGGGCGCTGCTGGCTCGTACCGCGTCCGCGCAGCCGTTCGGCGAGCCGCGCCACCGTCGGTGCTTCGAACAGATCGCGCACGCTGACCTCGAGCGCGAGCTCGGCCTGGATGCGCGAGATCACTTGCGTGGCCAAAAGCGAGTGCCCGCCGAGCTCGAAGAAATTCGCATCGGTGCTCAGCCCCTCGATGTGCAGCACACGTTGCCAGATGTCGACCAGGCTAGCCTCGAGCGGGCTGCTCGGTGCGACGTAATGCGCCTTATCGCCTGCAGCCTGGGGCGCTGGTAAAGCACGCCGGTCGATCTTGCCGCTGCGCGTGATCGGCAGCCTGTCGAGCGTCGCGAAGGCCGCGGGCACCATGTAGCTCGGCAGTCCAGCAAGCGCGTGCCTGAGCTGCTGCGGTTTGGCCGCGCCAACCACATAGGCAACGATGCGCGGGTTATCGCTGTGCTCGTCGCGCAGTACCACCACGACGTCCTCGACGCCCGGTTGGGCGCGCAACAGCGCTTCGATTTCGCCCAGCTCCACGCGAAAACCGCGAATCTTGATCTGCTGATCGATGCGACCGAGGTATTCGAGCTGCTCGTCGCTACGCCAGCGAACGAGATCACCAGTGTGGTAGACGCGGCCGGGTAAGAGCGGGCTTGGTGTAAATTTCTCGGCGGTCAGGCCGGGGCGATTCAGGTAACCGCGCGCCAAGCAAGAGCCGCCGAGCAGCAGCTCCCCGGGTACGCCGATCGGAACCGGATTGCCGCTGTCGTCGACGACCAGCGCGATTGCGCCCGGTACCGGGCGACCGATGGGTGGGTCCCCGGCCTCGCCCGAATCGAGCGTGAGATCGGCGTAGGTGGCCGAAATGGTCGCCTCGGTAGGCCCGTACATGTTGAGCAGACGCACGTCGCTCACGTGACGCCGCCACTGAGTCAGAACCTCGCCCGAAGCGCGCTCGCCACCGATCACCACCACGCGCAGCTGGCGCGGCAGCTCGCCACCGGCAACCAAGCTGCGAGTGATCTCGTTCCAGTAAGCCGTCGGCAGGCTCAGCAGCGTCAGGCCAAGCGCCTCGCAGGCCGCCAAAAGCGCACGGGGAGTGACGTCGTCCGATCGCAAGACGAGCGTCGCCCCGTGACACAACGCGCCGAAGATTTCTTCGACGCTGACGTCGAAGCTCGGCGATGCGAACTGCAGCAAGCGATCACCCGGGCCGATGTTGGTCACGCGGCCGTAGAACTGCAGGTAGTTCAGCAGCGAGGCGTGCTCGACCATCACGCCCTTGGGCACCCCCGTCGAGCCAGACGTATAGATCACGTAGGCCAGGTCGCTTCTGACCACTTCGCAACGATGTGAAGGCCCAGGCTCGGCTGACATCAAGCTGTCGGCTTCGATGAACTGAGTGCTGACCAGCTGCAGCGCCTGCCCCGGCTCGACCAAGCAGACGCGGGCATTGCAGTCTTCGAGGATGAAACGGACACGCAGCTCGGGAGTTGCTGTATCGATGGCGGCGAAGGCCGCGCCAGCTTTGACGATGGCCAGAAGCATCACCACCAGCGTGGCTGACCGGCGCAGCCGCAGCGCAACGACCTGGCCCGAGCCGACACCTAACGACTTGAGTCGCGCCGCTGCCGCGCTCGAGCGCGCATCGAGCTCGGTGTAGGTCAGTTGAGTGCCCGCCGAGAGCAAGGCGATCGCTTCGGGAGCTTGCTTGATCTGGGCTTCGAATAGACCGAGCAGCGTCGCGTCGCCCGCAAGCGACACGCCCGGCTCACCCACCGGCCCCACCGCATCGCCAAAAGGGACCTGACGCAGCAGAAGCTCGGGACGCCGCAACAGCGCCTCGAGAAAACCTCGATAGTGCCGGCTCATGCGCGCCACGCTGGTCTCCTCGAACAGACGCGGATCGTAGCTGAAGGCCACTACGAAACCGCCGCCGATGGGCCGCGCACTGAGCTCGAGCTCGAAGCGCGACGCCGCACTCGGCTCGCCGTCAGGCTCCAGCAGGCTGAACGCAACCGGAGTGCGATCAGCGAACCTCTCGAGCAGCACCTCATCGAAATGCGCTGCGCTAGCGCGCGCCTGCCGATCGAGCTGGCGCACCAAGCTCGAGAAGCGCAGCGTATCGCTAAAGACTACCCGCAGCGGGACATAACGACCTGCTGCGACTTCTACGGCCACGACCACTTCGGCTTGGGCTGCGTAGCGAGAGGTCAAGAGCATGAAGGCGCCGAGTAGTACCAGCGCCGGCTGCGTCTCCGAGCCCTGTGCCAAGGCGGTCGCTGTCGCCGCGAGGGGCTCGGAAATGGCCAGCTCCAGGCTCGCGCGCAGCGGCTCGGACGCGACACCCAGGCGAGGTCGATCCGCCGGCAGTAAGGTCGCGGGCACGCCTTCCAGCTCTGCTTTCCAGTACCGGGCGTTACGCCTGCGGCGCGTAGGCAGCGGCAGATCGATCTCGCCCACCACTCGCACGATGTCACTGGCCATTTGCTCGAGCGCGTGACGCCAGCCCTCGAGCAGCTCGGCGCCCGCTCCCGGGTCGACGAGACTGGCGCTAACCGCGAGCTTCACCGTGTCGCGCGTAGTAGCGCTCACGGTCAGCGGGAAGCGCGTGGTTTCGGCGCTACCCAGCTCCTGCAGGCGCAGCCGGGCATCTGCGCCCTCGACGAGCGAGGGATAGTTCTCGATCACGCAGATGGACTGCAGCAGCTGAGCCGAACCAGCCGCGCTCGCAACGCGCGCCAGCGCCACGTAGGCGTGCTCGCGAATCGCGGCGCTGGCGGCCTGGACGTCCGCTAGCAGCTCGGCGACGGGCTTGGCGTCATCCACATTTACGCGCAGCGGCAAGGTCGTTACGAACATACCGACCATCTCGCTCACGCGTTCCAGGTCATCCGGCCTACCCGCATCGACGCTGCCAAAGGTGACGTCACTGCGCTCGGCGTAGCGGGCCAGCACCACCGCCCAGGCTGCTTGGATCACCACACCGAGAGTCACCGAGTGCTGCTTGGCTAGCTGTTCGAGCGCACGGCTGGTAGCTGCATCGAGCTCGAGCCTGGTCTCGATCACTTTGCGATAACTGGGATCTTCGGCAATGCCGATGTCGAGCGCGGACGCACCTTGCAGCACCTCGCGAAAATGCGCTTCGCCTCGGGCCTGGTCCTGTCGCAAAAGCCAGGCAACGTAGTCGCGAAACGGAGGCGCAGGCCGCAACTTGACTGGCTGCTGTTCCGACAGTGCAGCGTAGACCTGCAACACCTCCGCAATGATGATGGGCAGACTCCAGCCGTCGCTGATGACGTGGTGAATGGTCCAGACCAGAACGTCCTGCGCTTCGGTCCAGCGCGCGCGAAACAGACGCAAGAGCGGAGCCTGATCGAGCGCAAAGCCTCGCTTGCGATCATGCGCCATGAAGCTCTCGAGCCGCTGGCGTCGCTCAGCCTCCCCGTCAGCGCGCCAGTCGTCGTGCAGCAGTGGGCAATTGACCGTCGCGAACACGGCTTGTACGGGCTGCTCCACGCCGCTGTAGACCAAGGCGGTTCGTAGCGCACTGTGTCGTGCGAGCACCGAACGCAGGCTCTGCTCGAGCAGGTCGCCGTCGAGCGTGCCCACGATCGCGTACAGCTGTGGAACGTAGTAACCGGCGTGCGGATCGCGCAACACATCGACCAAGATGGCGTGTTGCGCCGGCGTCAAAGCGTAAACGTCTTCGACCTTGGTCCACCAAGCATCATGGCGGGCATCGAGCTCGGACTGAGCCAGATGCGCCAGCGGAAAATCAGAGGGCGTAAAACCACCGACACCCTCACGCTGCAAGTGCGACAGCAGCGCGTCGAAGGCATCGCCGAAGCGCTTCATCAGGCGGGCGATCGTGCTGCGCGCGTGAACCTTTCGGCTGAAAGTGAGCTGAACGTCGAGCGCGCCCGCCTCGACCCGAGCCGTCACCTCGAGCAGGTGAGCTCGCTGGTTCTGCGGGTGATGATTGCTGGCCGCGGACGAAGCCTCGACTCTGCTGAACGGGGACGCCGCGTCGAGTGCCTGACTTACATTGCCGACGAAGTTGTAAACGACCTCACGCGCTGGCATCTGCGCCAGCCGCTGCTTGAGCGGGCTGTCAGGGCCATAGCGATGCGCCAGGAACGACAGCCCGCGGTCGGGCGCCGCGTGCAGCGCTTCCTTGATCTCGAGCAGCGCCGAGCGCCGACCGCTCGGGGCCTGAAAGATCAGCGGAAATATGGCAGTGAACCAGCCGACGCAGTCGGACAAGTCCAGGCCAGGTAGCTCCCGGCCGTGCTTCTCGACGTCGACGACGACGCGCGAGCTTTCCATCCAGTCGCAGAGCGCCAAACACAGTGCGGTGAGCGCGACGTCCTCGATACCGATATTGTACGCCCGGCGCGCGCGCTGCAGCGCCGTGCTGGTGCGCTCCGCGTCCAGTGTCCAGCTGATGGTGTCTCGAGAAGCAGTGAGATTTCGTGCGTCGCCGAAGTCGCGCGGCAGGGGTGGAACGCTCAGCTCGGCGCTGGCCCAAAGCTCTGCGCCGGCAAGCCCAGCTCGCGACGTCGCGTAGCCAGCGATGCGCTCGACGTATTCCGCGTAGTGAGTCGTGGCAGGGCCGACCGCTAGCTGCCCGAGCCCGGCCCATGAGTGCCGGTAGGCGCCGGCAATGTCACCGAGCAGCACGTGCCACGACACCACGTCGACCACCAGATGGTGAAGGACGAGGAACAGGGCCTTCAGACCACGGCTTGGTGCATCGAAAAGGACGGCGTGCCCGAGCGGTCCGCGCTCGAAATTCAACGTGCCCTCGAGCTCATGCGTCAGGCCTTGCAGCCCGGTTAGTCCGGCGTCCGCCGCTTGCTCGGAGACGCCGACAATCCGAACCGCAACCCGCGGCACCGGGCCAAAACGCTGCACGAAACCCGCCTGGCGCGGTTCGAGCTGCAAGCGCAGCGCCGAGTGACGCGAGATCGCCCACTCTATGGCGAGTCTCAGCGTTTCGAGATCGACCGCGGGCTCGAGCTCGACCAGCACGGACTGGTTGTAGTGATGAGGATGCACCAGCTTGCGTTCGAAGAACCAATGCTGAATCGGTGAAAGCTCAAACGGCTCGCTCGGCAGTGGTTTGGCTTCCAGCTGCCGAGCCAAAGTCACTCGCTCGCCCAAGGCTCCGAGCGTCAGCGACTGGAAGAGCTGGCTCACCGTGAGCTCGAGGCCAGCGCGACGCGCCAGGGCCGACATGCGCATCGCGGCGATGGAGTCGCCGCCGAGCTCGAAGAAGTTGTCCTGGACGCCGACTCGCTGCAGCCCGAGTACCTCTTGCCAGATGCGCGCGAGCATGGTCTCGACCTGGCTTTGCGGCGCGACGAAAACCTGGTCCTCGCGGCGCTCGGGTGGTGCTGGAAGCCGCTTGCGATCGACCTTGCCATTGGGCGAAAGCGGCAGTCTGTCGAGCACGACCAGCTTCGCCGGTACCATGTAGTCGGGCAGAGCTTCGCTCAGCGCTGCTCGCAATCGCTCGCTGCTGAGAGTCTCGCCCAGAGCACCGACCACGTAACCCACCAGCGCCTTCACGCCGGGCTTGTCCTCGCGTACCAGCGCGACCGCGTCGATCACGCCGGTCTGGCGTCGCAGCGCATTCTCGACCTCCCCCAACTCGATACGAAAGCCGCGCAGCTTGACCTGCTGGTCGTTTCGGCCGAAGTACTCGAGCTCACTGCTGTCGCGCCAGCGCACCACATCCCCCGTGCGGTACATGCGCGCGCTCGAGCCATCGCAGAAAGGGTCCGGTAAAAAGCGCTGCGCCGTGAGCTCCGGGCGATCCAGGTAGCCGAGTGCCACACCGAGTCCCCCGATAAACAGCTCGCCACGCACTCCGACCGGAACGGGCCTCAGCTGCTCGTCCAGAACGTAAGCGCGAGTGTTCGAGATCGGGCGACCAATCGTAGGCTGCCAGGCACCGCGAGTGGTCAGCGCATACGTCGAATAGGTCGTGGTCTCCGAAGGGCCATACAGATTGTAAACGCGCTCGACGTGGGGTAGTCCGTAGAGTTCGAGCACCGTCTCCTCCGGCAGCGGCTCCCCCGCTAGGTTCACGGTGCGAACGCTGCTTGGAATGGCGCCGCTGCGCAGCAGCTCGGCCGCCGCGGATGGTACCGTGTTGACGAGAGTAACCTCGCACCTGGCCGGGAGCTCCGGCAAGCTCAGCGCGTTGTCCGCCAGGATGACGCTGCCTCCAGCCAACAAAGGGCCGAAGATTTCGAAAATCGAAAGATCGAAACAGACTGAAGTCGCCGCCAACACGCCGCGCCATTGCTCGCGTTCGAACACGCTGTGCGCCCAGCTGATGAACGCGACCGCGCTGCGGTGCTGGATCTCGACCCCCTTGGGCTTGCCGGTCGAGCCCGACGTGTAGATGATGTAGGCGCGGTCACCACTGCCGGCCCCGACCTGGTCCAGCTGCTCGAGCGGAATGGCCCTGTCTACGTCGAGCGCGCGGCTGGCTAGCGGTTCGGGCAGAAGCGGAATCAGCTTGCGCTCGGTCAACACGACCGGCGCCTTGGCGTCTTCGAGAATCAGCTGCAAACGCTCGAGTGGGTACTTCGGATCGAGGGGTACGTAGGCCGCTCCCGACATCATCACACCTAGCAGACTGGCGATGAGCCGCTGCTCGCGCTCCAGAAATACCCCGACCAGATCTCCAGGCCCGACGCCGCGCTGGCGCAGCGCCTGCGCGATGCCACGAGCGCGCGCCGCCAGCTGCGCATAGCTCAGCCGCTGCTGCCCGACGATCAGGGCCACGGATTCGGCAGACGCCTGAACCTGCTGCTCGAACAGAGAGTGCAGCGTCGCCTCGTTCGGGTAGACCGCGGCGGTGTCGTTCCACTCGTACAGCACGCGGCGGCGCTCGTCTGCCTGCAGCAGCTCGACACCGAACACTCCGGCATCAGGCGCTGCCAGCAGCTGCGCGAGTAGGTGCTGATAGTGCTGCATCATGCGAAGCACGCTGCTCTCGTCGAACAGGTCCGCGTTGTACTCCCACGCCATGGAGTAGACATCGTTGGTCGACAGCACGTTGAGCGTGAGATCCAGCTTGGCAAAACCGGCGTCGACATCCAACGCAGAGAGCTCGAGGCCACCGAGCTCGAGCATCCGCGGCGGGGTATTTTGGAGCACGAACATGATCTGAGCGACGGGGCTCCGGCTCAAATCGCGTTCAACCTGAAGCGCCTCGAGCAATTTCTCGAACGGTAGATCCTGATGAGGCTGAGCCCGCAGCAGCCGATCGCTAACCTGGGTCACCAGCGACGCGAGCGTCGGATCACCGCTCAAGTCGACGCGAATCGCGAGCGTGTTCACGAAGCAGCCGATCAGACCTTCGAGCTCGACTCGGCCGCGATTGGCACTGGGCGTAGCGATCACCAAGTCGCGCTGCCCGCTGTAGCGAGAAAGCAGGACTGCGTAACAGGCGAATAGCAGCGCGAATGGGGTTCGACCCAGCACACGCACGTGCGCGTCCAGCTTGGCCGAAAGCTCCTTGCTCAAGCTCGCGTAGAGCGTCCTACCCGTGAAGGTTTGCATGCGCGGGCGGGGTCTATCCGTCGGAATATCGATGGTGGCGGGAGCTCCTTCGAGCTCGGTCTTCCAAAACTCCACTTTCTGATCCAGAACCTGGCCCGTCAGGCGCCGGCGCTGCCAATCCGCATAGTCGGCATACTGCGTTTCGAGGTCGGGCAACGCTGGCGGCCGGCCCGCAGCGAGCGCGCGATAAAGCGTACTGAGCTCGTGTGCAAAGACACCGCTCGACCAGCCATCCCAGATGGCGTGGTGAATCGTGAACAGCAAGACGTGCTCTTCGTTGCCGTGCGAAAGCAGACGACTGCGCGATAGGGGACCATTTGCCAAGTCGAACGGTCTCCGCGCTTCACGAACGCCCTCCGCGACCACCCAAGCTTCGAACGTGCCGTTTTGGGGCTCCCAGCTGTCATGCCTGAGCGGAATCGGCATTTGGTCGTGAATGCGTTGCTCGGCCTCGCCCTGCGCTCCGACCACGAACGTGGTGCGAAGTGTTTCGTGCCGGCGCGCGATCTCGTCGAGCACTCGCCCGAGCAGCGCGACATCGAGCCTTCCACCGACACGAAGTGCGTAGTGGTCGTTGTACGCGGCACTGCCCGGATTGAGCTGCTCGAGGAACAGCAGTCTTTCTTGGGCAAAAGAGGCAGGCAACCTGGAGTCGGTGCGGGCGAGCTTCGGGATGACGTCTTTGGCCAGACCTCGCTCGCGCAGCTTCTGCTCGAACAGCGCCCAGCGCTTCTCCCGCTCCCCGGACACCGTCAATCCGCGCTCCGCGACTCGGCGCCCTCGCCCATCACTTCTACCAGCAGTGCAGCGCGCTCGCTGACACCGTGATGCGGCCGCAGTAGGTCGGCGAGCGACCTGACGGTGGTGGCCCGGAACAGGTCCGCGACTGCCAGCTCGACGCCAAAATGATCGGCGATGCGCGAACGAAGCCGCGTTGCCATCAACGAATGACCACCGAGCGAGAAAAAGTCATCGTCGATGCCGACCGCAGCGACACCGAGCACGTCGCTCCACTCCAGACACAGGGCCTGCTCGAGACTATCGCGCGGGGGCACGACAGCGGCTGCCGGAATGTCTACCAGCGGCCGCAGCGCCTTGCGGTCGACCTTGCCGTTGGGGGTGCGCGGCAGCTCCTTCAAGGTCACGAATGCGCTCGGCACCATGTAGCTGGGCAGGCTCGCGCTCAGAAACTCGCGCAGCGTGGCAGGATTCGGTGCAGTATTGGCGGCATTGCTGCCGACCACGTAGGCCACGAGTCTTTGGTCTCCCGAACGATCGCTTTGCACCAGCGTCACCGCGCTCGCGATCGACGGGTGGCGCTCCAGCGCCGACTCGATCTCACCGAGCTCCACACGAAAGCCCCGCACCTTGACCTGGTGATCGCACCGCCCCAAGAACTGGAAGGTGCCGTCAGCCAGACGCCTGACGATATCGCCGGTCCGGAAGGCGCGAGCCCCGGGTGCCCCGAAGCGATCGGGAACGAAGCGTTCTGCGGTCAGCTCGGGCCGTCGGAAGTAGCCTTGCGCAACGCCATCGCCACCAATGCAGAGCTCCCCGCGGACGCCCGGCGGAACCAGCTCTAGGTGCTCGTCTACGACGTACATCGTGGTATTGCGCAGCGGGCTACCGATCGAGGTCACGGCGTCGAACGGTTCGCGGACGTTGAACGACGACGACCAGATCGTCGTCTCGGTCGGACCGTACATGTTGGTCACGCGCCGCGGCAGCTGCTGCGCGAGTGAGTGGGCAAGCCGCCCTGGCAAGGCCTCACCACCGACCAGCAGCGTGTCGAGCTGGCACAGCGCGTCGCTGCCGCCGGTGTCGACCAACATGCGTGCGGTCGATGGCGTGCACTGCAGGTGAGTGATGCCGTGACGCCGCACCTGCGCAGCAAAGGAGTCATCCCGTTCCAAGAGCCGGGTCAAGTAGCGCAGGCCGTCGAGCACCAGCTGCGAATCGACGCCAAACTCCACCATGCAGGCAATCTCGTTCACACCGGCGTCGGCCAGCTTGGCGATCAGGTCCCGACAAGACGACGGCGTGCCGAACAGGCCGCTGCTGGAGAAGTAGCGCTCGAATGCGAACTCGAGCAGCGTCTGTTTGTCCTTCGCCGAAAGGTTCGAAGGATCCAGGCCAAGCTCTCGGTAGAGCGGTGTAAACAGGTCGACCGATTGCTCCAGGTACCTGGTGAATGGCTCGCGCACGACGCGGCGCACGTAGTCGATGTCTTCGTGCACGAACGTGTGCAGCATCAGCGTCACCTGCCCCGGACCCGCGTGCCCGGCGCGCTGGCGAGCCTCGTGATACGCGGCGATCTTCGCGCTCAGCGTTGGGATATCTTGACCCAGCAGGTGGGTGAGAATGTTGAAGCCACGCTCGCCCGCGCTGCGGAACGTTTCGACGCGACCGGCCGCGGTGAGCCAGATGGGCAGCTCCTTCTGCACCGGGCGAGGCAACGTGCGAACCGTCGTCGCTTCACCCTTGCCGTTCGGCAGCTCGGTGCTGCCGCCCTGCCACAAGTGACGGACGAGGTCGATACCTTCGAACATCACCTTGCCGCGCGCTTCGAACGCGCTGGGAGCCAGTACGAAATCGTTCTTGTGCCAGCCCGATGCGATCGACAGCGCGACGCGCCCGTTCGACAAGTTGTCGACCACCGCCCACTCTTCGGCCACGCGCAGCGGATTCTGCAGGGGCAGGACCACGCTACCCGAGCGAATGCCGATGCGCTTCGTCGAAACGGCTACTGCGGCCGCGAGCACGGACGGATTGGGGTAGTTGCCACCAAAGGCGTGAAAGTGTCGTTCCGGGATCCAGACCGAGGAAAAACCAGCCTCGTCCGCGCGCTTCACCACCTCCAAAAACAGCTGATAGCGCTGCTGCTGCTCGCCGTCGTCTTGACCCCAAAACATGATGCCAAGATCGAGCGACTTTCTCGACGTCGCGCTCCAGTCATCGGCGCGTTGGATCACGACCTTGAGCCCGCGCGTTAGCGTCCAAAGCAGCTCGAGCACCGAGATGTCGAAAGACATGCTGGTGATGGCTAGCCACGCCCCATCCTTGCGCCCCACGATCTGGTCCATGCCCGCGAAGAAGTTGACTACTCCTCGGTGAGTGACCATGACTCCTTTGGGTTTGCCGGTGGAGCCGGAGGTATAGATGACGTACGCTAGGGCACCGGGTTCGGACTGCGTCGACCGGAACGGTTGGATCGGCTGATCGCGCAGCTCGTCCACGCACACGAGTTTGGCAGGGCTGCTGGCAAAGCTTCCCCGACGCGCGGCCGTGGTGATCAGGACCCTGGGCTGCGCGTCGCCGACCACGAACAGCTGGCGGTCCACCGGATAGTCCGGATCGACTGGGACGTAGGCTGCGCCGCATTTCAAGACCGCGAACATCGCAACCAACATCGAGCTGTCGCGCTCGAGACAGATCGCCACCAAGCTGCCGGCATGCGCGCCCGCCTGTCGTAGATGAATCGCCAGCAGCGCTGCGCGCGCGTCGAGCTGGCCGTAAGTCAGGGCCTGGTCGCCGTAGACCGCCGCTAGCGCGTCGGGCGCGCGGGCGACCTGCTTCTCGATCAAACCGTGAATCGACTCGGTTGGAGGCTCGGCCCTCGGTCCCACGCTGACCAGCCCGCGCTTTTCGTCCTCGCTCAAGAAACCAAGCTTCCACACGTTCGCCTCTGGATGCGACACCAACTGCTCGAGCAGCGCGGCGAAGTGATTGGCGAGCCGCACGCCCGTCTGCTCCAAGAACAGCTCGGAATCGTAGCTGAGCTGCGCCGAGAAGCGATCGTCGCTATCCACGACGGTCAGCGCCAGATCGAATTGCGCGGTCTTCGCCTCGAGGCCGTAACCCTCGAGCTGCAAGCCTGCCCATTCAGCGGGGGGGGCGGAGGGGTCGAGCATGAGGCGTCCCACGGCCTGCTCGGCACCAAGGTGGGGTCGCTCGAAGACGAACATCACGTCGAAGATCGGCGAACGGCTGGGGGCGCGTGTCGGCGCCAGGCGCTCTACGAGGCTGACGAACGGATAGTCCTGGTGCTCGAGCGCATCGAGCGCGCTGGCCTGTGCCAGTAGCGCCAGCTGTCGGCCGGTCACCTCCCCCTCGACGCGCGTGAGCAGCGGCAGCACGTTCACGAAGTAGCCGACGGTGTTGTCCCAACCTGCGCGCGTTCGACAGCTGACCGGCGTGCCAACCACGAACTCGGTCTGACCGGAGTAGCGCGCCAGTAGTGCCTGGAATGCGGCCAGCAATACGCTGTAGGGTGTCACCGAAAGCGCACGAGACAGCGCGCGCACGCGCGCCGAGAGCTCACTGCTCAGCGGCACCGACACCGAGGCACCGCGGAATGACTGAGCCGGCGGACGCGCCCGATCGAGCGGCAGCTCCAGAATCGGGATCGGAGTGGGCAGCTTGCTGCGCCAGAAATTCCAACTACGATAGGTCTCCGGACCGCTCAGCAGTTGCTCTTGCCAATGAACGAAGGCCCGGTAGCTCGACTGCACCGGCCTGAGCTTCGGTGGCGTGCCAGCTCGCAGCGCCAAGTACACCTTACCCAGCTCGCTCATCAGCACCACCAGCGACCACAAATCGGCGGCAATGTGGTGCACCACCAGCGACAGCACGTGATCGGTGGGACCGCGTGACAGCAGACACACGCGCAGGATCGGGCCGTTCTCGAGATCGAAGGGAGCGTCCACGCGTTCCTGAACGTGCCGTCGAACCTGCTGTTCGCTCCATTGCGACGCGTCGACCACCTCGAGCAGCAGCGGCGCGGAGCGCGACGTGACCTTTGGTATGCCCGTTTCGTCTACCTGGTAGGTGGTGCGCAGGATCTCGTGGCGACTAACCACGAAATGGAACGACTGGCGTAGGCATTCGATGTCGAGCGTCGAACGCACCCGGAAGGCCGTCGCCAAGTTGTAGGCCGCGCCTGCACCCACGCTGTGCATGAGCCACAACGCGGCCTGGCCACGCGAAAGCAGGCGCTCGTGAGCAGGAGAAGCGGGCAGCAGGCTGGACGAAGGCGGGCTCGCATCATCGACCACCAGCTCGTAAAGCGTGCCGGCCAGATCCTTCAGACTGGCTTCGCGCAGGAAGTGGGTCGCGGGAAAGACCACCCCCAGGCTGCGTTCCAGGGTGTGGGTGAGCTCGACGCTGAGCAACGAATCTAGACCGAAGGAGTTGACGGGACGCGCCGGGTCGATCTCGCTGCGTCGGACATTGAGAGTGCGCGCGATGTCGCCCACGAGCACCATCGTGACCAAAGCGATGCCCTGCTCACGTTCGGCGAGCTTCACCAGCTCGAGCGTGTTGGCAGGGCGAATGGTCGACCTACCTGCGCCCTCGAGCTTGACTTCATTGCGAGCCAGCTCGGTGAGCGTCTTTGCCATGTAGGCTGCGCGAGTTGCGTGGCGCTGCACTTTGCCGCTCGACGTCTTGGGCAGGGTGCGGGCTTCGATCAGCACCACCGAGTGCACCTGGAGCTGGTGCTGCAGCGTGACTGCCGCTCGCACCGCGTTGCTGATCTCATCGAGCACAAGCGGACTATCAGCGACTTCCATCAGGGCGGCGGCCGAATCGGTCGGCGTGCGGGCGCCCTGGTCACGGCGCTCGACCTCGGCCACCACCACCACATGCTCGTCGGCTTCGTACTTGAACGAAAACGCGACCGAGCAACCTTTGCGCAGGCGCGGATGAGAAGCCTCGACCGTACGCTCGATGTCCTGTGGGTAGTGGTTGGCGCCGCGGATGATGATCAGATCCTTGAGGCGCCCGGTGATGAACAGCTGGCCCTCGCGCAAGAAGCCGAGGTCGCCGGTGCGCAGGAAGGGGCCGGTGCCGTCGTGCAGATGCGCACGAAAAGTGCCGAGCGATTCGTCAGCGCGTTCCCAGTAACCGGGCGCGACGCTAGGACCCGAAACCCAGATCTCGCCGACCGAAGCGTCGGGAACGGGCACGAGCCGGCTGGGATCGACGATGACCAGCTTTTGACCGCCCAAAGCAGCGCCGCAGCCGACGATGTGCGTCACCGACGCCGTGTCCTTCGCCTGCAGCACGAAGTTCTGGAGTAGCGCGCTCGAATCCGCCGCGAAAACCTTGGCACCCGAGCCGGGCGTGGTTCCGGAAACGATCAGCGTCGCCTCGGCTAGGCCATAACAAGGATAGAACGCCTGCTGCTTGAAGCCGCTCGCCGCAAAATGCTTCGCGAATGCTTCGAGCGTGTCACGCCGAATGGGCTCGGCTCCGGTGAAAGCCGTGCGCCAGCGCGACAAATCCAGCTGGGCTGCCTGCTCCGGCGTGACGCGGCGAACGCACAGGTCGAACGCAAAGTTCGGTCCTCCCGAGGCGGCCGCGCCGTACTTGGAGATGGCTTGCAGCCAACGCAGGGGCCGCTGCAGGAACGAAAGCGGCGACATCAAGACCAGCGGACCGCCATGGATGAGCGGGCACAGAATGGCGCCGATCAAGCCCATATCGTGATAGGGCGGTAGCCAGCTGGCGCCGACCGTATCGGGCCGCAGCTCGAGCGAGGAGGCTATCAAGCCCACGTTGTGAAGAAGGTTTTCGTGCGTGAGCATCACGCCGCGCGGATTGCCGGTCGAACCGGATGTGTACTGCAGGAACGCCAGATCGGATCCCGAGAGCGACGGCGCGCGCCAGCTAGCTGTGCGCTCGAGCTCGAGCGTGTCGGAGGTGATCCAGGTCATTTCGCGCAGCGCAGGCGCAAACTCGAGCATCGCCTGCCCCAGCGACGCGATCATGTTGGTCGTTAGCAAGAACTTGCAGCGCGAGTCGGCCACGGTCGCGAGCAAGCGCGGTAGCGAGCGCTGCAAGCGAGACGGATCGGGCGGATAGGCTGGAACGGCTACTACACCGGCATACAGGCAGCCGAAGAAAGCCGTGACGTAGTCCACGCCCGGTGCGTACAGAAGGAGCGCTCGCTCCCCCGTGGCAGCCAGCTCCTGCAGCCTTGCGGCAATCGAGCACGCGCGGCGATCGAGTTCCGCGAACGTGAGCCGAAGCTCGTCGTTCTCACCGTCTTGCAGAAAGATGAGAGCTGGATTGTCCTGCCTCTCGACAGCGCGGGATCGAAACTTCGAAACGATCGTGCTCATTCGTGTTCTGGAGGCCCCCCTGAGACTCTGCACGCAGCCGCTAGGCGCAAAATCAAAAGCGAACGCAGGTCCGCTGTCAACGCGAATGGCGCTCGTCGGTACTATACCCTAGGACTGAAGTTGTTGGCAGTGTCGCTGCGGCGGCAGGCGCTGTGCGATGCCAAACTCAACTTTTGGTGGTGTGCACGCGAGCCGTGACATTCCCGAGGCGCTGTCGTCACTGGGGTCTGTCGCAGCCCGAAAATCGTCTGGGCGCCACTGAGCGGTTCGGGCTCGGCTGGGTACCGAGCCCCGTTACAGCGGCCAGCACCCCTCTACTCGGCCTGTTCGTCGCGTCGCCGATCTAGATCGCGACGAAAAACTCGGAAGCACGCGGAAGGCAAGCGCCAAAGGCCGCTTAGCCAAAGGAATTCGCGACGGCTCTGGCTGACACGCAAGGGCTTGGGAAGACTTGAGGAGCCCCGCTGTTTCCGTTCTCCCGCCTCGGGCGCCGGCTCAGCGTCTGAACGCACGAAAGTGCATCGCGCGGACGATTTTTGTAGACGGATGTAAAGCAGGCGACCGAAGAGAACGCCACAAAACCCGCGGCCGAAAAAATCGACGCGACCGAGTGAACGGTCCCGGCGTCGCCGGGTACGGACCGCTCGCTAGGTAGTCGGGACGACACCTATCCGCTCCGGCGGAGTGGGGAGCAGTCCCGCTTTGCTTGAGAAGACGCGCAGCGTGCGCGGGAGGCTAGGACCATGAATCAATCGATCGGCTTGTTCGTCGCGTGTCTGTTGGGTCTCGGAGCCTGCAATTTCGAGAACTACGAAGATTGCAAGGAAGATGAGCTCGACTTCGAGGATGGCCACAGTCGGGCCGGTAAGGGCCCGCACCCATCGGGCAAGGGTGCGTCGGCGAGCGGCGGTGGCAGCCCGGTCGAGCCGGTCGAGCCGGTTGACCCTGTCGATCCGGTCGACCCCGTCGTCCCGGAGCCGCCGGCCACACCCTGCGAGGCCGAGCAGGACTGCGACCCCGGTTTCAACTGTGACTACGAAGCGGGTGTGTGCGCGCCCGCCGACGCCGAGACGTGCGGCGAGCTCATGACCGAAGAGTCGTGCACCAACCGCACCGACTGCAAGCCCATCTACGCCGGCGTGAACTGCAGCTGCGGTACGGACTGCGAGTGCGTCGGTGGCCAGCCCGGCTGCGTCTGCGAGTCCTTCGAGTTCTTCGTTTGCCAGGCCGCCGAGTAGCCGCTAGGCACGACGCCTGAGCGAAGGCGGAACAGCCGGTAACGGCGGCGGGCATGCCGGCACCGAGAGCGCTATCGCTGGCGCTTCACCCATGAAGAGCACGACGCCGCGGAGGGACTGCTGGATGAGTGACGTGGTGCACTGTCCGGCGTGTCCGATGGGGCCAGAGCTGCGGGTGCTGGATCCGCACCTGCCGACGTATGCCGGCAGTGTCGCCTGGTCTGGTTCGACCGCGGCGAGCTAGGGTTGCTGACGAAGCGGCACGCGGCGGAGCTCGGGCGCCGCCTGACGCCGGGGCAACGCTCGGGGGGCGCGCTCAGCGTCGCCGGTGACGTGCTGCTGCATTCGGATGCGATCGTCGGCGCGGGGGAGCTGGCGCGCGTCAGTGCGGATGCCGCGACCACCGCGCTGAGCGACGCCTCGGTGACGAGCGTCGTCGACGTCGCGGCAGCCGCCGGCGAAGGCGCCGCCGAGCTTGCCGGCGGCGCGATCGAGGTGCTGCTGTCGGTCTTCGACGTTTTCTAGCTCAGACCGCCAGGATTTCTTGAATCTCCGTGCGTGGGGAGCCGGGGCGGTTGGCGCGCCGATTTAGCCTCTTCATGCCGGGGCCCGCCGATGCGCTTTGGCTTTACCTCGCGCGGGCAGCCCACTCCACGGACGATTCGGCTCCCAAAGGCTTTTGATAATTCTAAAGTGATAGTTTAGGATTCTCAACCGTGAAGGCGCTCAGCCGCGGTCGATCAGCTCGCGGGTAACGCAACGGACGTGCCAGGGGGCGCGGCGCCACAAAATGCAACGGAGCGCAGTCAGGTTTGCCGACTGCGCTCCAGGGCGCTCACCAGGCGTTGCAGTTCAGCCCGCAGCGGCTTTTGCTGTCTTCTTCGAAGCCTTCTTCTCGGTGGCTTCGCTCTCCTTAGCCGCCTCCTTGACCGGCTTTTCGGCGGCCTCGGCCTTCGGCTTCTTTGCCTTCTTGCCGGGGCGGTGCGGCTGGCCGCCCGCTTCCACCACGAACTCGACCAGAGCCATCGGGGCGTTGTCGCCACGACGGTGACCGAGCTTGATGATGCGGGTGTAGCCGCCGGGGCGACCCTTGAAGCGGCGAGCCAGGTCGAGAAACACCTTCTCGACCAGGTCGATCTTCACGTCCTCACCCTGCTGCCGCACCACGGCGAAGCGCCGCAGGAAACGACCCATGTGCTGCTGGGCGGCGTGGCGCTTGGCCTTGTCGGCGGCGCTCAAGTCCTCCTGCGGCGTGAAGGCCACGTCACCCAAGCGCATGGCGTGGGTGATGAGCCGCTCGGCCACGCGCTTCAGCTCCTTGGCCTTGGCGTCGGTGGTTTCGATGCGCTCGTGTGCCACCAAGTTGGCGGTCAGGGCGCGAAACATCGCCTTGCGGTGGCTGGTGTTGCGACTGAACTGCCGCCCGGCATTACGGTGCCTCATCGTTTCCTCAATTCTTCTCTTTCAAGTCTTTCGTCTGCTGTGTTTTTGGGGTTGGGGACCCAAAAACCGGGGGTGGGGCCCCGCCGAATTCACTTCGGCGGGGCGGGGGCTGAGCCCCCGGTGACAAGGGGCGAAACAAGCGAGGGCGTTAGCCCTGCGCTTGTTGAGCCTTCCATCGCTCCAGCATTCCCGGCCAGTTGTCGAACTTCATGCCGAGACCCAGACCCATCGTGGAGAGGATCTCTTTGATTTCCTTGAGCGATTTACGTCCGAAGTTCTTGGTCTTGAGCATGTCCTGCTCAGTCTTCTGCACCAGCTCGCCGATCAGAGTGATGTTGGCGTTCTGTAGGCAGTTGGCCGAGCGAACCGACAGCTCCAGCTCGTCGACCGAGCGGAACAGGTTCTCGTTGAGCGGCTCTTCGTCCCCGCCGCCCACGTGGTAGCTGGTCTCTTCGCTCTCTTCGAAGTTGATCCAGATCGACAGCTGCTCCTTGAGGATCTTGGCGGCAAAGGCCACCGCGTCGACCGGGCGCACGGCGCCGTTGGTCCAGACCTCGAGCACCAGCTTGTCGTAATCGGTGACCTGGCCAACGCGTGCGTTCTGCACGGTGTAGTTCACCTTGCGGATCGGCGAGAACAGCGCATCGATCGGAATGGTGCCGATCGACATGGTCGGGCTCTTGTTGCGCTCGGCAGACACGTAGCCGCGGCCCACGTTGACCGTGAGCTCCATCGACAGCGGGCCCTTTTTGTCGAGGGTCGCGATTTGATGGGTCGGGTTCAAGACCGTCAGGCCGTCGACCACGCGGATGTCGCCAGCGAGCACCGGGCCGGGGCCCTCTTTCTCGAGGCGCACGGTGTAAGTCTTGGGCGATTCGGCCTTGAACACCACCTCTTTGAGGTTGAGGATGATGTCGGTCACGTCTTCGACGACGTCCGGAATCGTGGTGAACTCGTGGAGCGCACCTTCGAGCCTGACGGCCGTGATGGCCGCACCCTGAAGCGAAGCCAAAAGCACGCGGCGCAGCGAGTTACCGATCGTGATACCGAAGCCGCGCTCGAGCGGTTCACACGTGAACTTGCCGTAAATCTCGTTGTTCGACTCGGGGTCGAGCGTGATCGCCTTGGGACGGATCAGGTCGCGCCAGTTACGGCTCATCATTTGCGTTACCATTCGATGCTTTCCTTCTTCTCTTCAGGTTCGCGCGACCGTCCCGGACCGTGAGGGAAACCGCTCCACTCATCGCTCCCGCGGTCTGCCCGCGTTTCAGCTCCGTAGAGCTCTGTGTCTGCTGTAGCTGTCGTTCAAGTCTTGTTTCGGTTGCTGTGTTTTGGGGTCGGGGCCCCAAACCTGGGGGTGGGGCCCCGCTGAATTCACTTCAGCGGGGCGGGGGCTGAGCCCCCGAAGGAACGGGGAGGCCAGGTCCACCTGGCTTCGCCCAGTGCAGAATCAGCGTGAGTAATACTCCACCACGTATTGTTCACGGATGGCCGGCTCGTTCATTTCGTCACGAACGGGCATGCCCTTGAAGGTGCCGGAGAAGTTCTCCTTGTCGACTTCGATCCAGCTAGCCTGCTGCCGATTGCCGGCGGCCGCCAGGGCGGCAGCGACGAACGGAATCTTCCGCGCTGCTTCCTCGATCTCGATCTTGTCGTTGGGGCTCACGGTGTAGCTCGGGATGTTGACGTACTTCCCGTTCACCTTGACGTGCATGTGACGCACCAGTTGGCGTGCTTGAGCGCGACTGGAAGCCAAGCCCATGCGCAGGACCACGTTGTCGAGGCGACGCTCGATCAGACCCAGCATCTCCTCGCCGGTGCGGCCGCGGAGGTGAGTCGCTTGCACGTAATAGCCAGCGAACTGCTTCTCGAGCAGCCCGTAGATGCGACGCATCTTCTGCTTCTCGCGCAGCCGCAGCCCGTACTCGCTCAGCTTGATGCGCGCCTGGCCGTGCTGGCCGGGCGGATAGGGGCGACGGCTAACCGCGCACTTCTCGCTGTAGCAACGTTCGCCCTTGAGATAGAGCTTGTGCCCCTCGCGGCGGCAAAGCTTGCAAACTGCACCAATGTAACGAGCCATCTGTCTGTATCCTCAATTACACGCGACGGCGCTTGGGCGGCCGGCAACCGTTGTGGGGGATCGGCGTCACGTCGCGAATCAGCGTGACCTTGAAACCGGCTTGCTGCAGCGCTCGGAGCGCGCTCTCACGACCGGCCCCGGGACCCTTCACGAACACCGCCACCGAGCGCAGCCCGTGCTCTTGCGCGCGGCGCGAGGCCTCTTCGGCCGCGAGCTGCGCCGCGAACGGCGTGCTCTTGCGCGAGCCCTTGAAGCCGCGCGAGCCGGCACTGGCCCAGCTGATCACCGCGCCGTTGACGTCGGTGATGGTGACGATGGTGTTGTTGAAGGTGGACTGGATGTGGACGATGCCCGTGTAGATGTTCTTCTTGACGGGCTTCTTGGCGGGACGGCCCTTAGGGGGCGTGCTGGCGCTTGCTGCAGTTGCCATCTAGCTTGGTGCTCCGCTCAGGCGCGACGCCCGAGGTTCTTGCGCGGACCCTTGCGGGTGCGAGCGTTGGTGCGGGTACGCTGACCGCGCACCGGGAGGGACTTGCGGTGCCGGAGGCCGCGGTAACAACCGAGATCCATCAGGCGCTTGATCGACTGCTGCACCTCGCGGCGCGCGTCGCCTTCGACCTTGATCGAGGCGTCGATGGCGTCGCGGATGGCCTTGACGTCGGCTTCCGAGAGCTCGTCCACCTTGCGGCTTTCAGGGATATTCGCGGTCTTACAGATCAGCTTCGCCGTGGCAGGGCCGATACCGTAAATGTAAGGAAGGGCGTAGGCGATCGCCTTACGACGGGGAAGATCGACACCTGCAATACGAGCCATGTGCTTCTTTCTCTATGCTTTCCTGTTGAGCTTGTAGGTAACCTGCCTCAGCAGGTGCTTGCGAACTTCCGGCGACTCAACCGCGCAGATGACCTCGATCCACCGGCCTCGCCGGTTTCTCCTGGTTGGCTCGTGGCCTCCCGTGATGATCGTGATCTGTTCTTCCAAGACTTCCTACCTCGTTGCCGCTTAACCCTGGCGCTGCTTGTGGCGGGGGTTGTCGCAGATGATGCGCAAGACGCCGCGGCGCTTCACGATCTTGCACTTCTCACAGATTTTCTTGACGCTGGGCCTTACCTTCATAACTGCCTCAAATCGTGTCGGTGATTTGACCGCGGTTCGGATCGAGCTCGGAAAGCTTGACGCTGACTCGGGTCCCGCCGATCAGCCTGACGACTGCATGGCGGAGAACGGGGGCAATGCCCGCGTGGACCCTGCGACCATCGTCGAGGCGCACCCGAAACAACGCGCTCGGTAAGACCTCTTCGATGATGCCAGCTTCGATGTTTTCCTTCGTTCCGATCCTCCGTTCTCTGTTCCGGCTCAGCCGGCAATCTGGGAAAGCATGCGGTCGGTGATCTCCGCGGGAGAGCCGACCCCGTCGACCCGACGCAGCACGCCGAGCTTCTCGTAGTGGGGTAGAAGAGCCGCCGTCTGGGCGTCGTAGACGTCGAGGCGGGTCCTCACTTTGTCCTCGTGATCGTCAGGCCGGTGTTCCAGCTCGGCGTCCGGGGGCGGCGGACTGTACTTGAGGTGGTAGATTTGTCCAGTCCGCTTGTCGGTGCGACGGAGGGTGGCCCGCTCCATCAAAAGCTCTCTAGGAACGTCGATTTGTAGGACAAAATCCAACGGGGTACCTAGACGTTTGAGCAGCCCATCCAGGGCGTCCGCCTGGGGCACGGTGCGCGGGAAGCCGTCCAGGATGAAGCCCGGCTTGGCGTCAGGCAGCTGCAGCCGCTTCTCCACCAGCCCGATCACGACCAAGTCCGGGACCAGCTTGCCCGCGTTCATGTACTGAGCGGCTTCCTGGCCCAGGGGGGTGGCGTCCTTGAGCGCCGCCCGCAGCATGTCGCCGGTCGAGATCTTCGGGATCCCGAGCTTCTCGCACAGCACCGCAGCCTGCGTACCCTTCCCGCTAGCGGGAGCTCCGAGCAGGATCAACCTCACGCAGGCCTCCGACCAGAAAGACGCGTCGTGCGCGGCCCCGTCAAACCCTCGTAGCTACGCGTAATCAGGTGAGCTTCAATTTGATTCACGGTCTCGAGCGCGACACCCACCACGATGATCAAACTGGTCCCGCCGAACTGAAACGGAATGCGGAACGACTGCGCGATGATGGTCGGCACCGTGCAGATCACGGCGATGTAGATGGCCCCGCCCGTAGTGAGACGCGTCAGCACGCGATCGATGTACTCGGCCGTTTGCCGCCCCGGACGGATGCCGGGGATGTTGGCCTGCTGCTTCTTCAGGTTGTCGGCCACGTCGACTGGCTGGAACGTGACCGCCGTGTAGAAGAACGCGAAGAAGATGATCAACGCCGCGAACGTGGTGTGAAAGACCCAGTCGCCGCGGTTGAGGATGCTGCTCAGCTGCGCCATGCCCGGGATGTTCATCCCGGTGAGCGTGGTCGGGAAGGTCAGCAAGCTGGAGGCGAAGATCGGCGGGATCATGCTCGCCATGTTCACCTTCAGCGGCAGGTGTGCGCTCTGACCGCCGTACACGCGCCGCCCGACTTGGCGCCTGGAGTACTGAATCGGAATGCGGCGCTGGGCGCGCTCGAAGAACACCACGCAGGCGATGCTGACCAGCAGCACACCGGCCAGAATGGCAACGGTCAGCGGCTGGATGTCGCCGCCGGTGCCCTGCCAGTAGCTCCCAATGCCGCTCGGGATGCCGCTCACGATGCTGGCGAAAATGATCATCGACGTGCCATTGCCGATACCGCGTTCGGTGGCCTGCTCGCCAAACCACATCAAGAGCGACGTACCAGTGGTCAGCGTGATCACGGTCAGGGCGCGGAAGCCCCAGCCTGGATCGGTCACGACGTCGCCGAAGCGCCCGCCACCCATGTCCGCGTTGTTCATGCCTTCGAGCCACATCGCCACGCCGAAGGATTGCAGGGTGGCCAGCACGACTGCGCCGTAGCGGGTCCATTGCTCGAGCTTGCGGCGCCCCGACTCGCCCTCTTTCTTCAGCTCCTCGACCTGCTTACTCACCAGGCCCATCAGCTGCATGATGATGGAGGCCGAGATGTAGGGCATGATGCCCAGCGCGAAGATCGAGAGGTTCTCGAGCGCGCCGCCGGAAAACAGGTTGAGCAGGCCGAGCATACCGCCCTGACCCTGCACCACGCTGCGCATGACCGCGCGATCCACGCCCGGCGTGGTCACGAACACGCCCACGCGATACAGCGCGATGATGATCAGCGTGAAGATGATGCGCCGGCGCAGCTCCGGCACCTTGCCAATGTTCGAGAAACCGGCGAGCGCTGCCATGAGCTCTGGCTCAGCTCGCGGACTCGGCCTTCGGCGCTACGGTGATCTCGATCACGACGGCCTTGCCGCCCGCCTTGGCGATCTTCTCGCTGGCAGACACGCTGAAGGCGTGAGCTTCCACGGTGAGCTTCTTCTTCAGCTCGCCGTCGCCGAGGATCTTGATGCGCACGTCGCGGCCCTGCACCAGGCGAGCCGCGCGTAGCACGGTCTCGTTGACGGTGCTGCCGGCGTCGAAGCGCTCCAGGTCGGCCACGTTGAGCGCAACCGTGACGACTGGGAACGGCACGCGGAAGCCGCGCTTGGGCAGGCGACGCTGAATCGGCGTCTGGCCGCCCTGGAAGTGCGTCTTGTGGAAGTTGCCGTTGTGGCGAGCCTTCTGGCCCTTCATGCCCTTGCCGCTGGTCTTGCCCAGGCCGGAGCCGACACCGCGGCCGAGGCGCTTGGCCGTCTTGACCGAGCCGACGGGCGGAGTGAGGCGCGACAGGATCTGGCTCATGACTTCTTCTCCTCGACCTTCACCAGGTGCAGGACCTTCTTGATCATGCCGCGGAAGGACGGTGTGTTTTCGACGAGCACGCTCGAGCCCGGCCCGCGCAGGCCGAGGCCCTTGATGACCGCGCGCGTGGTGTGCGGCCGCGCGATCACGCTGACAGTCTGGGTTACGAGCAGCATACTCATGACGTCGTCCCACTCGGGTTGGTGATGGTGCCGGATACGATGGACGACGCCTCACCGGCGTGACTGGCCATGGCCGCCACCGGATAGTCGCCCGCGATCTCGTCGGTCGGCTTCTCGCGCGCGCCAGCCACGACCTCGGGCCCGCGCAGCATCTGCAGCGCCGCGATGGTGGCGTTGACGACGTTGTGCTTGTTGGTGCTGCCCAGGCATTTGCTCAGGATGTCATGGATGCCGGCCGACTCGACGACGGCGCGGACGGCGCCGCCCGCGATGACGCCGGTACCGGGCGCGGCCGGACGGAGCAGCACGCGACCAGCGCCGAAGTGACCGATCACGTCGTGCGGCACGGTCGTGCCGATCATCGGCACCTTGAACATGTTCTTGCGAGCCTGGTCGTTACCCTTGCGAATCGCCTCAGGCACCTCGTTGGCTTTACCCAGACCGACACCCACGTGGCCGCCTTCGTCGCCCACCACCACCAGCGCGCTGAAGCTGAAGCGACGGCCGCCCTTGACGACCTTGGCCACGCGGTTGATGTGGATGACGCGCTCTTTGAGCTTTTCTTCGTCGATGTTTTCGATCGCCATGCGAAAATGTCCTCGCTAATCCTTAGAACTTGAGACCGGCCTCGCGCGCGGCGTCGGCCAGGGCCTTGATGCGGCCGTGATACAGGTAACCGTTGCGATCGAACACGACCTGCTCGATCTTCTTTTCCAGGCAAATCTTGGCGATCAACGCGCCGACCTTCTTGGCGCAGTCGGTCTTGTTGTCCTCGCTCAGCGTGCTCTTCAAGTCGCGCGAGAGCGTGGAGGCGGCAGCCAGAGTCTTGCCGTTGTCGTCGACCACGACCTGCGCGTAGATGTGGCGCCCGGTGCGAAACACGCTCAGGCGCGGACGCTCGGTGGTGCCACTGATCTTGCGGCGAATACGGAGCTTGCGGCGCTCCCGACCCGTGAGCTTGGCCATGATTACTTACCCTTGCCCTTGGCGGCCTTACCGGCCTTGCGGCGGATGTTCTCACCGCGATAGCGGATACCCTTGCCGCCGTACGGCTCTGGTGGACGTAGATCGCGAATGCTGGCGGCGAGCTGCCCGAGCAGCGCCTTGTCCGCCGACGTGAGCACCAGCTGTGTGCCCTTCGAATCGGGCGGAACCACCGCGGTGATGGCGGCCGGCACCGCGACGTTGGTCGGGTGCGAGAAGCCGAGCGCCAGCGTGATGACCTTGCCCTTCACCTCCGCGCGGTAACCGGTCCCGACGAGCTCGAGCACCTTCTCGTAGCCTTCGGCCGCGCCCTTGACCGCGCTGGCCAGTAGCGCCCGACTCAGGCCCTGCAGGCGCGCGCCGTCGCGGCCGGGAGCGGAGCTGACGAAACTGATGGCCTCGCCTTCCTTCTTGGCCGTGACCAGGGGCGGCATCGGGATCGAGAGCTTGCCCTTCGGACCCTGCACGTCGAGCTTCACGTCGGTCATGTTGACGGTCACGCCCTTGGGGATCGGGACCGGGCGCTTACCGACGCGCGACAGCCGAAGCTCAGGAGTAGCCGTTGCCATCACCACACCTCACACAGAAGCTCGCCACCGACCTTCTGGCGACGCGCTTCTTTGTCGGTCATGAGCCCGTGCGACGTGCTCAGGATCGAAATCCCGAGCCCAGAAAGCACGCGCGGGATCTGGTCGTGCCCGACGTACACGCGACGACCGGGACGGGACACGCGCCGAATGCCCTGGAAGGCGCTGGTGCGTTCGTTGCCCTGGCCGCTGCCGTACTTGAGCACGATGGTGAGGGTCTGATGCTTCTTCGGACCCCACTCCTCCTGACGCACGTCGGCGACGTAACCCTCTTGCTTGAGGATCTCCGCGACGCCCTTCTTGAGCTTACTGGCCGGCAGCCGCGTCAGCTCGTGACGAGCCATCGCTGCATTGCGAATGCGGCCGAGCAGGTCTGCGATCGGATCGGTCATCATGGGATCACCAGCTTGCCTTGGTAACGCCCGGCACCTCACCCTTCAGGGCGAGCAGGCGGAAGCAAAGGCGGCACAGCCCGAAATCGCGGTACACGGCCCGCGAACGGCCGCAGACTTTGCAGCGGTGCACGACGCGGGTCGAAAACTTCGGCGGTCGGTTGACTTTGGCCCACTGTGAAGCGCGTGCCATCGTTAGCTCCTGAACGGCATGCCGAGGCTTCCGAGGAGCTCCTTGGCTTCCTCGTCGGTGTCGGCGGTTGTGACGAAAGTGATGTTCATGCCCTTGATCTTCTCGACCTTATCGAAGTCGATCTCCGGGAAGACGATTTGCTCTTTGAGACCGAGTGTGTAGTTGCCCGCACCGTCGAAAGCTTTCGGGCTGGTGCCGCGGAAGTCGCGCACGCGCGGGAGGCTGAGCGTGACCAGGCGATCGAGAAACTCCCACATGCGCTCGCGGCGCAGCGTGACCTTGGCGCCGATAGGCATGCCCTCGCGCAGCTTGAAAGTCGCGATCGACTTCTTGGCCTTGGTGACCACCGGCTTTTGACCGGTGATCTGAGTCAGCTCGCCGACGGCGGCGTCGACCAGCTTCGGGTTTCCGACGGCCTCACCCAGGCCCATGTTGAGCACGATGCTCTTCAGGCGCGGCACCTGCATCACGTTCTTGTAGCCAAAGCGCTTCATCAGCGACGGGACTACTTCCTTCTTGTACTTGTCGCGGAGCCGCGGATTCGGTGTTTCGGACATGGCTCAGCTCTCCTTGGCGACGGTCAACACCGCTCCGCTCTTGGCGATGCGCTGCTTCTTGTCGCCCTCGACCTTCACGCGAACGCGGGTCGCTTTACCGGACTCGGGATCCACCGGCATGACATGCGAAGCCGGCAAGCTGGCCTCGACCTGCAAGATGCCGCCGCCGCGCTGCGGGGTGGGCTTGACGTGGCGCTTGACGGTGTTGATGCCCTCCACGACGACGCGGTCGCGATCCTTGAGCAGCTTCGCGACCTTGCCGCGCTTGCCCTTGTCGTTGCCGCGCACGACGATGACCTCGGCACCTACGACCAGGCGGTTCATCACAGCACCTCCGGCGCCAGCGAGATGATCTTCATGAACTTCTTGCCGCGCAGCTCGCGCGCGACGGGTCCAAAGATGCGCGTTCCGACCGGTTCCAGCTGCGCATTGATCAAGACCGCGCTGTTGTCGTCGAACTTGATGTAGCTGCCGTCGGCGCGGCGGCACTCGCGCGCGGTGCGGACGACCACGGCCTTGGCCGTATCACCCTTCTTCACCTTGCTGCCCGGCAGAGCCTCTTTGATGCTGACGACGATCACGTCGCCCAGGTGCGCGTAGCGACGACGCGACCCACCCAGCACCTTGATGCACTGCACGCGCTTGGCGCCCGAGTTGTCAGCCACGTCCAGAAAGGACTGCGTCTGAATCATGGCTCAGCCGAGCTCCTGCGCCGGGCGCGTGATCAGGCGCGTCACGATGAAGCGCTTCTCCGCCGACAGCGGGCGGTGCTCTTCGATCTCGACGCGATCGCCGACCTTGTACTGGTTGGTCTCGTCGTGCGCCTTGTACTTCTTACGCACACGAACGTACTTCTTGTACATGTTGTCGCGCTTGAAACGCACGACCTCGACCACCACCGTCTTGTCCATCTTGTCGCTACTGACGCGACCGATGAGCTTGCGACGGTAGACGGGCGAACCCTTGTTTGGCGTCTCGGTTTCGCTCTCGCTCACGACTTGGCTCCTTTGGAGGCGCGCTCGCTGAGCAAGAGCTCGATGCGCGCAATGTCCTTGCGGGTCTTGGCGATCAGGCTCGTGTCGTCGAGCTGACCGGTGAAGTTCTTCATCTTGTGCGAGAACAGGTCACGGCTCAGGGTGGCCTTGAGCTCTGCCAGATCCTCGGTCGTGCGCTCGCGCAGGTCCTTGGCTTTCATCACAGCGCTCCTCGCGTCAGGAACTTGGTGGTGAGCGGCAGCTTGGAGGCTGCCAGCTTGAAGGCCTGGCGCGCGTCGGCTTCCGGCACGCCCGCGATCTCGAACAGCACGCGACCGGGCTTGACGACGGCCACCCAGCCCTCGACGCCGCCTTTGCCGGAGCCCATGCGGACTTCGAGCGGCTTCTTGGTGATGGGCTTGTCCGGGAAGATGCGGATCCAGAGTTTGCCGGCGCGCTTGACGTGGCGCTGAATCGCCATGCGGCCCGCCTCGATCTGGCGGGAAGTGACCAGACAGTGGGAGGCCGCCTGCAACCCGAAGTCGCCAAACGACACGTCGGAGCCACGCCAGGCCACGCCGCGGTTCTTGCCCTTCTGCTGCTTACGGAACTTGGTGCGCTTCGGTGAGAGCTGGCTCATGACGCATCACTCCGGAATGCGGCGCGCCTTGCGCTGCAAGACCTCGCCCTTGAAGATCCAAACCTTGACGCCGATAGTGCCGTAAGTAGTGCGGGCCTCGGCCAGGCCGAAGTCCACGTCGGCGCGCAGCGTGTGCAGCGGCACGCGACCCTCACGGTAGGTTTCGACGCGACCCATCTCGGCGCCGCCCAGACGACCGGCGCAGCGCACGCGCACGCCCTTGGCGCCGAACTTCATCGCGGTCTGCAGCGCCTTCTTCATGGCCCGGCGGAAGGCGATGCGGCGCTCCAGTTGCGTCGCGATGTTCTCGGCCACGAGCTGCGCATTGGTCTCGGCCTTGCGCACCTCCTGCACGTCGATGAACACCTCGTTGCCCGTGAACGACTGTACGCCGGCGAACTTGGTCTCACCCTTGGCGGCCGTCTCGAGATTGCCCGTTTTGAGGATCTCGATGCCCTTGCCGCCCTTGCCGATCACCATGCCCGGCCGCGCCGTGTACACGATGATCTTGGCCTTGTTGGCAGCGCGCTCGACCTCGACCGAGGCGACGTTGGCGTTGTACAGGTACTCCTTGACGGCCCGCTTGATGCGGATGTCTTGGTGCAGCCAATCTTGGTACTGCTTGTCCTCGTACCACTTGCTGGTCCAGGTCTTGATGACACCTAGACGGAAGCCATAAGGATGAGTCTTTTGTCCCATTTTTTTCCTGTTTCGCCTCGGGGCAGCCGGTCAGGCCTCGCGTCCGTCGTGAGCTGAAACCCAAACGCGTCCGGCCTCGCCGGTTTGTTTGGTTGGGTTGTGGTCACCCGGGTGGATCGTGATCTGTTCTTCCAAGACTGTCGGCTCGTTGTAGCTTCGGCTTCGCCTCAGCAAACTTCGTAAAGGTTCTGCAGAGCTGACGACTTTGCGCGGCTAGCGCGTATCCAGCTCGATGTTGATGTGCGTGACGCCCTTCTGGATGCGGGTCGCGCGCCCCTGCGCGCGTGGCCGCCAGCGGCGAAGGTGCGAGTTCGGCCCCTTGTCGGCCGACGCGCGGCTGATGTAGAGACTGTCGAGATCGACGTCGGGGCGGCGCTGCTTGGCGTTGGCAAGCGCGCTCGCCAGTAGCTTCTTCAAGAAGGGCGCGCCGGCCTTGAAGGTGAAGTCGAGGATTTGCAGAGCCTCGTTTGCGTCCCGCCCGCGGATCAGATTGACGATCATGCGCGCTTTGCGCGGACTGATCCTCTGGAAATTCGCTTTGGCACTACTGATCATGGCGACAGTTTCTCCGTGAGACTTGTCGACCCTCGGAAGCAACGCTTTCGCGCCTCTTCCTCATCCGTTTCGGCGGCTGGCCAAGCCCTCCGGAATCGGGGGCCGGCTAAGGGGATGCGCTTCGTAGCAAAGGGACCCCCGCCAGGCAAGCGTTCTGGGCCACTCGTTTCGCCAAATCTCGAGGGCGCTCCGGCCCTACCCCAAGAAAAGCTGCGCAAAGTATCAGTCATGCCCTGGCAGGAGGGGTGGCGCGTGCCGACTTAGGGCGTGTCCCTGAATTGGGATCGCCCGCGTGCCCGTAAACGGGCCCGTCTCAGCATTCATCAGATCGCGCTCGAGGGCAGTGGCAGCGGCCGCTCTCTACGCGCCGAATATTGGTCAATCATCTGTGATCAGTTAAGCACCACGCGAAAACGTCCGAGCTGCACTCGTTGCAGGAGGTTGTGGCGGCGGCGGTTAGGATCAGGAGCCTCTTTTCTGAGGACGCGGGCGAGGTGTCGGTCTGCAGAGGGTGACGGTT
>DATEDZ010000185.1:0-19200 GCA_035281385.1 Polyangiaceae bacterium
GCATGGTTCCGCAGATGGACCGAACGACTCGCACGACATAGCGAAACCGGCGCCGGCGAGGGTGTGGTTCCTATCTTTCGGGGCTTCGGCGCGGGCGGGGCCTGGTCAGCCCCGCTGGTTCCGCTCCTTCGCCTCGGGCGCGGGGCCATGCAGGGAAATGGCGAGCTGGTCGACGTCGGGCCAGAGGTCGTCGAGATGGCAGCATGCGATGCGCAGCACGTTGGTCGCATCGACGTCGTGGGCGCCAACGTGGGCGCGCGGGTTGATGCCGGTGCCGCCACCGGAGCGCAGGTGGAGGTCGACACCGATCGGAGCGTCGAGACTGGGAGCGAACCGCACGCGAGCGCGCGGGCCGACCGCGCTGCCCACATGGGCGCACCAGCCGACGCCCACGCAGGCGCACCAGCCGATGTCGACGCCTACGTGGGCGCGCCAGTCGAGGTCGACGCTCACGTGGGCACCTCAGCAGTCCACGGAGCGACCGGCCTACCGCACGCGGTGCAGAGCGTCCCGCCCGCCATCCGACGTCTGGTGCTCCGGCGTGATCACGGGCGCTGCGTGGTTCCGGGGTGCAGACATGCAATTTATGTCGACTTGCACCACCTGGAAATTCCCAGCAGTAGTGCTAGTGGGGCCTTAGTTGCGATTTGAGACCGCGTGTCTGGACATTGCTTTGCACGTGTTGCCAGCCACGGTCGCTCGGGTCGCGTTTCCATTCGCCCGAGGCGCGCACGTTGGCAGCCCGATCCAATTGAGCTCCGTCCGAGCATCGCCCCACGTCACTCCGAGCGTGCGACCCGCGCACTAGCGCTTCGGGTCGTGCCAGAGCGTACCCGGAGCTAGAATCCGGTTGGCTTCGGCCGGTCCCCAGCTGCCCTTCTCGTACTCGAAGATCGGCGTCGCATCGCCCAGGATGGGCTCGACGATGCGCCAGCAGGCCTCGACGCTGTCGACGCGCGCGAACAGGTTCGCGTCACCCTTGATGGCGTCGCCGATCAGACGTTCGTACGCGCCCATCTCCGCTGGGTTCTGCTGAGTGACGAACAGCTCGGTGCTGTCGCCGGCCATGGCTTCACCGGGGCGCTTGACGCGCGTGCCGATGGCGATCGCGAAATCCGGTCCGAGCCGGAAGCGCAAGTAGTTGCCGCGCTGCTTGACGGTTTCCTTGAACACCATGTGCGGCGGGCGATGCAGCTCGACCAGCACCTCGGTCACCGTCACCGGCAAGTTCTTGCCGGTACGCACGTAGAACGGCACCTCTTCCCAGCGCCACGAGTCGACGAAGAACGAGATGGCCGCGAACGTCTCGACGGTCGAGTTCTTGTCGACGCCTTCTTCGTCGCGATAGCCCTGAAACTGGCCACGCACGCAGTACTCGGGCGATACCGTGCGAATCGACTTGAGCAGCTGGGTTTTCTCGTCGCGCAGCGCCTCGCGATCGCCAGCGGGTGGCGGCTCCATCGCCAAAAACGCGACCACCTCGAGCAAGTGATTCTGAACCACGTCGCGGATTGCCCCCGCTTCCTCGTAGAACCTACCGCGACCGGCGACGCCGAACTTTTCGGCCATCGTGACTTGCACGCTCTTGACGTAGTTGCGATTCCAGATTGGCTCGAGGAACGAGTTGGCGAAGCGGAAGTAGAGCAGATTCTGGACCGGCTCCTTGCCCAGGAAGTGATCGATGCGGAAGATGTGATCCTCGCGAAACACCTTGGCCAGGGTGGTGTTGAGCAGGTTGGCGGACGCCATGTCGCGACCGAACGGCTTTTCGACCACCACGCGAGCGCCGTCGGCACAGCCGCTCGAGCCGAGCGCATCGACCACGTTCGGGAACACGCTGGGCGGGATCGACAGGAAGTAGAGCGGGCTGTTGGCGTTTGACTCGCTGACCGTCTGCTTGATTTTCCGAAACAGCTCTTCTTTCGTGTAGTCCCCGTCGACGTAGCGCAGGTTTTTGGCCAGGGCGTCGAAGGCCTTCTCGTCCACGCCTCCGCCGTACTCCTGGATACTTTCGCGCGCGCGCTCGCGCAGGGCATCCAAACTGGACCCGCCGCGCGAGACTCCGACGACGGGTAGTGGCTTTTGGCCACGCTTGAGCATCCAGTGAAGGGCCGGGAAGATCTTCTTGAACGCCAGGTCACCGGTGGCACCGAAAAGAACGAATGCGTCGGAAAGCGGTTCAGCCATGACTCTTATGGCTCCGTCCACGAACAAAGGAGGTGGGGAGCTGGGGCTGGTGCCCCAGCGCTACGCGACCGGGCCCCACCGACCAACGCGATGAGGCTCCGAACAGAACGAACGCATCTGACAGCGGCTCAGCCATAGTGCTCTCTACTAGTCCTTCCCAATTGACAGGAGGCGGGTGTTGGGGCTCGGGTCCCAACCGACGGGACAGCGGCCCCGCCGACAAGCCGACAAGCCGACAAAAACAAGACAGCCAAGGAGCCCTGCAGGCTATCACCGGTGCGGCTGGTCTGCCGAGCTGTTATGCTGGAGCGCTGCGGGCCGTAATGACAGATGTGCAGGGCCGCCGTGACGGCAAGAAAAGCCCCCCGCGCTCGGGAACTGGGCGCGAGGAGCTGCGCAGCACGTGGTTCAGGCCGTACCTGCTCAGGCTGCGGGATGAACGCGGCGAGCCCGTCTTGCGCGCGCTGCTCTCGACCGCCGGCATCCCGATCGGTTTGATGAACGACGACGCCGGCTGGCTCTCGGTCGACGCCAGCAAGCGACTGCTGCGCGCCATCGCCTCCGCCTTCGGACCGGAGGCGGTCGCCGAGCGGGGCGCCTGGATGACCCATCCCGAGACGCTCGGCGCCTACGTGCGCATGCTGCGCGTCGCTTCGGCGCCCGAAGATGCCTACCGCTACCTGGCCGCGAACGCCTCGGAGACCACACGCGTCGGCAGCTGTGAGCTGAAGGACGCCGGCGCGAGCTTCGCCGAGATCATCTACCGCCCCAGGCAGGATACGGAGGAGAGTCAGGCCGACGAGCTGCTGTGTGCGGCTCGGCGTGCAGAGCTCGCGGCCATCCCGCTGATCTGGGGGCTGCCGGCCGCGAGCATCGAGCATCCGCGCTGTCTGGCCCGAGGCGACAGCGAGTGCCACTACGTGGTGCGCTGGAGGTTCGGGCAAAAGCGCTCGATCGCGCTGGGCGCTATCTTGGGCGCCGCAGCCAGCGGCGGCGCGGTCATGATCTCCGGAAGTCTGCTGGCCGCGGGTATCGGCGCCGGCGTCGGCGCGGGCTTGGGCGCGGCACTCGGCCTGGCCTCCGAGCGTGTGACGGAAGAGCGCTCGCTGCGCGTCTTCGAAAAGCACCGCATCGCCGCGCTGGAGCGCGGGCTCGAGGTGCGGGGCCATTTCCGAGACGCCGTGGGTGACATGGTCGACAGCGTGCTGGGCGGCAAATACCGCATCATCAAGAAAATCGGCTCGGGCGGCATCGGCGTGGTGTACGCCGCCGAGCACGTGACGCTCGGCACCGAGGTCGCGGTCAAGGTGCTGCGTGGCGCCGCTGCCATGGATGCTTCGGAGATCGCGCGGCTGCGGCGCGAGGCGCGCGTGCAGGGCTCGATCGAGCATCCCAACGTCGTGCGCACGCTCGACCTCGACGAATTACCGGACGGCTCGATCTACGTGGTGATGGAGCTGCTCCGCGGCTTCAGCTTGGCGTCGATGCTGAAGGCCGACGGCCTGGTAGCACCTGGCTTCGCCGTGCCCATGTTCGCGCAGGTGTGCCGCGCGCTGTGGGCGGCGCACCAGCTGGGTGTGGTCCACCGCGACCTCAAGCCCGGCAACATATTCATCTGCGACGACAAGCTCATCAAGGTGCTCGACTTCGGCATGAGCAAGTTCAACGAGGCCGAGAAGCTCACGCAGGACGGCTACACCCTGGGCACGCCGGAATACATGGCGCCCGAGCAGTGCATCGGCGCTCCGGTCGACGGGCGCACCGACCTGTACGCGCTGGGCGTGATGATGTTCGAGGCCGTCACCGGTGACCTGCCGATCCGTGGTCGCAACCGGCGCGATCTGCTGGAGCTGCATCAGCGCGCCATCCCGCGCAGCATCCTCGAAACGCGGCCGGACCTGCCGCTGCCCGAGGGGCTGAGTCAGGCCATCGCGCAATGTTTGCGCAAGCGCGCCGCCGAGCGTCCCACCAACGCCCGGGAGCTCGAGAAGCTGCTGGAGGTCATCCCGCTCGAGGGCCTGCCCGACGAGTACGGCAGCGACGTCCCCCGCCACCCCTCCGACGCCCCCTCGTTACGATCCCTGCCCGCGCCGCGCTAGCTGCTGGGACCTGGCCTCCCGAATGATCGGCCACTATGCTTCGCCGCGCCATGAAACGGCGAATCTGGTTGGGCGCGCTGCTCGCCCTCGGCACCCTGGTCGAAAGCGCCCAGGCCTTCACGCACGTCGTCAGAGACAAGGACACTCTGGCTTCGATCGCCGAGCGTTACTACGGGCGCATCCAGTTCGAGAAGCTGCTGGTCGCGGCCAATGACCTGGACGCGCGGGGCGGCTCGTCCATCGTGCGCGGCATGCGGCTCGAGGTCCCGGCGCTCGGGCATCGTATCGTGCGGCAAGGCGAGACCTGGGACGGCCTGGCCGCCGAGCTGCTCGGCTCGCCCAAGCGCGCAGATGTGCTGTCGATGGCCAACGATTCGAGCCCCTGGCTCACCCCGCAAGAGGGGGCAGAAATCGTGGTGCCCTTCAATCTGCGCGTCTTGCCCGATACCGGCGATACGCTGGTCACGATCGCCTACCGCTTCTATGGCGACATGAACCGAGCCTGGGTGCTCGACCACTACAACCTGCTCAACGGTCGCAAGCTGCAGCCGGGCGACGTGGTGCTGGTGCCGCTCACCGAGCTGCCGCTGACCGACGCCGGCAAGCAAGCGGCGCGCGCCGCAGCCGGCGCAGCCTGCTCGCAAGCACAAGGCGAGACACGGACGGTGCAGAAGAAGGTGGCGCAGGAGCTGCCGGCGCTACTCTCCGACGTGCGTAGCGGTCGCTACGTCGACGCCGTGGCTCGCGGCACACGCTTCCTCGCTTCCGCCGAGCTGAGCGAACCTCAGGCCGCGATCGTGCATCGGCAGCTGCTCGAAGCTTACGTCGCGCTCGAGGCAGCCGGTCTGGCCACGGCCGCCTGCGCGGAGTGGCTGAAGCGCAGCCCGGGCACGCGCCTTTCGCCGATCGAGCTTTCGCCCAAGATCCTGGCCGCTTGCGGTCGCGCCACGTGACATCCCTACGTTCGCAGCTGGACTGGGGCGCCTTCGCCCCGCTCCGCCTCAAGGCCCGCAGCGTCGCCGAGGGTGTGTTCGCAGGTAGCCACAAGAGCCCGCGCAAGGGCGCCGGCGTGGAGTTCGGCGGTCACCGCGCCTACGTGCCCGGCGACGACCTGCGCTTCATCGATCGCCACGCGCTGATGCGTCACGGCGAGCTCTTGATTCGCGAGTTCGAAACCGAAACCGATCGTGACTTGTGGTTGTTCGTCGATGCCACCGCTTCCATGAGCTACCGCGGTCCTGGTGCCGCTGGTCCCAAGTACGGCTTTGCCGCCCTGATCGCCGCCGCGCTGGCCTATGTCGCGGTCAGAACCGGAGACCGAGTGGCGCTGGACTTCCTGGGCGGGAGCTCGGCGCGCTCGATCCCGCCCCGCGCCGGTCGCGAGGCGTTCGAGCGCATCGTGCTCGCGCTGGAAGACGCCGAGCCCGCCGGCGACCTGAGCTCGGATGCCGAGCGCTTCGAAAACGCGCTCGGACAGGCGCAGCGCTCGGCGCGCCGCGGCGCAGTGCAGATCGTGCTCACGGACATGCTGGACTTGCCCCCACGTAGCCTGGAGCTACTCGGCGCGCTCACCACCCGCGGCCGCAGCCTCCAGGTCGTGCAGGTGCTGGCGCCCGCCGAGCGAGATTTTCCCTTCGAGGGCGCCTTGCTGCTGCGCTCCGTGGAAGGTAGCACCACGGTCGAGACCGACGCCGCCCTTTCGCGCCAGAAATACCTGGAAGCGTTGAGCGAGACGCAACGCCAGGCCGAGCGACAGCTAGTGCCGCGCGGCGGACGCTTGCTGAAGACGGTGACCAGCGACGCGCCCGAAGAGCTCGTGCGCAAGATCCTCAGCAGCAGCCTCGGTTCCCCGAGAGCAGGCCTCCATGACAGTTGAGGCGAGCCAAGACTTCCGGGTCTTGTCGGGCGCGGGCCTTCGGCTCGCGCGGGAGCTTCGCGTATGAGCTTCGTGACGGCGCTGGCTCTCGCGCTCTCGCTGTTCGTCGCCGTGCCCACTCTGGCGCACCTATTGCGACGGGGACGCGCGCGCGAGCAGGCTTTTCCGCCCGCCGCGCTGGTGCCGGAGGCTCGCGCCACGACACGCGAGCGCAGCCGGCTCGAGGATCGCGGACTGTTGCTGCTGCGAGCTCTGATGGTGCTCTGCCTGGCGCTGATCGGCGCCGGGCCGCTGGTGCAGTGCTCGCGCGTGGCGCTGGGTCGCAGCGCGGGCGCCTCGGTAGCGATCGCCATCGTGGTCGACGACTCGGCCAGCATGCGCATGCTGCTCGACGGTCAGGGGTCTCGCTTTCAGAAGGCAGTGGAGGCCAGCCAGCAATTGCTCTCGTCGGCCCGTGACGGTGACGCGGTAGCGCTGATTCTGGCCGGCAAGCCCGCGCGACTTGCCCTGGCCGCCGGCACCGATCTGCAAGCCGCCGCTCGCACCCTGGCCGAGCTGAAGCCCACCGATCGCGCGACCGATCTGAGCGCCAGTCTGCAGCTGGCGCGCGCGGCGCTGGCCAGCCTACCGCATAGCGACAAACGCATCGTGCTGCTGAGCGATCTGGCCGACGAGCTCCCCGCGCAGCCGGCAAATGACGTCTGGACTCCACTGCCAGAGCTGGCCCGAAAGCTCGACGACTGCGGCGTGCTCCGCGCGCTGCGCAGCGCGTCGCGCATCACCGCGCACGTGGCCTGCTCGAGTGAGGCTGCTGCCCGCTCGCGCTCGCTGCGACTGGTGAGCAAGGATGCGGCGACCCGCCTCGAAGCGCGCCTGGTCGTGCAGCGCGGCGAGCAGGTCGTGACGCTGGAGGGCAAGACCGAAGCGGCGCAGGCGGTGGAGCTCACCGGCAAGGATCCCAATCCGTACGACGATCGCGCCGAGATCGCTCCCGAAACGCGCGGCTTGAGCGTGGCGGTTCACGCTGACACGACACAGGAGCGCGTCGTGACCGGCGGCGCACCGCTGTTGGAGCAGGCGCTCCACGCGCTTTCGCTGGGCATACCGGTACGACCGCTGCCGGATTTGCCGCGCGAAGCCAGCGAGCTTCAGGACGTGGCCGCGCTGTTCATCGACGACCCGCCAGGCCTGACGCCCGAAACGCGGGGCGCGCTCGATGCTTGGATCAGCGCCGGCGCCGTCGCGACCCTGTTTCTTGGTCACCAAGCGCAGGACACGCAGCTCGGTGAGAGCCTCGAGCCGTTTGCGCGCGGCGCGGTGGCTTGGGAGGTGCTCGCGGCTGGTGCGCGCTGCGACGGCGCGTCATTGAGCTGGCTGGGCGCGGAGGCTCAAAGCCTGGAGGACCTGGCGCCGAAGGGTCGCGCGCGTCTCGACACCGCGCTGCCGCCTGGTGCACAGGTCGTGGGTCGCTGGAGCGACGGCAAAGTGCTGCTGACGCGGCAGGAGCGCGGGCGCGGGCTGCTGCTTACGGTCGGGCTGCCGGTGTCGATCGACGTCAGCGATCTCTCGCTGCGGCCCGGGTTCCTGGCGCTGCTCGATCAACTGGTGGGTGAAGCGCTGCGGCGGCGCGGTCCGCGTGCCAGTGAGGCCGGCACACCATGGTGGTTTCCGGTCGGCGGCAGCCTGCAGATCACCGGACCCGGCGGACAACTGCTCGCGCGCGAGGCGGACGGCCAGCGCGTGGTGGCGCCCGACACCACCGGTCGCTACGAGATCTCCTTGAACGGGACGCGCGAGTCGCGCTTCATCACGCTGCCTGCGGCGGAAGTGCTGTCGATGCCGAAGCAGGACCCACCCGCGGCCTGGCGCAGCGGCCAGGCTTCGAGCGCGATCCGGGTGGATGCTTCGCCCGAGCTCGGCTGGCTGCTCATGAGCTTGCTCGGGTGCGAGATGGTCGTGCGGCTGGCCCGACTGCTGCGTGAGCGCCGTGGCCAAAGTGCTATACAGCCGTCCTCGTCATGATCGCAGCCGTCACGTCCCCGATCGCAGAGCTTGCGGCACGCTTCCGACAGGCCATCCTGAAGGTCTATGGGCCCGAGCACGCGGAGCTGGATCCGCTGGTGCGCCGCTCGGATCGCGCGGACTTTCAAGCCAACGTGGCGATGAGCCTGGGCAAGCTCGTCAAGAAGCCGCCGCGTGAAGTCGCCCAAGAGCTGGTGAGCGGGCTCGACGCGGCCGACGTGTGCGAGAAGATTGAAATCGCAGGCCCCGGCTTCATCAATCTCACGCTTCAGAACCGCTACCTCGATACCCTGCTGGCCAAGACCCTGACCGATCCGCGCCTTGGCGTCAGCTCGGTGGCAAGCGCCGATACGGTGGTGGTCGACTACGGAGGACCCAACGTCGCCAAAGAGATGCACGTGGGCCATCTGCGTCCGTGCGTGATCGGCGACTGCCTGGTCCGGGTGCTCGACTTCCTCGGCCATCGGGTGATTCGCCAGAACCACGTCGGCGACTGGGGCACGCCGTTCGGCATGTTGATCGAGCATTTGCTCGACCTCGGAGGGGCTGAAAATGCAGCGCAGCTTTCGGTCGGCGAGCTGAACGCCTTCTACAAGGCGGCGCGCCAGAAGTTCGACGGGGATACGGCCTTTGCGGAGCGCTCGCGGCAGCGCGTGGTGTCGCTGCAAGCCGGAGACGCAAAGACCCTCGAGCTCTGGCGCATCCTGGTCGACGCCTCCAAAGCCCATTTCGAAAAGGTGTTCGCACGCCTCGGCGTCACCATGACCCCAGCGGACACGCGCGGTGAAAGCTTTTACAACTCCTTCCTGCCCGAAATCGCCGAGGACCTCGTGCAGCGCGGCATCGCGGTCGTCGAGCAGGGCGCGCTGTGCGTGTTCCCGGAAGGATTCAAGAACCGCGACGGCAACCCGCTGCCGCTCATGCTGCGCAAATCGGACGGCGGCTTCGGTTACGACGCGACTGATTTGGCGGCGCTGCGCTTCCGCGCTCGAGAGCTGAAGGGCACACGCCTGCTTTACACGACCGACTCGCGCCAGGCTCAACACTTCGCCATGGTGTTCGCGGTGGCGCGGCTGGCCGGCTATGTCGACCCGAAGGTGCGGACCGAGCACGCCGGATTCGGCAGCATCCTCGGAGCCGATCGCAAGCCGCTCACATCGCGCGACGGCGATTCTTTGCGCCTGATCGAGCTGCTCGACGAGGGGCGCGAGCGCGCCGCCGCGGCCATCGCCGAGCGCAACGCCGAGCTGCCCGAAGCCGCCAAGCTCGAGCTGGCGAGCGCCATCTCGCTCGGCGCCATCAAGTACATGGACCTGTCGAGCGATCGCATCAAAGACTACGTCTTCGATTGGGATCGCATGCTGGCCGCGGAGGGCAACACCGGGCCGTACCTGCAGTACGCCCTGGTGCGCATTCGCTCTATCTTCCGCAAGCTCGCCGGCCAGGGCGGCTCGATGCCGGCAGCGGATTCGATTCGGATCCAGCACGACCGTGAACGTGCGCTGGCGCTGTCACTCACGGGCTTCGAAGGTGCGGTCCAGGCTGTGGCCGGCTCGCTGGAACCGCACAAATTGTGCGGCTTCCTGTTCGAGCTCGCCGGCGCCTTCAGCGCCTTTTGGGTCGACTGCCCGGTCCTGACCGCAGGCGACGCGCAAATTCGCGCTTCGCGCCTCGCGCTCTCGCAGCTCACCGGGCACGTGCTGGAGCGGGGTCTCTGGCTCTTGGGCATCGAAGCCCCCGAGCGCATGTGATATTCGGCCCGGCCATGCGCTGTCGCCTCCTCGCGCTCGGCTTGCTGACCTGTCTCACCGCTTGCGGCGGCGCTGGCCCCTATGGCTATAGCCGGACCTACACGCCTTTGGACGCGGAGGAAGACGCGGCCGAGGGCGCCCGAGAGTACGACCCGGTGATGGCCGAGCGCGACAAGGCCGAGTGGAAGAAGAGCCGGATCAGCTTGTTCGGCATCGTGAGCAAGCGTACCGAGGGGCCGGGCGGCACGGCCTACGTGACGCTCAGCGTGCGCTCGCTGGAAGTGCGAAACTTGTGCGAGCAGCTGGACGAGGCGACCTGTCGCGTCACGGTGGGCGAGCGCGAGTTCGCCATCGTGCACGCGCGCTTGAAGCTGTCGCCGGGTGACGACATCGGCGAAAAAAGCTTGAACCGTGGTTCGCTGGTGCGGGTGCTGGGCAAGCTCACCGACGAGGTGGATCCCGACGATGGGACACCGGTCTTGAAAGCCGATTACTACCGCCACTGGCCGCGCAACTTTTTCGTCACGACCGCCAGCCGCCCGGATATGCCGATGTGAGCTTCGCCGCGGGGAGCGGGGCGGGGAGGCGCGTGCCTCATGATTCGTCACGTCGTTGCTGCCCTCGGGCACCGTTAATCGAGCACGGAATATTGACCAATATTCGGCGCGTGGAGAGCGGCCGCTGCAACTGCGCTCTAGCGCGAGCGACGAATATTTAGGCGCGCGGCTCCCCGCGAGACCGGTTCGAGAGAACCCATCTCAGTCATGAGATGGGCTCTACGAGCCTCCCATCGAATAGCCCATCGCGAATTGCAGCAGCACGAAGGTGCCGCTCGGCCGCTTCTCGGTACCGCCATTGGTGTCGGCTTGAGTACCGCCCATGCCCTGACCCAAGGCTAGCTCGAAGCCGATGCGCAGGTGGCGCCGGGTGGTCCACTCGAAGGGCAGGGACAACGCGAGCGACGTCCCGTAGTCCTCGACGTCCGTGCGCATGATCAGCAGGCCCGGGGCGAACAAGAAGGTCCTCGAATTCGAGATGATCAAGCCGGCCGAAGCGCCATAGAGCACCGCCACCGAGCGTGAACGACGGTCGACGAAGCTCGAACCAAAGTCGCTCGAGTAGTAGCCATCGTACTGCTCGTCGTCCACTTGCTGCAGTGGTGCGACCAGGCGCGCCGTCACGCGCAGGCGTTCGAAAAAGTAGCCGCCGACCTGGACTCCCACGTTGAGAAAGTTCGACACGCGGTTGTCGATCCAGAAATTCGTCAGCGAGAAGTCGACCCACGGCGTGGCGCTGAGCACGAAATCGCGCGGCAGCGCGGGCGGCCCGCCAGTGTAGGGCGGCTCGGGCGCAGGACGCTCGGGGCGCTGGTCTCGGTCCGCGCGATCACGCCGTGCTGCTTCGACGTCGTCCCGGGTCTTCAGGAAGCTCGGCCCGGTCGGAGCTGGCTCGCTCGGCGGGGGATCGAGCGGAGGCGGCTCGGCTTGGGGACCGGGCGCTGGAGGCCGGAGACCGGGACCGGGCCCTGGAACCTGGGCGGAAGCCAGACTTGCCCAGAAAATTGCGACACCCGGGCACCCGAATCGTGGCGCGACACCTCGTAGGACAGGGCTCCCCATACCCCGACAGGATTGCCAAACGCGCTGCACAGTCAAGCCCAGAGTGGTAGAAGGCGTCACCCTTGACGCTTCGCCCTCGTTTCCGGAAGGCTCCACTCTGCGGCTTCGCGCTCGCTCTCGCGCTCGGTCTGGCGCCCGTCGCAAGGGCCACGGTGGTCGAGCGCATCGTGGCGACGGTTGGCGAGCGAGCCATCCTGCTCAGTGACCTGAAGCGGCGCGCCGAGCCGTTCATGCTGCAGGTGCAGCACACCGTGCCGGTCGGCGCGCAACGCAATGCTGCCATCTCTCAGGTGTACAAAGCGGTGCTGCAGAAGATTGTCGACGAGGAGCTGCTCGAGAAGGCCGCAGCCCAGACCAAGCTCACCATCACGCCGGCCGAGATCGACGAGGGGCTCAAGCGCGTCGCCGCGCAAAATAAGCTGACCGTGGAACAGGTGGTATCGGAGGCGGAGCGAGCGGGCCTGAAGGAGTCCGAGTACCGTGAGGAGCTGCGACGACAGCTGCTCGAAGCCAAGCTCTTGATGGTGCGCCTGCAGGGGCGCATCCGCCTCACGGAAGAGGACGTGCGTTCCGCCTACCGCAAGCTCGAGGTCGAAGAGCGTGGGCAGCTGGGTGTAGAGCTCGCCTGGATCGTGATCCGGAGCGCGAATCACGGCGCTGCGGAGGCGCGCAAGCTCGCCGATGCCGCGGCAGCGCGCGCGCGTCGCGAGGACTTCGCGAGCGTGGCGCGCGTCATGTCGGAGGACAGCGCGACCAGCGCCAACGGTGGCGCCTTGCCCAAAGCACGACCGGATCGCCTCCCGCCCGAGATCGCGCGCAGCTCGGTGACGCTGGCGGTGGGTCAGGTGTCGCAGGCGTTCCGCTCGGGCGGCGACTTCGTGATCCTCAAGGTGCGGGCTCGCGACGCCTCCAACCTGCCCGACTACGAGTCGGCAAAGCTCGAGCTGGCCGAGCGCGTCCGCATGGACAAGATGGCTCAAGCCCGCCGCAATTGGCTCGACAACCTGCGCCGCCAGCACCACGTCGAAGTCCGGCTCTGAGGCAGGGCCGGCGCTCCTGCTCCGCGACAGTTTGTCAGTCGGGTAGCCGCCCGCGCCAAGCTGGCGCAAAGGCTCGGGGCGCCGGCCTCGATAGGCCGCGGCCAGCGTGGTTTCAGCAGCTCATGCGCGGTCATTGCGGCGTGGCACGCCGTGTGCTCATAAACCCCGGTCCGAATGCAGTCCCCTCGCCCCCTCCTCGCCGCGCTGGCATTGGTCGCGCTCGGGTCGCTGGCGCGGCCGGCCGCTGCCCAGCTCGCGATCGGCGTCCCCGACTGGAACACCGACCGCGGCAATCGCAAGACCAACCGGATCAATCGTGAAGATTGCCTGGCCAACGCCGAGATCACCTTCGATACGGACTTCCAGAGCACGGTCTCCGGGAGCTTCCAGCTCTGGGCCGGTGCGGGCTGCGAGGACGCCACGAAGCGCACCGAAGGGACTGGCTGCGTCAAAGTCGGTGAAGGATCCAACCCCGGCGAAGAGGTGACCGTACGCGTACAGAACCTGGTCAAGAAAACCGGTGACACCGCCGAGGGCACGGATGCCACCTGCGACATCGACCATGGCGATGGCATCCAAGCCCGCACGCTATTCTTCCTGGTGATCGACAGCTCGGACATGGTGGCGGTTCAGGGACAGCCGTCCTGGCAGTACGAGTTCGACACCGTCGGGCCTGCCGCGCCGACCATGGTCACCGCTAGCTCGGGTGAGTCTTCGGTGAACCTCGAGTTCAAAGGGCCAGGCGGCACGAACCTCGACGACTACCGCTTTTATTGCGCACCAGCCGACGGCGATTGTAGCGCCGCTGCGCTCACGCCAGGCATGCCCCCTGACGAGACCACGTTCTGCGGGGATGTCGAAGCGACGGGTTCCGACTCGGGGTCCACCGATAGCAAGCTGCAGAACAACGTGCTGTACGCGGTCGGAATTGCCACCATGGACAACGTGGGCAATGTCGGCGTCCTGTCCGAGCTGGCTTGTGCGACGCCGCAAGAAGTGACCGGTTTCTTCGAAGCTTACCGAGCCGCTGGCGGGAAGGCTGGCGGCGGGTTCTGCGGCTACGCTCCCGCGCGCGGCGGCGCTCTGCCACTGAGCGCGGCGCTGCTCTTGGGCGTCCTCGCGCTCGGGCGGAGGCGCCGATGAGCCCCGTTCTTCGCGGCCTCGCTGCAGCCCTGGCCATCGGCACCTGGGGGCTCTCGGCACAGGCGCAAGGCGTGGATGAGTTCGGTGCGTACGGCAAAGGCAAACGCGGCCAGCAGAGCGAGTCGAGCCAAGACGCGGCGGTCGAGCTGCGCTTTGGCCGGTACCAGCCCGAAGTCGACAGCAAGCTCGGCAGCACCCCGTTTCAAACGTCGTTCGGCAACGACAAGCGCTTCCTGTTCGGCTTCGAAGCGGACTGGCAGCTGATCCGCATTCCGCACTTCGGCACGATCGGCCCCGGCTTTGGCTGGGGGCTGACCAAGTTCGGCGCCAAGGCGCGTTTCACCAATATCGAGGGCACCTCGGATACGGAGACCCGCATCTGGATCATGCCGATGCACCTGGTCGGCGTGGTGCGGGCCGACGTGATTTCGCGCGACTTCGGTGTGCCGCTGGTGCCCTACGCGAAGCTAGGTTTCGGTTATGGCTTGTGGTGGTCGTCGGATGGCGAGAAGTCCGCCAAGGTCGACGGCGTCTCGGGCAAGGGGGCCTCTTACGGGCTGACCTACGCGCTCGGAGGCATGTTCCTGCTCGACATTCTCGACGAGGACGACGCGGCCAGCGCCGACGGCCTGACCGGCATCAACAACTCCTACCTCTTCGCCGAATGGTACCGGCCGCAGCTGGATGGGTTTGGGTCAGCGACGGTATTGGACATCGGAAGTAGCAGTTGGTTGGTCGGCGTTGCCATGGAGATGTAGTTGCTACTGACCCGAGCCCATGTGTTTGGGTGGCTGCTCTTCTTTCTCGCGTGCCAAGGTCCTGTGGCGTTAGTTCCAGCGTTCGGGGGCAAGCCCCGAACGCGCGCTTCGTAACTGAGCCGTACGGAGAGACGCGGGCGGGAAATCACCTTGGCGCCCAGCCAACCTTCCCGTCTTCCCGCCTTCCTGTTGCATTCCCCCGTAAGGCGCTAGCGGGACCGTAGCAACCGGTCGATGTGCTTTTGTTCCCAGGCCAGGGCTTGGGAGAGTTTTTGGAAGTCTTGTTCGCGGCGCTGGAACTCGGGCGGGTGCAGCAGGATGCGGCCGGAGATACGAGCTTCAGGGACCAGGTGGTGAAGCAGCTCGTGGTACACGATGTACTGCACGAAGTAGCGAGGCACCCAGCGCTGGTCGAGCACCGGGTGCACCCGAACCAGTCGCTCGGTCACGCTGTAGCTGCCGAGCTTGATGCTGGTGCGCTTCAGCGCACGCGGCCTGGTCTTCCGACCCCAGGTGATGAGCACGTCGCTGACCGTGCCGCCGAAGTAGCGCTGGTTCACTTCGTGCAGGATGGCGTCCAGGTCGTGTGCCTGTCCCGAGGTGCGCAGCCGCCCCGGCGCCTTCTGCCAGGCCCGGATGCTGTGCAGGTTCTGGTCGATGAACGACCCGACGATCTGCGACGCGCCCTGGTTGCCGTGGACCACGTAGTCCACGAGCGCGTTCTTCACGCGCTCCGAGGCGCCCAGGAACATCATGTGCAGCCGAACTCGCAGCCTGCCGCGCCAGCGCGTCTGCGTGACCATGCGGCGCCGGTTGTCGGTCACCCCGAGCTGCACCGGGCCGCCGAAGGCCAGCTCCAGCCGGCGCTCCAGTGCCTGGCGAGCCCCCTCGTGGATGAAGATCTGTGGGCCCTTGGCCAGACCCTTCAAAGGCAGCACTGCGGTCTGCTCGGGGATCCTCACCGCCGCGGTTGCCAGGCGCGGAGCAGACGCGAATGGACGCCGGCGGCCAAAGCGACCGACGGGCGGCGAGTGCCAGGGGAAGCGGAGCTGCGGGGGCATCGAAAGACCAGACCTTCTGCTTCCCTAGGGGTCGGTGCGAGGCCCGTCAAGGAAGTGCTGATTCTTCAATCTATTCCGATGGTTAATAGAAACGAACGAGCCCTCTGGATAAGCTCTTGGTAAGTCCGCGAGAGCGAAGCAATTCCCGTGCTTCGGCCTCCCGGCCCCTGGGAGAATTGGCCAAAACCGGCCCATTGGCCGCCGCCGCTGTTCACTCCCCAGAGTGGCCGGCGAATAGCCAGAATCCAAGGTTGCTGGACAGGGCAAGTGAGAGAGGGGCAAAGCGAGTGTAACGCGCTCGCCAGAATCACCTCATCAACCTAAGAACAAGCCTGATTCAGCCGGGTCGCGCGGCGCCCGGCGGGCGACGCTGGCCGTTGGGCGAGGAGCCGTTCGGTTTGGCGCCTTCGGGGGCCGGCCCTGCGCCGGCCTCACCTTTTCCCGATTTGCTTTCGGGGGCTGCTGGCTTGGCCGCCTCGGCAGCGGCTGGAGCGCCGGGACGACGCAAGCCGCTCTGCTCGAGCACCTTGCCTTCGATCTTCTCCATGAGCTGCGGGTGTTGCTCGAGGTAGGTGCGAGCATTGTCTCGGCCCTGTCCGATGCGCTCGCCGTCGACCGAAAACCACGCGCCGCTCTTCTGGATGATGTTGGCGTCGGACGCCATATCCACCACCTCACCCGAGCGGCTGATGCCCTGGCCGTACAAGATGTCGAACTCGACCTCACGGAAGGGCGCCGCCATCTTGTTCTTCACGACCTTCACGCGCGTGCGGTTGCCGACCACGACCATGTCCTTGCCGGGCGGCCCCGCCTCTTTGATGGCGCCGATGCGCCGCACGTCGAGCCGGACCGAGGCGTAGAACTTGAGCGCGTTGCCGCCGCTCGTGGTCTCCGGGCTGCCGAACATCACGCCGATCTTCATGCGGATCTGATTCGTGAAGAAAATCATGCATTGCGAGCGATTCACCGAGCCGGTGACCTTGCGCAGCGCCTGACTCATCAGCCGCGCCTGCAGACCGACGTGCGAGTCGCCCATGTCGCCTTCGATTTCCGCCTTGGGCACGAGCGCGGCCACGGAGTCGATCACAACCAGATCCACCGCGCCGGAGCGCACCAGCATGTCGGCGATCTCCAGCGCTTGCTCGCCGTAGTCGGGCTGGCTGATCAGCAGCTCGTCGGTCTTCACTCCGAGCTTCTTTGCGTAGCCGACGTCGAGCGCGTGCTCGGCATCGATGAACGCGGCCACGCCGCCACGCCGCTGCACGTTGGCGATGGCATGCAGGGTCAGGGTCGTCTTACCGCTCGACTCTGGTCCGTAGATTTCGACGATGCGGCCCTTCGGATAACCGCCGATACCGAGCGCGATATCCAGCCCGAGAGAGCCGGACGGGATGACTTGAACCTCCCCGCCAATCCTCTCGCCGTCCTTGAGGCGCATGATCGCGCCGTCCCCGAACTCCTTCTGTACGCTGGCAATCGCGAGCTCGAGCGCTTTGGTCTTCGGCTTGTCGTCCATGTGCAGCTCCTAGGCCGGAGCGCCCCGCAGAGGGAGCTCCCGTTGAATCCGTCCGACGTCTCTCGGCGTTGATGGACCCGATTAGTACTGCTCGACTGTTCAGTTGTCAACTGAACGGCGGACGTAGGTTGTCACAGAGGCCAAAGTTTTGAAATTACTAACTAATCACGCACCTATGGAAGCATGTACCATGGCCCGGACCCGCCGCTACGGCTGTTTCGCGAACGCCGCCTTGGGCCGTTGCGTGGCCGGCACCAGCTATGGCGACATCCGGACTAGCGTGGACGGCGCCCCCATTGCTTCACGGCCCGCGCCGCACGATTTCGCGAGCTAGCCCAACAAAGAAGGCCTGAAGCTCGTTCAAAGCGACTGGACGGAGCATTCGCGGCAACTCGGCGATTTCCTCTACTTTCAGCAGCTGCTCCGCCAGCGTGATACGACTCGCTCCGACGTCGAACTTCGCTCTTGCGAGTGAAAGTAGGCGCTCGAGTTTTCGCTCCGGGCCCTCGCGAAGCAGAAACCAAAGATCGACGAAGTCTCGAGGGCGAGCCCGCGTGAGCACTGCCTGAACCTTGTTCACCGTCATATCGACCAGAGAGTCCACGCGAAGCCCCTGCCAACTCGTTGGGCGATCAACCGGATCGTACGGATAGTACGCAACGTCGATGTGGCCGACCTCCTTGCGTTCCTTGAGGAGGACGAGCGCAGTTCGCACGCCAAGCGGGCGTATCTCGACCTTGAAGCCCAAGCGACGGACGGCTCGGGCCAGTGGCGCTAGGTCTGCGATCGCTGGCTCGCGAGTGAGAAAGAAATCGAGATCCTCCGATCGGCGATGGTGAAGGTATGCAACCGATAACGCAGTTGCGCCTCCGAAGGTGGCCTCTCGCCCGAGTGGGGTGCGTCCAACCTCTAGGAGCGCATGCTTCTGCCACGCGCTGAGCTCACGCGGCACCGCGTCCGCGCCCTCTTTCTTCTACCCAAATCTCCAATAGACGCCGTGTATTGCGCGGTAACGCCAGGCGCGGCGCGAGTCGAGCGATCACGTCACCGGGAAAGCGATCTAGCTCTCGCCAGAACCCAGACTCAGCGAGCTCTTGAATGATCGTCGCCACCTGCGCCGGAGGATCGCGGTCAACGTTTATGGATCTACGACCCCGGTCGCAAGTGAAGACGGAGAACCTTCGCGGCTTCTTCCGGGCTTTCGCTTTCGTTGGCACCCCCCAAAGCTAACACGCTCACGGCTCTGGAGCATCTGCGGGATTCGCGTTTTGCGATGTCGACGTCGCCGCGCGCGAGCGTCATTCGGGTCATTGATCGACCTCTGTCTCCGCCCGTTGAGCAGATCCGGTGATTGACCACAGCCACGGACTCCGCGCGCAGCGCGGCTCGCGGATCCGCCACGCTGAAGGCGGCGCCCACGCCCAGCTTCGTCAATCGCTTCGGGGCTGAAGGCGAAATCGTCGGCGTCCGCCGATGCGGTAGGTCTCGAAACCGCGCCGGTCGAGCGTGAGCACGTCGCTCAGGCGCTCCTGCTCCGCCGTCACGACCAGTAGTGCGTCGACCAAGTCCATGGGTGTGTCGTGGTACTTCGCCATCAAAGCCCGCGCCCGAGCCAGGCGCGCTTGCGTCGGGCCGATCAGTATGGCGCCCGCGTCCATGACGAGGCCGAGCGCAGCGTCCGACCCACCCGTGGCTCGAGACAGCAGGTGCGCCGCCTCCACCAGGACACCCTCGACGGTATAGATGCTCGCGCGCAGCCGGCTCCAGATGTCGCGACACCGCTCATGATCGGGGTCAGCCTCGTTCACCAGCGCGACGATCACTCCCGTGTCGAGCAGCACCTTCTCAGCCACGGCGGTCCGGATCCCACCCTGCCAGCGCCGTACGCGCATCCTTACCAGCTGCCACACGCTTCGACCGCACGGCTCCAACCCAGCGCCGAGTGCGCTCGAGCGCCGGGGCGTCAGCCTGGGTAGGGCCGAGCTCGCGGTCGAGAAGCCTACGCACCAGCATCGAGGGAGTCGTCCCCATCTGCCGCGCCCGCTTGCGCAGCTGCTGCAGCATCGCCACGGGCAAACGTGCCGTTAGCACCGCGTTCATGATGTAATACGTGTATTACAAAGGATCG
>DATEDZ010000186.1:0-11991 GCA_035281385.1 Polyangiaceae bacterium
TGACGTTCTTCACTCCCGGCACGGGGTCGTCGGCACCGATCTCGCGCGCGGGGACGTCAAGGGGCGGCTGGCTCATGCGCGGCCGTCATACTACTTGGGCGGCTTACCGCAAGCGCGGGAAACCCCGGGCCGCGAAACAACCGCGAAACAACGCGAAGCGCCTAGCAGGGTGTTGATAAAGGCCCCAGGGAGCTGATCATACAACAGCGATGCCGGGGTCGGGATCGGGAGCGGTTGATCGGGATCGGGAGCGGGGAGCGGGCTCGGATCGGGGTTCGGGCCCGGACAGCATCAGGTGGGCAGCGGGAGAGGGAGCGGTGTTCGGTCGAGCATGCCTGCTTTTCGGGGGGACTCATGCGGAGACGCGCACCCGGAGCGCTAGCGCCGGGTCATGCGGAGCTGGGCGGTGGGGCGCTGGCACACCGGCAGCTGAAGAGCTCCGACGAGGGCTACTCATCGCGAGCTTGCCTAGCTTCCGGCTCGTCGCCAGGCGTCACTGGGGTGTCGAGACGTCACATCAGATCCTCGACACCGCTTTCGCTGAAGACGACCACCCTTGGATCGAAGCCAATCCGCGTGCCGCTCTAGTCGTCGCGCTACTGCGCCGCATCGCCTACACCATGCTCGCGCTCTTTCGCGGCGTGGCCCAGCGCAGCGACGAGCGTCGCGCCGTGCCTTGGAAAACCATCATGTCCGAGATCACCTTCGCCTTCGTCACGATGACCCAGGACGAGCTTCGACCCCTCCGCTCCCAGAGGACCTGCTGAACGCCGCTACCGAACCCCAGGGCTGACGCCCCAACCGACCCCGAAATAGCCGGCTTCGAGCCGAGTCCGAGCAGGCCACGCGCGAGCGCGGCCCGCATCCGTCTTCGCCCGAAACCCCGGCCGAGACCGCTCCTGCTCCCCATCCCGAGCCCCTCCCCGGGGCCGCGCCCGCGCGTGGCCTCGAGAACGGATCAAGATTGCGGTCGTGGCATGCTGGCTCGACCCCCTCCTACGCTCATGCTACGCAAAGCCGCCTCGAACACGGGTGCAGCCCTGCCATGGAGCCGACGATTCCCGAGCCGCTGTCCCTCTCCGTTGTGCCCTGTCCAGCATGCGGACTCGATGGGTCCCGCACCGCCGAGGCTGTCGCTGATCACGAGTACGCCCTCGCTCATGTTGCAGAGTACGCCAGTTGTGCTGCGTGCGGCACCGTATTTCAGCAACCCATGCCGAGCGGGGCAAAGCTCGCAGACTTCTATCCAGCCAACTACCACAGCATGGGAAAGCACGGCTTTCTGACGACGCTTCGCAACGACATGCGATTGCGACGCCTGCGCTCGCTGCTCGTCGGGGATGGGGCAATGCTCGATTTTGGCTGTGGCAGGGGGCAATTCTTGATCCACGCAGCTGCGCATCTACGCGGGGTGCCGCTGTTTGGATACGAGATTGGCTCGCAGACCAGCGTCGAGACCCACGCGGGTGGTCAGGTCACCATCGTGCGAGGCGACACCAAGGCTTTGCTGGACATTCTGCCCCCCTGCAGCCTGATCACGATGAATCACGTGATCGAGCACTTGCCAGATCCGCTGGAGACGCTCTCGGCACTGCTTCAGAAGCTAGCGCCAGGTGGTACGCTCGAGGGACAGACGCCAGCAGCCGGCTCGCTCGAGCATCGTACGTTTGGGCGCCGCTGGAGTGGCTACCACGCGCCCCGACATACGGTGGTGTTCTCGCCGCGCGGGCTCGAGCAGTTGTTCGGCCGCGCTGGTTATTCCGACTACAAATGGTCGGGTGCATTCAACCCCGCTGGCATCGCGGTCAGCCTGGCAACCCTGCGCCAGGCTCCCGAACAGGCCGGGGTGATCACGCGCGGGGGCCTGGGTTGGCTGGTCTGCCTGGCACTGGCCAGCTGCCTCGCACCGATCGATCTACTGTCGGGCGCGCCGGGCATCTTCAATTTCAAAGCGCACCGTCCGCTTTCGGCATGAAGTCGCCAGGCATCCACGAACAGGGCTTCCTACAGCGCCGCCCCGATGCCGTCTCGTGGCTCGTGGTTTGCTGCCACATCGCATTCGTCTTCGCTCCGGTCTATCTCGCCGCCACGCTGCCGCTCGGGCCGCATGTGGTGCTGCTCTGGCTATGGTTTGGTTTTACACAGAACGGGCTAATCAATCTGCTGCACGAATGCGCGCACGAGCTCACGTTCCGGCGTCGCCCTGCCGCGCGCTGGCTCGGCACATGGCTTTTGGCCCCGCTCGTGCTCACCGACTTCCAGGGCTACCGCGAACGTCACTGGCAACATCACCGTGAGCTCGGCACCGTCCACGATCTGAAGCTCGTGTATCGGGTGGACATACACGGCACACGCGTGCTGCGGTTCTTGGCTAGCTGCCTGGTTGGCTACGAAGGCGTGCGCTTGCTGCGCAGTTCCGGGGCTTCCGGCGAGCGCTCCTCGCCGGCACTTCAGTCTTTGGCGCGAGTTGCGGTGGTCCACGCTTGTCTGCTCGCGTCGCTGGTCACGGTAGCCTGGCTCTCACATCGCGAGCTGGCATCGACGTTGTTGGCGAGTGCAGTGGCCTATGGCCTCGTCTACGGCTACGGGCTCGCGTCCCTGACGGTCTTCGCAGCAGGCCTGCGCGCGATCGCCGAGCACCAGATTGGGCCGGACGCGCCCGAGTCGGTCGGAGAGGCGGCGCTGCGGAATTTCCGCTCCCAGCCATTGTCACGACTTCTCATGGGTGCCTACGGCTTTGCCGAGCACGCCACCCATCACCGTGAGCCGGCGATCCCCTATTATCACCTACCCGCAGCCACGCTGGAGCTGGCGCAGGCTGAACCCAGACTCGCTCCACGGAAGGGTTACTTTGAGACCCTGGCCATGCTCATCAGCGGGCCGGGTGCCTCGGCGCCGGGGGCACGCGAGCCCTCAAGCGAAACCCAGCAATGAATCGAAGACTGCCGCCCCGGTCCTTCGGACCAGGCCCGTTCCTGCTTGCCCCCGTCCTCCGCTCGGGTAAAACCCAGCGCTCCGATGCCGATCGAGCTCAGCAAGGCCAAAGTGCTGGTCACGGGTGGAGCCGGTTTCCTGGGCAGCCACGTGCTCGAACGGCTGCGCGCGGCGGGCGCCACGCGCATCGTCGCGCCACGCTCGCGCGACGTGGACTTGACCGATGCGCAGGCGACGCGCCAGCTGTTCGAAAGCGAGCGTCCCGATCTGGTGCTGCACCTGGCGGCCAAGGTTGGCGGCATCGGTGCCAACCAGAAGACGCCGGGCAGCTTCTTCCGAGACAACATGGCGATGGGCCTGAACGTGCTCGAAGAAGCGCGACGCGCTGGCACCAGCAAGGTCGTGGTGGCCGGCACCATCTGCGCCTACCCGAAGTTCGCAGCCATCCCGTTTCGTGAGGATGATTTGTGGAACGGCTATCCCGAGGAGACCAACGCGCCCTACGGCGTGGCCAAAAAGGCGCTGCTGGTGATGGCGCAGTCCTATCGCCAGGAATTCGGCTGCAACTTCGTGATGCTGTTTCCAGTAAACCTCTACGGCCCACGGGACAACTTCGATCTAGAAACCTCTCACGTGATCCCCGCGATGGTGCGCAAATTCGACAGCGCGCTCGACCGCTCGGTTTCCGAAGTGGTGCTGTGGGGCGACGGCTCGCCCACCCGTGAGTTCTTGTACGTCGACGACGCCGCACGCGGCCTGGTGGAGGCAGCGGCGCGCTACGACGAGCCGGACCCGGTGAATCTGGGCGCCGGCTTCGAAATCTCGATGGCCGAGCTTGCCCGGTCAATCGCCGGCAAAGTCGGTTATCATGGGCGCATCGTCTGGGACACTTCGCGCCCGAATGGCCAGCCCCGGCGCATGCTAGACGTGACGCGCGCCAGGGAGCGCTTCGGCTTCCAGGCCGAGGTCAGCTTCGACGACGGCCTGGCTCGCACCATCGACTGGTACCGAAGCCATAAGCACGCGATCGACAAGCCCAGCTGACGACCGGCGAGACTGTGGAAGCAATGACCCCCGACCAAGGTTCAGGACCCAACTCCGCAGCTCGGCGCGTGAGCGAGTTTCAGCTGCGCGAGCAGCAACGGCGGCGCGAGCGCGTGGCGCGCTTCGACCAAACGGCTGGCGTACGCGCTTCGGATACCACGCGCCACCGCTACTACGGCGCCGAGCTCGAGCGGCTGGTGCGCTCCCTGGTTCCGCCGGGCGGCAAGGTGCTCGAGGCGGGGTGCGGCTCGGCCGACCTGCTGGCGGCCATCGGCGGCCCCGGTTCGGTCGGGGTGGACGTGTCGCCGCGCATGGTCGAAATGGCCAAGCAGCGCCACCCCGGGTTCGACCTGCGGGTGCTCGACGTCGAGCACGACGGCCTGCCCGAGGGGCCGTTCGATACCATCCTGCTAAGCGACGCCATTGGCATGCTGGACGACATCCAGCACGCGCTGGACCGCCTGCGGCCCCTACTCAGCCCCACTGGTCGCATCGTCGTCACCTACAGCAACTTCCTGTGGCAGCCCGCCTTGCGTCTTGCCGAACGCGTGGGCCTGAAGACGCACTGGCCCGATCAGAACTGGCTGTCGATGGACGACATCCAGAACCTCCTTTACCTATCGGGGTACGAGGTCTTTCGTCGCGGCACGGACATCTTGATGCCGGCGCACGTCCCCGGCGTCTCCACTGTGCTCAATCGCGTCGTGGCGCAGCTACCGCTCGTGCGCGAGCTGTCGCTGGTCCACTACTTCGTGGCTCGCCCCGCGCCCACGCTCCAGCCACAGAGCCTGCCCAGTGTGAGCGTTATCTGCCCCTGCCGCAACGAGAAGGGCAACATTCGCGAGGCGGTGGCCCGAACACCGCTGATGGGCAGGGCCACCGAGCTCGTATTCGTGGACGGCAACTCGAGCGACGGGACCGTCGAAGAGATCGAGGCCGTGATCGGCGACTATCGTGGTCCGCTCAAGTTGCGCCTCGTGCATCAAGGCGATGGCAAGGGCAAAGGCGACGCGGTACGCAAGGGCTTCGCCGCAGCCGAGTGTGACGTGCTGATGATCCTGGACTCGGACTTGACCGTGCCGCCGGAGGATCTACCCAAGTTTTACCGGGCGCTGGTCAGTGGTAAGGGTGAATTCATCAACGGCGTGCGCCTGGTCTACCCGATGGAGGGCGAGGCGATGCGCTTCTTGAACCTGCTCGGCAACAAGTTCTTCTCGAGCGCCCTTTCGTGGCTGCTGGAGCAACCGATCAAGGATTCGCTTTGCGGCACCAAGGTGCTCTACCGCCAGGCATACGAGCAGCTCGCCAACCATCGCAGCTTCTTCGGTGACTTCGATCCCTTCGGCGACTTCGATCTGCTGTTCGGCGCGGCCAGGCTCAACATGCGGATCGTCGACTTACCGGTGCGCTACCGCGCGCGCACCTACGGCGAGACCAAAATTCACCGCTTTGCTCACGGCTGGCTGCTGTTCAAGATGACGGCTTTCGGCTTCAAGAAGCTGAGGATGGGCCTGTAACGTGCACGACGCAGCTCTCGAAGCTGCTTTCGGTGACGCAGCGCCCGAGCACTTCGCCTGGACGACGCGTGGGGCCGGCGTGGCCGAAAACGAGCGCGAGCTGTGCCGGCAGGCGTTCCTGCCGCTCGGCCGCCGCCTCCTGGACCTGGGCTGCGGCGAGGGTGCCACGCTGTTTCACCTCGGCAGCCCCGCCGACGCCGTGGGCGTCGACCTGTTCCCCAAAAAGGTCGCTTTCGCGCAGCAGACTCTTCCGAGCTGCCGCTTCGTGGCGGCGTCGGTCTACGAGTTGCCTTTCGAAGCGGCATCCTTCGATCACTTGATCGTGCGCGATGTGATCCACCACCTGGAGCGCCCGTCGGACTTCATCAACGAATGCGCGCGGGTGCTGGCGCCGGGCGGGCGCATCGACGTGCTCGAGCCCTGCCGGTATAATCCGCTGATCGCCGTGCACGCACTGCTCAATGAGGCCGAACGCGGTGAGCTGCGCTCGACTCAGAGCTTTCTGCGCGGGCTGCTGCAGCAGCGCTTCACGCTGCTCAGCTCTCGCAAACTGCAGCCGATGCCGATCCACCGCATCGTATTCCACCCGGTGCTGGGCCGCCCGGCGCTCGCAGAGCTACCCTGGGTCCGGCAGGCGGTTTCTACGTTGGAGAAGCTGGCAGGCAAGCTCCTGCCGCAGAGCGTCTGGGCGTACGTGCACGTACGCGCGCAGGGCCGCTAGTCAAGGAGAAACGCCGTGCTCGAGCTGACCCTCTCAATGCTGCAAGGTATCCCCAAAAACGGCTTCACCGATCCGATCGAGTTCTACCGGCGCCCGCTGCTGGGTCGAATTTTTCGCGAGCGCATCAACCGTGGCTTACGCTTGCTCCCCGAGAGGCGTTTTTCGCGCGCGCTCGAGGTCGGCTACGGCTCGGGCGCGGTGCTGCTCAGCCTGGCACCGGGGGTCGACGATTTGCACGGTCTGGATCTGGAAGCCGACCCGGCCGTGGTACTGGGCATCATGAAGTCGCGGGGCGTGAGCGCCACGCTGCGGCAGGGTAACGTCTACGAGCTGCCCTACGACACGGACAGCTTCGACCTGGTGGTGTCGTTCTCCATGTTCGAGCACCTGCACGAGTACCGCAAGGCGCTCGCGGAGGTCGTGCGGGTGATGCGGCCCGGCGGGCTGTTCTTGCTGGGGATGCCGGCAGTCAACAAGCTGATGTCAACGGCGTTCATCGCCATGGGCGTCACGGTCATCGACGACCACCATGTCACGACGCCGGCGGAGGTCGCGCGTGCCTTCGGCGATGCGGGGCTCGCGCTGGTCGCCAAGACCGGGTTGGACTTACCTCTGCCGGTGCTCGGCGCGCGCGTCTACTACGACTGGCTGCTGGAAAAACCGGGTGGGCGCGAAGCCCCGCGGCCGTAGATTTCCTGCCGCACCAGCTCAAGATCGGAGTCGACCATCATCCGGACGAGCTCCTTGAAGCCGACCTTCGGCTGCCAGCCGAGCTTCTGCCGGGCCTTGCTGGAGTCACCGAGCAACAGATCTACTTCGGCCGGCCTGAGGTAACGCGGATCCTGCTCGACGAATTTCTTCCAGTCGAGCTCGAGGTAGGAAAACGTCTCCTCGAGAAACTGTTTGACCGAGTAGGTCTCACCGGTGGCAAGCACGTAATCATCGGGCTGATCCTGCTGCAGCATCCGCCACATGCCCTCGACATAATCCCCGGCGAAGCCCCAATCGCGCTTGGCGTCGAGGTTGCCCAGGAACAGCTTGTTCTGCACGCCGTGCTTGATGCGCGCGGCCGCCCGCGTGATCTTGCGCGTCACGAAGGTTTCACCGCGGCGCGGCGACTCGTGGTTGAACAGGATGCCGTTGCTGGCGTGTAGCCCGTAGCTCTCGCGGTAGTTGACGGTGATGTAATAGGCGTAGGCCTTGGCGCAGGCGTATGGGCTGCGCGGGTGAAACGGCGTGGTCTCACGCTGAGGTGTCTCCACGACCTTTCCAAAGAGCTCGGACGAAGACGCTTGATAGAAGCGGCAAGACAGCTCCGTCTCACGGATGGCTTCGAGCAAGCGCACGCAGCCCAGGCCGCTGATTTCGCCGGTGTATTCGGGGACGTCGAAGCTGACGCGCACGTGACTCTGCGCGCCCAGGTTGTAGATCTCGTCTGGCTTGATGTTGCGCAGGATGTGATTCAAGGAGCTGGCGTCGTTCAGGTCACCGTAGATGAGCCGCAAGCGCACGTCGCTCTCGTGGGGATCGCGATACAGGTGATCGATGCGATCCGTATTGAAGCTCGAGGAGCGTCGCACCAGGCCGAAGACCTCGTAGTCCTTGGCCAAGAGCAACTCGGCCAGGTAGGAGCCGTCCTGCCCCGTGATTCCGGTGATCAGCGCGCGTTTCATGGTCTGGGTAGGCGGCTAGCGTAGCGCATCCGCAGCACGCCCACTACGGCTTCGAACACGTCGCCGTAGGCCATCTTCGATCTGCCCGCGCGACGATCCACGAGCACGATCGGGATCTCGACGACCCGCAGACCGCGCTGCAGCGCGATGGGTCGTCTCGATCTGAAAGGCATAGCCGTTGGAGCGGATGCTGCCGATATCCAGGCGCTCGAGCGCGCCGCGGGTGTACGCCTTGAAGCCCGTCGTCATGTCGCGCACCGGAGCTCCGAGCAGCAACCTGGAGTACAGCGAGCCGCCCTTCGAGATCAGGTGCCGCAACGGTCCCCAACCCACCACCGTCCAACGGGCCGTTGCGCGAGCCCACGACCACGTCTGCACCGGCATTCAGGGCATCGACGAAGGCCGGCAGGTAGACCGGGTCGTGCCGAGCCCGAGCTTTCGGGGCCGGTGCAGCACGTGGACAGCCGGCCGCGCGCCGGCGATCCGATCTAGCAGCGGTCCAGTACCGTCCGCCGAAGCGTCGTCCACCACCAACGTGTGGGCGCTCGGCAGCGCCTGCCCGAGTGCGCTCAGAAGTTGCTCGATGTTCTCTGCCTCGTTGAAAGTTGGGACGAACGATCAGGGCGGCGACCGACATGCCTGGGCTGCCACACATAGCAGGAGCAAAGCGACGCTGGCATTGCTCGACATCGGCCATTCGGCCGGAAAAGTCCCAGCGGCTCTATTGAGGCGCGCGAGCGCTGTCCACCCGCGAGGCGAGTGGGCGGCTCCGCGCTCAGTGTACGAGTTCAGCGGGCGCGGCGGTCCCTTCTTGGCCGTCAATTGTGCCGCGCTTCCGGAGCAGCTCGCGGAGGGGGAGCTGTTCGGTTATCGGCGCGGGGCTTTCACGGGGGCCCAACGACCTAGCCCTGGCTATTTCCGCTCCGCGCACGGGGGGACGCTCTTTCTCGACGAGATGCCGGAGCTGTCGCTGCCGCTCCAGGCCAAGCTGCTACGAGTCATCGAGGATGGGAAGGTCGTGGGCCTGGGCGAAACGTCGAGCGTGGATGTCGACGTTCGGATCGTGAGCTCCAGTCATAAACCGCTGGCGGAGCTGGTCGCTCGCAAGAGGCTGCGCGAGGATCTGGCGGCAGCGCATCGCAAGAACTACTTTCACTTGAAAGTCGGTCACGATCCGCTAGTACATCGTTCCGGTAGGAGCGAGGGTCACAGCTGTCCACGCGAACGACTGACGAACGACCACCATCGCCCGAGCCGAGCTGGAAGGCCGGTGAACTCGGGCGCCGGCAGCTCGTCCGCCTAGGGGCCTGGCTCGTCGCCACTCCGCTGTGGCGCGCATTCGCGGCCGATCGCGTGCTGCTGGCTGCCTTCGTGCTGCTCTCGCTGAGCGCGCTCTCGCCGATGCTGGTGACCCGCTACCTGCCGCTCACGGATCTGGGCTTCAACGGATTGGCCGGGCTCTTGCCCCATGTGCTGCTCGGCGATTCGTTCTTGAACGAGTGGTACAAGATCAACTGGCAGCCGGTGCCGTACTGGAGTACTTATGTGCTCCAGGGTGCTTTGTCGTTGCTCTTGGGGCCGACACTGGCCGTCAAGACCACGACGGCCATCGTGGTGCTGCTCGTCCCCCTCGCGCTGATGCGGCTGGCCCTGGCGCTCGACCGAGATCCGCGTGTCGCGCTTTTGGGCTTCATCCTGGTCTGGGACAAGAACCTGTATTGGGGCTGGCTCAGCTTCCAATTCGGCATGGCAGTCTGCATCTGGGCGCTGGCGCGCCTGGCCGAGTGCTACACGCTGCGTCAGGCAATGCGGCTCTGGCCGCTCACACTGCTGATCGGCGTGAGCCACGCCCACGCCATCGTGCTGCTGGCCGTCGCCGGCATGGTGATCGCGCTTTCGGGGCGCCCCTGGCCGAGAGTCCTGCTGAACCGCTCGGTCGCGCTGTCAGCCACGCTCGTGCCCGTCGGCGTCTGGCTCCTCGCCAGCGTGGCGAGGAGGCGTCGCTCCGGCCCGCTCGAAGTGGTCGGCGCGCCGCTCTGGGAGCGCATCACGAGCGTTTACCGGTACACGCTCGACAACTTCGTGCTCGAGCTCGATCGCAGCGTGTCATGGGGGGCGTTGCTCGCAGTGTTGGTCACGCCGTTCCTCATGCTCGTGCTGCGCAAGAAGCCGACCCGCGCCAGCGAAAACCGCTGGTTTACGTCGCTGGCATTGTTCGGGTCGGCCTTGCTGCTCTACTTGATCCTGCCCTTCGAGATCTCGGGGCGCGTGTCTCACTGGTGGACCTATCCACGCTACGCGACCTACGCTCTGCTCGGCCTGCTGCTGCTGCCGCGCCCCGATCTTTCGGGTCGGCGCGGGCTGGTCCTGCTGCCGGCGTTCGTCATGACCCTGGCCTTACATCTGACCACGCTGAAGCAATTTGGAGAGTTCGGCCGAAGCGTCGAGCCGCTCGCCGAGATCGAGGCGGTGCTGCCCGAGCATCAACGCCTGTACCCGGTCTCGTACCAGGATTCGGTGCCCTCGGTGCCGGGCTGGGCGATCATCTCACTCCACGGTTACCTGGCCATGGAGAAAAAGGCCTACGACCCTCACCTGTTCGACGTGCGAGACACGCCGCTGCGCTTCAAGAAGCGTCTCGCACAGCACGATTGGGGAGATCCGAAAACCTTCCAGTTCGAAGAGCACGCCAGCGAGTACGACTACGTCCTGCTCTATCGACCCCCCGAAAAGCACCCGCTGCGGGCAGCGCAGCGCAAGGGCGAGGTCCGGCACGTCAAAACAGCTGGTCCCTGGAGCCTCTACCGAGTGATCGAGCCTCGCCCGCCGGCTCCACCGGCACGCTAAATGACCGAGCGTGATCCTCGGACACGCTCGAACCTCATTCGACGCCGGAGGCGACGCCGCGTGGGGTGGGGCCCCGCGGAATTCACTTCCGCGGGGCGGGGCGGCGCGTGCCGCCCCGTGAGAACAGGCTAAATCGGGCGGTCGCGAATCGCGACCGTCGATTTAGCGCAGCCGCATCCGGATCACGCCCGTCACGGCCTCGAGCACGTCGGCCAGGCTCATCTTCGAGCGTCCGGCGCGCCTGTCCACGAACACGATCGGGATCTCGACCACGCGCAGGCCGCAGCGCAGCGCGCGATAGGTGGTCTCGATCTGAAAGGCATAGCCGTTCGAGCGAAGGCTGCCGATATCGATGCTCTCGAGCGCCTGACGCGTGTACGCTTTGAAGCCAGTCGTTAGGTCGCACACGCTCACGCCCAGCAGCAGCCGCGAGTAGAGCGAGCCGCCCTTGGACAGCACGTGGCGCAGCGGTCCCCAACCTTCCACTCGGCCGCCTGGCATGTTGCGCGATCCCACCACCACGTCCGCGCCCGCGTCGAGCGCCGACACGAAGGCCCGCAAGCGCATCGGGTCGTGTGAAAAGTCCGCGTCCATCTCGAAAAAGCGCTCGTAGCCGCGCTCGAGCCCCCACCGAAATCCATCGACGTAGGCTGTACCGAGACCGAGCTTGGCCGGGCGCCGTAGCAGGTGCAGACCTGCCTGCGTGTGAGCAAGTTGCTCGACCAGCCTCGAAGTCCCATCGGCCGAAGCGTCATCGACCACCAGGGTGTGTGCCGAAGGCAATGCGACTTGCAGCGCTGCCAGAACGCCCGGGATGTTCTCCGCTTCATTGAAGGTCGGAACGATGATCAGGGTGCCGCTCGACATAGCGCGCGCCACGCATAGCAGGACCCTGAGCAAACGTCGGGACGCTAGCCCGAAACGGCCTGCTGGCCAGAACCAGCTTACCGATGCTTGCGGACTCCGGCTATCGCGGATGCGAGGTTTGCGGGCGCTAGTGTAGCGGACACCGATGACTGACTATCGGCGGCCAAGCCCGCGGTGGCAGCCGCCCGGTGAGACCAGCAATCGCCGCGGTTTGTTGGATGGCGCGCCCCTCGCATTGGAGCATGCCGGCCCATGCAAGCTATACTGACGCCTACGATGCAGTCGCTGGCGGTGGTTTCACTCCGGTATCCGGTGCGTCCGAACCCGGAGGCGTGGGTCATTCCGGAGGGACCCGTGCCTGAGTCGACGCCACATCAAGCGGCCGTGT
>DATEDZ010000187.1:0-8141 GCA_035281385.1 Polyangiaceae bacterium
CGCCTACGCCCGGGCCGCCGGCGCTGCCACCCGCTCCGGCTTGGGTGCCGGCCGCGCCCACGCTGCCGCCCGAGCCCGACCCACCGCCACCCGGATAGTCCGAGCTCGCGCACCCCCCCAACAAACCAGCTAGAGCGATCGGGAAGCAAAACTGTTTCATGACCATGACAACTTCCTTCTGCGCATTGCGCGCTGCCATTCTAGTGCTGCGTCCCAAAAGTTGTAGCGCATTTGCGGCTCAAGCTTGAAGAACGCGGCCGGAGTAGGTCCATTCGAGGGGGCGGCGGAGAAGATTGTTCCAGTGTTTGCCGAATTTGTAGATCGCGGCGGCAAGCTCGCGCACGTTGGCGAACGAGCGGTGCCGAAGAGCGGAGCGGGTGAGGATGCCGAACCAGATCTCCACCTGGTTGAGCCAGCTGCCGTGGGTCGGGGTGAAAACGAAGCGCACGCGCGGGTGCTTGTCGAGCCATGCAGCGGCGGCTTCGCCAGTCCGGGTGCTGATGTTGTCGGTGATGATGACGATCGGTCCCGCCTCAGTGCCTCACGATGTGATCGAGGAAGCTGAGAACCATCGGTGTCGTGCGGTCGGCCGTCACCCAGAGCAGTACGCGGCCGTCGCGGACGTTGAAAGCCGCAAAAATGTTGCGCGTGCCCCTGCGCTCATACTCGAATTCGAGGCGAACCGGTCGGCCGCGTCGCATCGGCCGAGCAGCTCGCGTACGGCGAAGCGCCTGAACCCCGGGCTTCTCGTCCACGCACAGCACGGTCGTGCCGGCGGGTGGCGAGATGTACAGCTTGCAGATCTTGGCCGCTTTCGCATCGAAATCCGGGTCGCTCGGATTGAGCCAGTAGCGAACACGATCTCCAACCGCTTGCGCGGCTTCCTGTTGAGTGTGACCCGATGCTCCGTTACCCTGCCTGCCCGCGGAGGGCGTCCCTGAAAGCGTGGAAGGCTGCTCGCCAAGCCAGAGGCCATCGCCTCCGGTCGGTCGGACTGGCTCGGGAAATCCCGAGAGGAGCCTACAGCCTGTGCGATTCACTTCGTACACGATTCACTTCGTACACAAAGTGAAGGTCGTCCTTGCATTACTGCCGTGAATCTCGATTTAATCCCAAGCTATTGGGGTACCGAGTTTCCTGTAACCCCAGCACATAGTCCAAAATCACGAATTTACGGCAGTAGTGCTACTTTCGCCGGGCGCGGGTGACTCTACCGCGAGGGCGTGGTCGGGGCTAGCTTACGGGGGTGCTTGCTCGGGCGGACTACTGCTGGCGATGGCCTGCGCGTGCTCTGCGCCAAGCCATGGGCCAAGCGCCTGCTGTCCGGCCTGCTCGGGTTCGGGGACGACCTGACGCTAGCCAACGTGAACTGTGCTCGCTTTGGCTTTTGGCTGCGGCGCTGACGGCGTGCTCGCCGGACACGAAGCTGAAGGATTTGAGCAACGCGACAATGGCGGTCAAGTTGTCACCGTCGACTTTGACTATCTACGTCCACCCCCGAGACGAGCGTGCGAGCACCGGCGGCGACCGCGAAAGGAAGCTTTCGACCAACGCTCGGGCCTGGTTCAACGGCCTGCCGCTCAAGCGACTGACCGGCATCTACGCCTTCGGTTCGCTCACTACGATCGCGACCGCATCCTCGAGCTGACCTTTCCGGGCGAGATGGCTCAGGAGGGTGACGGTCCCGCCGTGGAGCTCGAGGGCCCCATTCCAGCGGCTGCGCGCTCTACTGCCTCCGCATCGATTCGCATCGAAGACAGCAGCGCAAGTTGGACTCTGTCGCTGCCCGATGCCTTCACTCCCAGAACCCTCCGCCTCGAATCCCCGGCGAGCACCGGACAGCGCGGCATCCAGCGGGGAGATCAGGTCGTCCTGCATTGGTCTCCCTCGACGGACGTGCTGAACGGCAAGGACATGCGCATGCGCTTGCAACAGCCGGGGCGAGCGACCGACGGCGTGATCGTCGACAGCGAGCGACTGACCGTCGCGGGCGATCGCCTGAGCTTCACCGTCCCGAGCGACCTGCCGGAGCGACTCAACGGACCCATCGAGCTGCAGCTTGCGTTGATGCTCAGCGCGCGCTACAGTCTCGGTCATGGGCTGGGCGGCGCTAGGACTGTGCAGCGGCGCCGACGCGCGCGTGCTCTTTTACCAAACCGTCGAGCACGCCATCCTCCCTCAGCTCGAAAACCTGGGACTCTCTGCCCGCACGGCCTGGCAAGCCCGAGCCTGAGCGACGACTATCCAAGAGCAGCGCCGTTTGCGGCGGGTTGCGCTAGGCTGCGACCCGTATGGGTCGACGCGATCGCAGAAGCTCAGCCAGCGTGGTGTGTCCGTTCTGCGGACAGACCGACGAGCTTGTGATCGATCTCGGCGGCGGACGACGGCAGACGTACACGGAGGATTGCGCGGTGTGCTGCAGACCGCGCGTCATTCACGTGGAGCCAGGTGAAGAACCGGGTGAAGTGCAGGTATGGATTGAGCGTGACGAGTAACGACAACGGATCACGAATGACGACATGTAGCTCACCACAATCAGCGGAACTGGTGACGATTTGTCCCGAAAGGTCCGAGTAACTTTTCCGCTTGGTGCGAAAAACCTAACGTCGTAGTTGAAGTTCAGCCAATACTCGCTGTCCCCACTAGGAGGTGGCCGATGCGACTCGTGATCGTTCCGCTAGTTCTATTTGCGGCGGGCTCCGCCAAGGTTTGCGAGAGCAGCGACAAGGCTGGTGCCGCGGGCGCAGCAAGCGCGACCGTTGCCGGCGCCCTGGCTGGAGCTGCGGCCGCCGCTGTCACGGCGGCGCTCAGGCCACCGCGCATCGGCGGTAGCGTCGCAGCCGCCGGAGATTTTTCGGTCGAGGTGGGCCTGCACGAAGGCGGGCGCGTCGAGGCGCTGGTCAGTGATGCCAAGGGTCAGCTCGTGACCGAAAAAATCAAGCTGGTCGCGACCGTGCAAGCCAAGGGCGGCGCGAGCGAGAAGGTCGAGCTGGCGTTCGTCCCGGCGCGCGGGCGCTTCGAAGGCCGAGCCAAGGCGGGCGTGGAGCTAGCCCCCGGCCCGGTCGACGTAGCCCTCGATGTCGACGGCAAGCTGCATGGCTGCAAGCTGCATGCGGCGGCCGTAGCGCCGCAGCCCAAGCTCGGCGGCAACGTGCTCGTGGCGGGTGGCTTCAGCGCGGAGATGTTCGCGCGTCCGAGCGGCGAGGTGCAGGCGTTCATCCGAGATAGCGCGGGTGCCGAGCTGAAGGCCGACGCTGACGCCAAGCTCAAGGCCATCGCAACCGCCAAGGGCGGCGCGAAGGAGGAGATCGCGCTGCGCTTCGACGCGCCGCGCGCCTGCTTCACCGGCAAGGCCAAGGCGGGCGTGGAGCTTTCGCCTGGTCCGATCGAGCTGGCGGTCGATGCCAAGGTCGGCGCCGGCATCGGGCGGCTGGAGAAGATCGCGCTCAGTGTGGATGCCAGTCATGGCGGCCAGCTGGTGGCGGTCGGCGACTTCGGCGTCGAGTTGGTAGCGAAGGGTAAGGAGGTCCACGCCTTCGTCGTCGATGCCTCCGGCAAAGCGCACGCGGCGGGCGATCTCGATCTGAAGCTGGACGTCGGCGCCGGCGCGGGCACGAACGTGGCCCTCGAATGGGATGCGCCGTGCCTCTGTTACAAGGCGAATCTGGACGCCAAGCTCGACCTGTCGGTGCAACCGATCCGCGTCTCGCTGGTCGCGGCCGGCAAGGCCTTCGCTGGCGCCGCTACGTCCCTGAATGCAGCCGCCAAGGCCAATCTGAATGCCAAGGCCGACCTCGACGCCAAGGCCGACCTCGACGCGAACGCCAAGCTCGACGCCAAGGCGAAGCTCGATCCCAACGCCAAGCTCGACGCCAGCGCCAAGCTCGATCCCAAGCTGGATGCCAAAGCCAGCGCCAGCTTGGCCAAGGCCGCCAATGCCTCCGTCAAGGTCACGCCGCCCAAGGTCGACGTGAATGCCAAAGCTAGCGCAGGTGCCAAGGCGGGTGGTGGCGCCAAGGCCTCGGCCGGTTTCAGTATCGGCACGAAGTAGCGGGCGCTAACAGACAGTCGAGGTAGCCCTCGAGCTCACGCCGCAGCAGGCAGTTCACCTCGGTCGTTGTTTGTCACAGCGCGGAACACGGATTTGCGGCGCGTTTCGCGGATCGGGAGTGAACGCTTGAGCAGCGCCACACGTCACGCTAGGTTCCCGTGGGACGCAGGAATTGGCCAACCTTCTCGTAAAGACGGAACTTGAGTTGGTCGGGCTGGCCCTGGAGCTAGGCGCTGCCGAGATCCCTGGGTGGTCCTCTGCGGAGAAGCAGCTGGCCGCGACGGCGGCCAAGCCGCTCCCGCTAGCCGTCGTTGCTGCACGGGCCGCCATGAAGGCCGGCCAGGACCCTCTCGGGGCGGCCTTCTGTGACCTCAGAGAACCAGCGCAGCGCCGCGAGTTGGGGGCCACCTACACACCCGACGCGATCGTCGATAAAATGACTCGTTGGGCCGGGTCGCGCGCGCCCGTTCGTATCGTGGATCCTGGAGCGGGTTCCGGGCGCTTCACACTCGCGGCGGCTCGCCAGTTCCCAAAGGCGCAGCTGCTCGCGACTGAGGTTGATCCACTCGCTGGGCTAATCCTGAGAGCCAACCTTGCTTCGGCGGGCCTTCGAGGTCGCGCTACCGTGGTGATGGGCGACTACCGTGACCTGCGCTTGCTGAAGTGCGTGGGCCCGACGCTTTTCCTGGGGAATCCTCCATACGTTCGACACCACCGCATAGACTCCACATGGAAGAACTGGCTCGTCGAGCACGCGGCTGAGCTCGGTCTTTCTGCTAGTCAGCTTGCAGGACTTCACGTTCATTTTTTCTTAGCAACTGCGCGATTGGCGCAGTCGGGAGACTACGGCGCGCTCATTACCGCGGCCGAGTGGTTAGACGTCAACTACGGGAGCCTTGTCCGAAAGTTGCTCCTGGGCCCCTTGGGTGGTCGCAGCATTCACCTGATCGAGCCCACAGCGCTGCCGTTTGCTGACGCCGATACGACGGCGGTCATTACCTGCTTCGAAGCGGGTGCGCTCCCCAAGAGCGTCAAGATGCGCCGGGTCGCGTCCGTTTCCACGATTGGCCAACTTGAGACTGGCCGTGCCGTGCGACGGGAGCGACTTGAAGCGGCCGATCGGTGGTCGCCGCTGACGAGGCCCGGTCGTAAGGGCCCTGAGGGATTCGTCGAACTGGGCGAGCTGTGCCACGTTCATCGGGGCCAGGTCACTGGCGCCAACAAGGTTTGGATCGAGGGAGAGCACAGCGTTGGTCTGCCCGCCTCGGTACTCTTCCCAAGCATCACGAAAGCCCGTGAGCTGTTCGGCGCCGGACGTGCCCTGAGCGATGCCTCTGCGCTCAGACGCGTGATTGACCTGCCCGTTGAGCTCGATGAGCTCTCGACGGAGGCCCGGCGCGCGGTTGAAAAATTCCTACGTCTGGCCAAGAAGATGGGGACGGCCGACGGTTTCATCGCCCGCCATCGACGAGCCTGGTGGTCCGTAGGATTGCGGCGGCCCGCCCCCATTCTGGCGACTTACATGGCACGGCGGCCCCCAGCCTTCGTGCGGAACCTTGCCGACGCACGCCACATCAACATCGCCCATGGCGTGTACCCACGCGATCCACTATCAAGTGCAGTCTTGGACGTGCTTGCCAAGCACCTCGCGTCTCGAGCGACGGTGTCCGAAGGACGGACCTACTCGGGCGGCCTTACCAAGTTCGAGCCCCGCGAAATGGAGAGATTGTTGGTGCCTGGACCAGCGCTTCTTTCGAAAGAAGCGTGACCATTGAGTCAGAAGGGGCGGTCGAAACAGGCTCAACCTGCGGAATGCACGGAGGCGGAGTTGGAGGCCGCGAGGCTCCGGAGCATCATGTTGTTTCGAGAGGAGCGATTGAGTTGGGGCTAATTACAAGGCTGGCCGGGCCGCGCCGCGCCCGACGCGAATATCGCCGAGGCGCACACGCCCTGGCGACCGGTCCCCTCGGGCAGCGTCGATCGCGGCTCGCAAACCGCGTCGGCGCGCCCGCATTCATCATCGCAGTCGCACACTCGCGCGCAATAACCGAGGTCACCCTCGCCGCCCTCGTTCGAGGGATCCAGGTAGCAATAGAAGTCGTAAGGCGGGCCGTCCGCGGTGTCTTGCCCGCAACCAGGCGTGCCCAGCCGGCAAACACCGGTGCACTCCGTAAAGGAGCCGCCGTGCTCGAAGCAGCCGCCGGCGCACTGCGGCGCGGCTGGGTCGCAAGCGCTGCCGATGGGATCACCCTCCGGCAAACTGTCGGCGCAGAGCCCGGTGCGAAGGTTGCAGCGGCGGCCGTCGCAATCGACGTCGCTACGGCAGGCGGGGCGACAGAAGCCGATGCCGGTCTCGGCCGTGTCCTCGGCGCAGACCATGTCGATGCGGCCCCGGCACTTGTCGTCGCTCGGCGCGGGGTCACCCAGCGTGCAGCTTGGCAGACAGACCGCAGCGTCGTCGCGCAGGTCAGTCGTGCCGCGGTCGTCCAGGACGACGCACGTGGTAGCTGCGTCGTGCTCTGCGCAGACGCGGGCGTCGCGCGCGCAGTCGACGACACAAAGGCCCGCGCTTGGACCCTCACCATCGATTCCGGTCGAAGCGCTGGTCAAGCAGGCGGAGCCGGCGCGGCAGTCACCGTCGTTGCTGCAGGTCGCGCCGAGCAAGCCCGAATTGGGACCCGCGTCGGGGAACGTTTCATCTCCGGCGCAAACACAAAGGTCATACCCGGACCCGTCGTCCAGACAAACCTGATGCCCGGCGCAAGCCTCCGCGCCCGTGCAGGCGATCGACTGCCCGCGGATGCAAGCGGTCCTTCCGCCTTCACGCTGCCCGCCGCAGCTGGAAATGAGTCCTGGTGCTAGTAGGAAAGTAGCGAAAGCTGCAGCCGAAAATCGCAATTTCACGCTGAAGCAAAGACTTACCACGGCCCCCGGTGCTCCGCGACGTTCTCGCTTCCCGCGGCGGCGCGACTTCTCGCTTCCCGCGGCGGCGAGACGATGATAAGCGTTTGGATCGCTCGGGCGGGCGCCTCCGGACCGAGCACAGCTTGGAAGGGTCCGACATGTCGCTGGCTTGGCTCAAAGCTCACTTGTGGATGGGGTCGTTCGGGAAGCTCGCGGCGGTGTCGATCATCGCCGTCTCCTTTGGTACCGCGGGCTGCGGTGATGATCCGGTCAAAGCCGGCGTCGCCAAGGGCTGTACGCTCAACAGCGACTGCGACGGCGGCCTGGTTTGCGGCTTCGGTCTTTGCCACCAAGAGTGTCAGCAGACCGAAGACTGCCCGGCCGGTCAGCGCTGCGTCCAGACCGGAGACGCCAACGTCTGCCAGCTGGACAAGGAAGCGGAGTGCGCCCTCAACACCGACTGCAAGGAGCCGCTGGTGTGCGCGCTCGATCTGCAGTGTCGCAACCAGTGCAATGGCAAGGCCGACTGCTTGACCGGGCAGGAATGTGCCGACCACGTCTGCGCCGAGCCCATGGAAGTCGACGACGAGGGCGGTCTGATCGGCGCGGTCGACCAAGGCGGCGGTGGCGAAGGCGGCGGTCGCAGCACCGGGCCGGGTGCCGGCGGTGAAGGCGGCGGTCCCGATGGCGTGCCGACCTGCACGCCCGGTGGCGCTTGCGCCCCCGAAGGCCAGCCCTGCAAGGTGGGCGTGATCGCGTGCGACGGGAAGACCGAGGTTTGCGAAGTCGCAACCGATCAAGAAGACGGCACCGAATGCGGCACCGACCAGGTCTGTAGCACCGGCGCCTGCGTCGCATGCGTGGTGGGCGAAGACTGCCAGCCGGACGCCAACAATGTTTGTGTCGCGGGGACGAGGTCGTGCGCCGTGGGCCCCGCCTGCGACGCCGCGGGTGATGTGGCGGACGGCACCGAATGCGGCACCGACCAAGTTTGCGACGGCGGCGCCTGCGTGGGCTGCGTGGAGGACGAAGCCTGCGATCCACCAGGCCAGCCCTGCAAGAACGGCAAGCTGGCGTGCGGAAGCGGCCCGGTGTGCACCGCAACGACCAACAAAGGCGCGGGTACCGGGTGCGGCACCGATCAGGTTTGTAACAGCGTCGGCACGTGCCTCGCGTGCGTGCAGGA
>DATEDZ010000188.1:0-12732 GCA_035281385.1 Polyangiaceae bacterium
CCGGCGGGACGGGCGCCTGCTTCGCTCGGGTATGCATGAGCCGCCGGACATTTCGAGTGGTCTGCTCGCTCACGCGACCACGTAGATACTCGCAAGAGCCCTACAATTCCCGAGGCGAAATCGCCCAACTCGAGACTAGGAGGCTGGTGTGAAACACCAGCGGTCGAAATCGGCGGAGCCGCCGCGTAGAGGGGAGGCTCAAGAAGCAAAGCTTCTTGAGGGGAGGAGGCGCGTGCCTCCTCCCTGAGAACCAGAAACCTAGCTGGGGCAGGGGCCCCAGCCCGACAAGACATATGAGTCTTGGAAGAAAAGATCACGATCGGCGAGAGTAGGAGCCACCCACGAGACCAAAACCGGCGAGGCCGGCGCCCGTTGCGGTCTAGCCTGCGATAGTCGCGAGACCCGGCGGAAAACCTGCTCGAGGCCGGCGGCTCAGCAAAACTTGACTCATCTGTCACGGAAGACGGTTCTCAAGGACCCTAGGAGGCTGGGTTTGAAAAACACCAGCCTCCTAGGACGAGAGCGGCTGGCCGGCGCGGACTCGGCGGGCAGGTTCAACCAATCACGAGACCGCGACCGGAATGCCATAGGGTGTGGATAACTGGTGGATAGTCGTCAACAATTGGAAATAGCTGATCATTTTTCACCAGTTCGGCTGGCGCATGCGGTTGGATCCCCAGGAAATAGCGAGCGCGATTTGCGCTTTTCCGCAGAACCGCTGTATGACCCGCCCCTACCATGACACCAAAGTCCGGGTGTCCCTCGCGGGCGCTCATGAAAGGGCGAAGGCTTGATAGTTCAAAACCTTAATCTTTCTTGTTACTTAGTCGTCTCTTGAGCGCGTTGCGTCATTCTGGCACGCACTGTGCTTAAGGCCCGGCGGGCAACTCCGCCCAGCTACTAACCTAGGTTATTTCGGAGGATACGTATGAAGAAGCTAACTAGCCTGCTCGCGATGGTCGCGCTCGGCACGACCATCGCAGTGGTGGGATGCGGTGGCGACGACGACGACGATGACAACACCACCGCGGGCAAGGGCGGCTCGGGCGCTGGAGGCGATGACACCACTCCGCCCGGCGGTGAAGGCACTGTCGGCGGCAAGGGTGGCTCGACCGCCACTCCGCCCGGCGGCGAAGGCGGCGGCGGCGTTACTCCGCCCGGCGGCGAAGGTCCAGGCGGCACCGGCGCTGGCGGCGAAGGCGGGACCGGTGAAGGCGGCGGGGGCCTCGGCCTCGGCGGCCTGCTCGGCCTCGGTGGCTTGCCCATCTGAAGCCCTTTGGGTCCAAGAAAAGTCGGCGTGGCAGGTTCGCTTGCCACGCCGCTTGTTTTTTTGTCCGGGCGGCGGCCGGCGTAGCGCGGCCTATACTGCGACGGCACATGCGCCTGGCTGTTCCGTTCGTCGTGTTCGCTGTCGCCTGCGCCAGCCCGCCGCGCTCGACGCCCAGCCAGCTGCGGTCGAGCGAGGTACTCGAGCTCGCAGCGCTGCCGCCGGGCTATACGGCGGGGGAAACGTTGAACGAGCACTGCACGGGGTTTCGCGGCTTCCGCGCCATCGAGGAGGAGCAGCTCGGTGACGTGGACTGCAGCTTCGAGCGCGTGTCGCGCGCGCTGCGGGCGCGGGCTGCCGAGCTCGAGAGTCGCATCATCGTCGGCAAGCGCTGCCAGGTGCGCGCCGGTCGTCGCTTCAGCATCATGTGCTCGGCGACGCGCGCCCTGCCCACCGCCAGTCTGCCTCTCGGCTTTCCTGCAGCGCCGCTGCGCGGTCCCGCGCCTTCGGCCGCCCAGGTCCTCGACCTCGACGAGCCGTTTCCGCGCCAAAGCGCGAAGATCCGTGTGAGCTTTCTGCCCGAAGCTGGCACGTCGTGGCGGCCGGCGCGCGCTTACCACCGCGTGGACGAGACCGCGCGTCCGTCGGTTGGGCGCGTCGCGCTGGGCCAGGTGTCGGCGCGCTGCAGCGATTGTGACGCGATGTCGCTGCGGCATGCGCTGCGCGTTACCGCGGGCCGCGTGGGCGCCGGCGAGGTCGCCAGCGTGCGCTGCTTCCAGGATGCCGAAGACCAGCGCTGCGTCGGCACCGCGCTCGAGCCATGGAGCTTCTGATCGTTCGACACGGGGAGAGCGTGGCCAATGCCCAAGGGCGCATGCAAGGCCAGCATGACTATCCCCTGTCGGCAGCGGGCGAAGAGCAGGCGCGGCTGCTCGGGAGCTGGCTGCGCCGCGCCGGGTTTCAGTTCGATGCCGTGTACAGCTCGCCGCTGACGCGCGCACTGACCACGGCCCGCGCGCTCACCGCAGAGCTGGACCTACCAGAGCCGGAGCTGGCGCCGGAGCTCTCCGAGCTGCACGCTGGCAGCCTGCAGGGGCTGACGCGCGACGAGATCCAGGCCAGCTACCCAGGGTTCATGCAGCGCGCAGTCACCGAGCTCGGTGACTTCTCCGAGTACGGTGGCGAGAGCTATGACGAGGTGCAGCTTCGCGTGAGGAGTTTGCTGCTGCGCTGGCAAGCCAAGCACCGCGAGGCTGCGCACCGCATTCTGGCCGTGGCGCATGGCGGAACCAACTTTCACCTGGTCAAGGCGCTAGTGTGCGAGCCGGTGCCGCGCGTGATGAGCTTGAAGTTCGGCAACTGCACCGCCACGCTGGTGCGTATGCGCGAGCGTCGTGGCCACTACCTGGGTGAGGTCGTGTTTCACCTGCCGGTGGATCTGCTGGGCGCCGCCGCAGGTGAAGGCATGGTCGGTGTGTTCTAGAGCCCCATCCCAAGAATGGGATGGGTGCTCTAGCCCGTGTCTCGGGAGCTCAGCTCCCCCCCGCCGAAGTGAATTCGGCGGGGCCCCCCCCTCAGGTTTTGGAGCCCCGACCCCAAAACTCGCGCTATGACCCGCTGGGTCTGCATGTTCGTCTTGAGTTTTCGCAGTGGGACGCTCGAGCTGAGCGGAGCCGAGAAGGGCGCGGAGCTGCCGACGCCGCTGAAGTGGGACGCGCGGAGCGGCCTGTTTCGCGCGCCCGCCCGGGCCTACGCCGAGGTGGTGCTCGCGCTGCGGCGTCTGGAGCTGAGCTACGAGGATCGCGCGCGTTGCTACCCGGAGCTCGAGCAGGGCCTGGTGGTACGGCGCGAGCCACGGCCGTTTCAAACCGAGGCGCTCGCAGCGTGGGAGAAAGCGCGCGGGCGCGGAGTGGTGGTGCTGCCGACCGGCGCCGGCAAGAGCCACGTGGCGGTGCTGGCCATCGACGCCAAGCGCCGTAGCGCGCTGGTGGTGGCGCCCACGCTCGACCTGGTACGCCAGTGGTACGACCTGCTGCGTTATAGCTTCGCTACCGAGGTGGGCATCGTGGGTGGGGGCTCGCACGAGGTGCGGCCGCTCACGGTCACGACCTACGACTCGGCCTGTCTGCAGATGGAGCACCTAGGGGCGCGCTTTGGCCTGATCGTGTTCGATGAATGTCACCACCTGCCGGGACCAAGCTATGCGCTGGCAGCGGAGCAGTCTCTGGCGCCCTATCGGCTGGGGCTGAGCGCGACCCCGGAGCGCGCTGATGGGCAGAACGAGCGCCTCGACGAGCTCGTAGGTCCGTGCGTCTACCGCAAGGACATCGTGGAGCTGTCGGGCCGTTACCTGGCCGACTACGAGGTGGAGCGCATCGATGTCGAGCTCACGCTCGACGAGCGACGCGAGTACGAAGCCGAGCGCGCCATCTATCTGGACTTCGTACGCAAGCAGGGCATCCGTTTCGATAGCCCAGCCGGTTTCGGCCAGTTCGTGATGCGCTCGGCGCAGTCGGCGGCGGGCCAGCGCGCGATGCGAGCCTACCGGCGGCAGCGCGAGCTGGCCCTGGCATCGAGCGCCAAGCTCGAGTACTTGGAGCATCTGCTGAGCGAGCATCGAAGACAGCGCGCACTGGTCTTCACCCAGGACAACGCCACGGCCTACGCGGTTTCGCGGCGCTTCCTGATCCCAGTCATCACGCATCAGACCAAGGTCAAGGAGCGCAGCGAGATCCTCGAAAAATTCGCGGCCGGGAAGTACTCCGCCGTCGCCACGTCCAAAGTGCTCAACGAGGGCGTGGATGTACCGGACGCCAGCGTCGCGATCGTGCTCTCGGGCAGTGGCTCGGTGCGCGAGCACGTGCAGCGGCTGGGGCGCGTGCTGCGGCGCCAGGGCGACAAGCGCGCCGTGCTCTACGAGCTGGTCTCGGCGCGCACCAACGAGTCGGGTACCTCCGAACGACGCCGCGAGCATTCGGCTTACGCGGGAGCTGGTCGTGGGGTGGCCCATGATTCGTGAACGAATCATGGGGCGGGGCTGCGCCCCGCGGCGCCGCTGTCGCGGCGCCCCCACTATCTTGTTGGGGGGGGCGTTCCCGCCCCCCGAGCCGGCTGCGCCGGTCTCGCCCCCCTCACTCGCTTCGCGAGTGACTAGTGCTGCCTCTCGTCGTCGCCCTTTCGTCACGGAAACTGCTCCAAGCCGGAGGCAGCCCTAGCATGCTGCCGCCGGAACTGACTCGAGCTCGCAAGCGCGAAGGCAAGCTCACCTTGAGCCAGCTTTCGGCAGCGGAGCGTGTGCGCGCCACCGAGCTCGGTCGAGCGCTGCTCGCGATCACGCAGGCCTCGCTCGGCCAGCAGCGCGAGGAAGTGGAGGCGGGCTGGGCCTCGGTACCGGCCGCGCCCAAGGAGCGCAAACTGCTGCTCGGGCTCACCCACCTGCTCGAGCATCACGCGAAGTTCACGTCGCCGGCGCGTGCGGAGCCCGAAGCGGTGCGCCGGGCGGTGTTCGGTCGTGCTGCCGCGCGCCGCGCGGCGCTGCCGGATGGGCAGCACTTGGATCGTGGCGCCCTGCTCGAAGAAGTAGCGGCCGAGCTCGGGCTGTCGGCTACGGAGCTGGATCAGGCGCTCTACGCGGATCTCAGGAGCGCGCAACGCCTCGAGGCTTGCGCGGTTTCGAGCGCGGCCGCCCTGGTGGGCGAGTACGAGCTGCTGCAGGTGCAGTCAGTGCTGCTGCGCGCCGTGCGGGTGGAGGCGGACGTGCAAGCGGCGCGACCCGACGCGTACCGAGAGCTCTTCCGCAAGCTGAAGTTTCGGCAGCTACTGCTGCGCATCGCGCGGCTGGAACCTTCCGGCTACCGACTCGAGATCGACGGTCCGCTGAGCCTGTTTGGCCCCACCACCAAGTACGGGCTCGAGCTGGCACTGTCGCTTCCAGCGTTGCTGTCGTGCGGTAAGCTGCGGCTCAAGGCCGAGCTGCGCTGGGGCAAGCGCCGTGAGAAGCTGCACTTCGAGCAGACCTACGCTCAGGCTTCGGGCGCGACGGAGCAGGGCGGCGTGCGAAGCGAGGTGCTCGAGCTGCTCGATGACCTGCAGAGCCTACGGGGAGGCTGGCGGGCACGGCTCTGCGAAGAGCTGATCGACCTCACTGAGCGGGGTGGGGGAGTGCTGGTGCCGGATCTGGAGCTCTCCCACCCGGAACGCACCGAAAAGGTGCTGGTGGAGCTGCTCGGGTTTTGGAGCCGGGACGCGGTGTTTCAGCGCATCGAGGCAGCCGAGCGCGGTCTTTCGCGCAAGCTTTTGTTCGTGGTGAGCTCACGCTTGCGCGTGAGTGAAGAGCTGCTCGATGGCGTCGAGGCCGCGAGTCTTTACGTGTACAAGGGCAAGGTCAGCGCGCCCACGCTGCTGCGGAAGATCGAAGGCCTGCTGGATCCATGAGCGCACCCGGAACCGTCGGTAGACACCTGCTGGCCGAGCTTCACGGCTGCGACGCCGCGATCCTGAACGACCCCGAGCGCCTGCGGCCGCTCATGCTGCAGGCGGCGGAAAAGGCGAAGGCTCACGTGATCGGCGAGGTGACGCGCGGCTATGCGCCGCAGGGCGTCACGTGCTTGCTGGTGCTGGCGGAGTCGCACTTTTCCCTCCACACCTGGCCGGAGGCCCGTTACGCTGCAGCCGATTTCTACACGTGTGGGTCGCTTCTGCCCGAGCTGGCGCTCGAGCTCCTACGCGATGGATTGATGGCGACCCGGTTCGATCTGCTCAGCGTCGAACGCGGCCGTCCTGACGCCCCGCCGTTCAAGATCCTGGACCGATAGGCCCGTTTCGGCGAGATGGTGACCGACATTTGTTTCCGTCATGCTCGTGATTACTTCGGCCTCAGGCTTCCCGTCGAGTTACCCTCGAGGGAAGAGTTCCTCTAACAAAATCGACACATCGAGCCGGCCTGCGCGCCGACTGGCGGACACCTTGGGCGTTCTTGGGGGCTGGGCGCCATGGATCTCGAACCAGGAGTTTTCGCCCATTGTCATGCGCCGTAAGAGGGGTAACCTGATCGCTGCACCATGACAGGGCGGCGGATTTTGTTTGCAGACGATGATCCCGGCGTGCAGCGCGCGGTAAGCCGGCTCGCAGAGAAGCGCGGCTTCGAAATGCTGCCCGTGCTGGCGGGGTCGGACGTTTACCAGACCGCGCTGGCCGAGAAGCCGGACATCATCGTGCTCGACATTCACTTCCCCGATGCTGATGGGCGCGACGTTTTGTCCCGTTTGAAGGCCGACGCACGCACCGCCGGTATCCCGGTGGTTGTCTGGTCAGGTCGAGATCCAGAGTCCGATCGTCGCATCGCGCTCGATCTCGGCGCTGAAGACTACGTCGAGAAGCGTGATGCCTCCTCGCTCTTGCCCAAGATCGAGCGGGTGCTGCTGCGGCTCGGCGAGGTCGGCTGAGCACATCCGATAGGCGGTGGACGGGCCCTCCAAGGTCCGCTCTCTTCAAGCCGCTACCCCGCCCCGGTCCCCCCCGGCCGGTAAAGGCACTCCCCCCACCGCCGTTGGCGGGGTGGCACTTGAAATGTCGGGACGTGCCGCGGCGTGCGACGCTCAGTCGCCGCCGCTCAGCGTGATGGGGATCCAGAGCGTGCGCATCTTGGTGGTCGCGCCTTCGCGCGTGTAACCCGCGAGACCATAGAGCAGGTTCCACCAATGCCCGTTGGGCGTCTCGCCGTACGAGAAGGCAGGGAAGACGTGCACCTCCCATTCGGTGCCCGCGCTCTTCCTTTCCTCGCTGTAATACACGTTGCCGGTCAGCTGGGAGACACTGTCCCGATCGCTGAAGCGCCAATAGAACGGGAACGCGACCGTGGCACGTGACTTGGGATCGGCGAAGTCCCAGAAAAACGGAGCGATCACCGTGTGCGTCGACTGGCCGTCGCGGCCCACGTACAGGATGGGATGGATGTTGGTGGAGAAGCCGCGCAGATCGTGGGTGTGCTGCAGCAGCGGCGTGATCCAGGTCGTCTTGCTGATGCCGAAGCGCTCGAATTTGGCGTAGAGCGGAAAGAACGCCCAGCTCGACTCACGCGGGCTCGTGCGCTTGTAAAAGAAAGGGAGGAGCAGCTTCTGATCGAGGCCGATGTCAGGATCGCGGTACGCCCAGTAGAGCGGCGTGATCATGTCGAGCTCGGTGCGACCGCGGTAGCGCGCGTAACCCCAGGTGGCGAAGGTGGACTCACCGTGCTCACCGCGCGCGAGCATGAAGAGCGGATTGGCAAACAGCCATTCGTTCTTCTTGTATCCATAGTGGAAGAACGGAAATAGCGTGGTGTGCCGCTCCTGCTTGCCCCAGATGCTGTAGTAGAGCGGCAGGAGGTGGAACATCTCGCGCTCCTGTGTGTGCTCCCGGTAGTACGGCCCCCACACGTTGAGCCACGACAGATCACGATCGCGATAGCGGTAATAGTGGAGCAGCGGCGGGATGACCTCGTACTTGGTCTCCGCGTTCTGACCGAAGAAGTAGAAGGGAGCCACGCCCAGATCGATATCTTCGGCAGTGCGCGCGTCGCACGCCGAGGAGCCCTTCCACGAGCAGAACATCGGGCCCACCAGGTTGAAGCCGCTGCGGCCGTCGGTGTTGTGGTAGGTGAGTAGCGGCGGAATGATGGTGTAGCCACCGGCGCCGTGCTTGCCCATGAAGTACAGCGGCGCCAGCCAGTTGTCGTGACCGTCGGCCGTGACCCGGTTCACGAGCGGCCCGACGATGGTGGTGCGGCTCTTGTGCTCGTGATCGCGCAGGTTCCAGAGCAGCGGGAACAGCACGTCGTCCGAGCGCTCGGCGCTGCGGCGATTGTAATACAGGCCACCGAACAGCGACGCCCGATCCAGCTTCAGCTTGTTGGTGCGCGACGGCTGGCTTCGCTCGAGCCAGACCGGAAGCGCCATCTTGAAGGAGTAGTCGCCGCTGCGCTCCGAGTAGTAGGGGCCGTAAAACGAGCGATCGAAGCGCGGATTTTGCCCGCGTTCCTCGAGGTCCGGGCTCAAGTCACTGCCGATGCGCTCGTAAGCCGACTTCTTGATCGCGAGCGGATCTTCGGGCAGCGCGGGCTCCGAGCCGAGCGTCTCGAGCGCGTCCTCGGCGCCCGAAGCGGCGTGCGTCTCGGGCGTCCCGGGCGGCGGCTTCGGCGGTTTTTTCGGCTGGGATTGCTGCGGCGGGCCGAAACCCGGCGACAGGCCAGGGCCGTAAGGATCCTGCGCCAGAGCCGGCGCGGCGCCGAGCCAGGCGGCCAGCAGCAACGCCGCACCGACGAGCGTGCGCAGCTCTTTCAAGGCTTGGCCTCACTGGGTTGCGGAGCGGAGGCCAGCAGCCCCAGCACCTTGCTCACCACTTCGGCCCGCGGGCACAGCTCCTGCGTGTGCGACGCCAGATCCTTGACCTGCACCTGTTTGGCCTGCACTTCCGAGTCACCGATCACCAGACACACGCGAGCCCCGAGCGAGTCGGCGCGCCGCAGCATGCTCTTCATGGAGGCGCCACGACCGTCGAGATCCGTGCCCACGCCGTGAGCGCGCAGCTCGCGCGCCAGGCCCAGGGCTTCTTGCAGCGCGGCGGCGCCGAGCGGTGCCACGAAACAGCGCGAGGCCGGGGCGGGCGCGGCCAGCGGGGAGGCGAGCAGCAAGCGCTCCAGACCGATGGCGAAGCCGATCGCCGGAAGCTTCGGACCACCCAGCTCATGCAGCATGCCGTCGTAGCGCCCTCCACCGAGCAGCGTGTTCTGCGAGCCCAGCTCACCTTGAGTGGACACCAGCTCGAACAGCGTGCGCGTGTAGTAGTCGAGGCCTCGCACGAGCCCGGGATCGACGACGTACTTCGTGCCGAGCGCATCGAGCGCGGCGCGAAAACCGTCCCAATGCGCATGATCCTCCGGCTCGAGCACGTCCAAGATCGAGGGCGCGTCTTTGACCGCCTCGCGGTCACGCGGATCCTTCGAGTCCAGGATGCGCAGCGGGTTGTCGAGTAGGCGTTTCTGCGCGTGCTCGCTCAATTGGTCTTTGCGGGGCGCCAGGTGGGCCAGCAAGGCGTCGCGGTACTTTTGCCGTGCTACGGGCCCGCCGATGGAGTTGACGCGCACCTCGACGTCCGTGACGCCGAGCTGGTTCAGAAACCCCACCAGCATGTCGACGATCTCCGCGTCGACTACCGGCCCGGGATCACCGAACACCTCGCAGCCGGCCTGGTGGAACTGGCGCGTGCGACCGCGCTGTGGGCGCTCCGCGCGGAACATCGCGCCGATGTAATACCAGCGCGTGATTGGCTCCTTGGCGTGCACCGAGTGATTCAGGAAGGCGCGCACCGCGCCGGGCGTTCCTTCGGGCCGGAGCGTGAGCGATTCTGACTCACGCGTCAGGCTGAACATTTGCTTTTCTACGATCTCGCTCGTCTCGCCGGTCGAGCGCACGAACAGCTCGGTCGGCTCGAGCAGCGGCGTCCGCACCTCCGAGAACCCATGCAAATCCATCACGCGACGAAAAGCAGCCTCGGCTTGAGCGAAGCGTCCGACTTCGTCGGGGAGGATGTCGTTCATCCCCTTGACGGCGCGAAATTCCATGAGTTTTAAAATGAGCTATTGTGCTGGGGATCCGCGTGGATCCCTGGTTTTGGCCGGGGGGCGCCGAAACGGCCACGGGCTTATGCTCGGGGGAAGCGATTGGGTCAAGCTCGGCGCCAAAGCTCGAGAGCTGGGCCCCAAAGGTGCTAAAGGGCAGCCGGTGCGCGCGGCTGCGATCGACTTGGGAGCCGTTCGGGTCGGCCTGGCGGTGGCTGACGACCTCGGCCTGCTGGCCCACCCGCGACCCTTCCTCGACGGCAAGAATCAGCGGGCGCTGCTGCAGCGGCTCAAGGAGCTGCAGCAAGCCGAAAGCATCGAGCTGTTCGTGGTCGGGCTGCCACGTGAGCTTTCGGGGCGCGAAGGGCCGGCCGCCAAGCGCGTGCGGGAGTTCGTCCGGCAGCTGCAGCAAGCCACGCCCGCACAGGTCGAGCTCTACGACGAATGGCTGTCCACCCGCGAGGCGAGTGGGCGGCTCCGCGCCCAGGGCTTGAGCGCCCGTCAGCAGCGCGGCCGCGTCGATAGCGCTGCGGCCGCCATCCTGCTGCAGAGCTGGCTGGACGGGAGGGGCGAGGCGCGGGGAGCGAGCAGCGAGTGAGCAAACGCAACCGTCGCAGGTCGGCCAAGCCGGCGGGCGAAGGGCGTTCCAAAGCGTCCAGCGTCAAGCGGACGCAGGGCAAGATGCGCGTCGCTGCGATCGGCCTGGGGCTCGCGCTGACCATGACAATCGGAGCGCTGACGCTGTTCGTCTGGAGCTTCGTGCATGGCCCCGGCACGGGACGCATTCTGCGCTTCGAGGTGCGGCCGGGCGAAAGCATCGGCTCGTTGGCCTCCCGCCTGTCCGAGGCGCAGCTGACCTCGAGCCCCCGGCTGCTCGCGACCTATGTGCGGGTGCTCAATCCGTCCTTGAAGCTCGTCCCGGGCTCCCATGTCGTGCGCGATGACCTGTCGGCACGTGAGCTGCTGCGGCGTCTGGCGCGCCTGCCCGGCCGCGGGACATCGCAGGTGATCGTGCCCGAAGGCTTCAATCACGTGCAGCTCTCCGAGCGACTCGAGCAGCTGGGCGTATGCAATGCCGAGGACTTCCAGCGTGCGGTGCGCGACGTCACGCACGTCAGGCGGCTCGGTATTCCGGCTGACAGCGCCGAAGGTTACCTGTTTCCAGCGACCTACTCGCTGCTCGCGGACAGCACGCCGAGCGCGGTGGTAGCCCTACTGGTTGCTGAAGCGCAAAAGCGCCTCAGCGCGCTGCAGGTGGAGCTCGGGCCGAGCTTTCTGGCTCGCAAAGCCGAGCACGGCTTGAGTTTGCACGAGGTCGTGATCCTGGCCTCCATCGTGGAAAAGGAAGCCGCCAAGGCGGACGAGAAGCCGCTCATTGCGAGCGTGTTTCTGAACCGCTTGATCGACCCCGACTTTCGTCCCCTGCGCATGTTGCAGTCGGATCCCACGGCCAGCTTCGGTTGCTTGGAGCAGCAGCCTCCGCCCTCGACCTGCGCGCCAGGCCCCCCGACGCCCGCCATGCTGCGGGACCCGAGCAACACCTACAACACGTACCGGCGTCCCGGTCTCCCTCCGGGGCCTATCTCGAGCCCGGGTGAAGCGGCGCTGCGCGCCGTGCTGGATCCCGCCAAGACCGACTACCTGTACTTCGTGGGGCGGGGCGGGGGGCGCCATCGCTTCAGCCGCACGTTCGCCGAGCACCGGGGTGCCATAGAGCAAGGGTCGAACTGAGCGGGGCCTGGCGCGAGCCGCGGGCGCCCCTTCCCGCCAGGCCGGAGCAGCGGTAAAGCTCCCCGAGTGACGCTCCCGGTGGTCCTGGTCCCCCATCCGCACGTGCGTATCGACAAGAACGTGCTCGGCGGGAGCCCCTACGTGGTGGGCTCTCGGGTGCCGGTCCGACGGCTCTGGGCCTTCTATCGGAACGGCACCAGCTTGGAGCGAATATTGAAGCGGTACCCGCAGCTGGGCCCGGCCAAGGTGCTGGACGCTCTGGCTTTCGCGCTGGACAATCAAGAGGTCGTGGAGGCCGACCTGGCCCGGGAGGAGTCCCTGCTCGCCACCCGCGAGCCCTCAGCGAAGAGGGGGGAGTCCGCGCAGATCGAGCTGCCGTTCGCCAGCCCGCCCGCGACTCGCCGCAGGTAGGAAAGGCTGCGACAGTGGGGTGGGGCTCGCGGCGCAGGACAGCGGCCTCGCCAGGCGGGACGGCCGTTCGGTTCAGCCTAACTGCGCCTGATATTGGGGGATTTGCAGACTCGATGCAGTTGGGCTAGAAGTGGCTCTGCCACGCCACGTTACTCGAGACGATTCGCCGCTCTCTCGTTCTGTTCGGGACCGCGTCAACTAGTCAGGCAGCAAGGTGTGGAAGGCGATGAGATTCATTCATCGCGACCTTCTTTCCGATCCCGAAGGCTCATTGGATGGCAGGCAGAGTCCGCGACTAGCGGAAGTTACGAGAGCCTAACGAACGAGATAAAAGCAAATGGGCAATCGCCTCTACGTCGGCAATCTTTCCTTTCACACCACCACTGACGTTCTCCGCCAGGCATTCGCTGCCTCCGGAGAAGTCACCGACGCGCATGTCGTGACGGATCGCGAAACCGGTCGCTCACGCGGCTTCGGTTTCATCACCATGGCTGACGAAGCGCAGGCGCAAGCTGCGATTCAGGCCATGAACGGCGCCGACCTCGACGGTCGTCCGCTCCGAGTCAACGAAGCTGAAGAACGCCCGCAGCGTGGCGGCGGCGGCGGCTTCGGCGGCGGCGACGTCGGTCTTGCCTGGCACGTCGTGCTCGGCGGTGAAGCCGCTGCCGAGCGCTGGCTGGACGCGCAGCATGTGAAAGAAGTTCCACGACACCGCGGCGTTCGTGAT
>DATEDZ010000189.1:0-17337 GCA_035281385.1 Polyangiaceae bacterium
CTGCATCTCCCTGATGCCCCTGCCTGACTATCTCCAGTTCTTCGCCGAGCTTGCCGCACCCGGGGGCCCCCTCATTCCGGAACCTCAAGTGCAATGCCGCTATCGGTTGCGAGAGTCGGCACTCTTCGTCGACATCATGGATGTGGAGGGGAAAACGATCGGCGCCACGAACCCTTGGTTCAAACGAGCTGCGGAGCGGGCCAGCACCTACAAATTGGACGACGGAAGAAATGTGCGTGCCGTATCGCCCCCGTTCTTCTTGGCAACGAAACTGGTCGCACTCCGAGATTTGGAACGGTGCCCCGAGATCGATTCTGCGAAAGACGCGGAGGACATCGTCACGTTAGCCGTCGAAATGCCGGACTTGGTGGCACAAGTCTCGGCCGAGGACATTGCCGCAGATGTCGCCGCCGAATGGCAGGCCGTCTTCGATGCTCATCGGATTGACAGTTCAGACTTACCCGAGCTCGTTGACGCTCATCTTGGCCGGGATGACCGTTCATTCCGCGCACGGGTAGTGAGCTGCCTGCGCGCACTCGCCGACGGTTGAATAGGTCACCTTCGAGCAGCATCAGCCTGACTCGCAAGATGTCGATTGGCTTTTCGCTTCTCGTCGGTGATGAGGTTCTGTTTCGCAGCCCGCCCCAACCAGAGGACGTGGACGACGTAGCCGATACCGGTAAGGACGGCCGTCAGCGCTGCCGTAACCGATGCGTTTCCCCAATCGATGCTCATGGTGGGCTTGGGGGCAAACGCTCGGTATGTGTGAACGAATCGAGCGTTTTCTCTTGGTGCCGAAGGCCAGACTTGAACTGGCGACACCGCGCTTATGAAGCGCGTGCTCTAACCGGCTGAGCTACTTCGGCGGGGTCAGAAACGGGCGCGGAATATGGTCGCGGGGCCGCGGATCTGTCAAGCCGGCCCAGGCTGCGGAACCGTGCTGGCCGCCCAGCTGGGTTGCAACGCTGCCCACGTGGGCGTAGAGACCGAGCGCCTTGGGAGTTACCGCCCAGCGGGCGGTGGCTCCGCGACCCCCAAAACTCTCGCTTGGCGGCCTTGGCGCCTTGGCGATTTCTCGGTCTCGCGAGCCGTCAGTTATTGCCGAACAGGTCCTGGATCTTCGAGTCCAGGGCGATCGCGATCTTGTAGAGGCTGGAAATCGACGGCGACGATTCGGCGCGCTCGATCTGCGAGAGCAGGGAAATGGAGAGGCCGGTGCGGCGGCTCATCTGCTTGAGAGTGAGCTCCTTCTCTTTGCGCATGGTGCGGATGGTGTCGCCGATGATCTTGTGCAGCTGCTCTTCGGGCGTGCGGGCCAGGCCCTTCTTCTTCATCACGCGCGACAGCACGTCGCGGAACTCGTCGACGTTGAAGGGCTTCTTGATGTAATCGACCGCGTCGAGCTTCATCGACGCCACGGCCGAATCCAGGTTCGGGTGCGCCGTGAAGATCACTACCGCGATGTCGCTGTCGACGGCACGGATGCGCTTGAGCACTTCGATGCCGTCCATCTTCGGCATCATCAGGTCCAGGATCAGGACGTGGTAGTCGCCCGCGCGGACCTCGTCTTCGACGAGCGTGGGGTCGCCCATTGTCTTGACGATGAAGCCATCCTTCTCGAGCAGCGACTGCATGAAGTCGCAGATGGCTTTGTCATCGTCCACGATCAGGATTCGCACGCTCGGTACTTCGATCGGCAAGGCTCGCTCCTAGGTCGTTTTCGCAGCGCTCTGGGGGAGAGGGGACGCGGTTGAGGGACCCGCGCTGACGAGTGCAGTGACACTTTAATGGGTTGGAGGGGTTACCACAACACCGGATTTTTGTCCTTGACTTTTGTGGGCCGGACAGCGGTGAATTAATTAGCTAATTTCCGATGCTTATAGGAGAACGGCTGTTCGGCCATTTGATGGGATCGCCCAGGAAAGGGAAGGAAAATGGCGGTGCTAGGGCTGCTTTGGAGCTCGGTGGAGCCCCACCGAGCGCTACAGCGGTACCCGATTTTGCGGGCCGAATTTTGCGGGCCGAGATGAGCGGTCATCGCTGGGGCCGGTGTGGGCGGAGCGGATCCAGCCGCTGCGCGCTACGGTTGAGGATCGACCCCATGACATCTCGAGTGAAAGCGCAGCTGACTTGTCCCGTGCAACGTGCCAAAGAGCGGGGGCCACGCGCGGGGGCAGAGAAAGTAAGTCCGCCTCAGATGAACAAGGCTTCCGGCGCGCCCGCCAAGCGCCGACCCAAGGTACTGATAGTCGACGACAACGAGGTTTGCCGAGCGGTCGTGCGCGAGACCTTGGAGGAGGATGGCTTCGACGTGATCGAGCTCGATAGCCCGGTGGGCGTGAGTAGTGTCGTGAACCACCAGAAGCCGGACGTGGTCTTGATGGACGTCGAGATGCCCGCCATCGAAGGTGACAAGGCGGTGGAAATCTTGCTCAAGCACCGCTTGCACGACTGCAAGATCCTGCTGTATTCGGGGCGGTCCGCAGTGGAGCTCGAGAAGCTCGCGCGTTCGTGCGGCGCTTCTGGCTTCGTGCCCAAGACCGTGACCGACGCGGCGCTGTCCTCGGCGATTCGCGCGCATCTGCCCGGTTAGGAGGCTGGTGTGAAACACCAGCTCCTGTGTCAGGTGTACGGCAACAACGCGTGCAACTCATCTCATCGTGGCCGCTCAGCGGCTTCGCCAAGGCGCCTTCAGGTCGCAAACCGCCGATAACGACGATTGCATCGACCGTCAGCTGCTGGGCCGCGCCGGCTGTCTCGACGACAGGTGGGCCGCGCTGCCAGGCAGCCGGTGGGAGTGCGCGACTGCGACATTTTGACACTGCGGGAAAACGTCATGGTTTCGGCCCACTCGCTGGGCGTTGGTTTGCTCCGAGCGGCGGGTTATGCTCGAGGACTACGCGCCGTGACGGTCGCTTGAGTTGCCGGACCCATGAAAGCCAACCTGCTTCTGATCGATGACAGCCCGGTTCAAAGCAACCAGATCAAGGTAACGCTCGAGCGGCTCGGTTATCACGTCAGATGCGCTTCATCTGGTGTGGAGGGCCTGCAGCTGGCGCGCACGACCGCGCCGGACTTGGTGCTGCTGGACGTAGTCATGGCGAACATCGATGGCTTTGCGGTTTGCCGTTGGCTGAAGATGAACGCGGAAACACGCGATATCCCCGTGATCATGCTGACGGTGCGCACTGCCATCGCCGATCGCGTGGAGGGCCTGAACATCGGTGCCGACGACTACTTGGCCAAGCCTTTCGAGGACGAAGAGCTCGAGGCGCGCATCTTCGCCGCTTTGCGCGTGAAGGCCGTGCACGCCGAGCTGCGCGGTCGCAACCACCAGCTGGAATCGATGTTGCACAGCGTGGAGGCTCTGGCCAGCACCGATGCACTAACCGGCTTGTTCAACCGCCGGCGCTTCGCGGAAGTGTTGAAGCGAGAGTTTGCCGTGACCAAGCGCTACCGCAATACCTTGAGCTGCCTGCTGCTCGATCTGGACCATTTCAAGCAGATCAACGATCGCTTCGGGCATGATGCTGGCGACCAGGTGCTCAAGGAAGTGGCGCGGCGCATCAGCGGTTCCTTGCGCGAGGTGGACCTGGCGGCGCGTTACGGTGGCGAGGAGTTCGTGGTGTTGCTACCGCACACCAGTAAAACGGACGCGCGCATCGTGGCGGAGCGCCTGCTCAAGAACGTCGCCACGCAGGAATTCAATTTCGGTAGCGAGCTGCTGCGCGTGACCGTCAGCATCGGCTGCGCTGGCAACTCGGACGTGGTTTCGAGCAACCCCGAAGATCTAGTCAAGGCCGCGGACATCGCGCTATACGAGGCCAAGAACGCCGGCCGAAACCGCGTTGTCATGTACACCAGCGCAGCCAACGAAGAGCGAGCGATCGGTAGTCAGAATTCATTGCCGGCGCTCGCGATGCCGTTCCCCGCGTCGCTGCCCGCTCCAGCCAGCCCGTTCCCGGTGAACGTACCGGATGCAGGTCGGCTGTCCAGCGCAACCAAGGAGCCTCCCGAGTCCGACGGCGAGCGCTGACTCGAAGCAGCGGGGTGGCTAGCGAGAGTCGACGCGAGTTCGTTTCGGACTTCGACCCAGGCGATTCGGACGTGAGGCCCCATTCAGGGAGCGACGGGGGCAACCTACCCGACGGCTACTAGTACGGGCTACGGAACCGAGCGCCTTCGATCCCCAATTTTCCTATATTAACGAGATGTTAGACGCGCGTTTGTGAGATGTGGAGCTTCTCACGCTGGCGGTGGCGTTTTTAACGCGGCCTATGCGCCTTTGGCGATCGGGGACCGCGTTTATTTTTTCCTAGTCTCCGGCACCGGACTTTAAAGAATAAAATCGCGCACTTCCAAGCGGAACAGGCGTGCCTTTAAGGGAGTGTCACCCCGCGTGCTTCCGGACGTGTGCAGCGATCCCCCACGCACCAAGCCGCGGGGGGCTGAGGTCTGCCGGCGATCAGCCGTTACCATAACCAATGGCATTTCCCTCCTTGGGGCCCGCACGATCCGCGCTGCCCTCGCTCACGTCCACGACCGAGCCTCCGACTACGGCACCGCAGCAGCGAACGACGCTGCGCCGCAAGTTCATCCTCACGATGCTCGTGGTTTCGGCGCTCATCAGCGTTACCACGCTGGCCATCGTACTACTTCTGAGCTCGCGCAGCTCGCAGCGAAGGCTGAACGACATCGAGCGCAGCATCCAAGACAGCATCGTCAGCAAGGGCAAGATTCTGACCGAAAACCACGCGCTCGCCCTGCGCGGCATGGTGTCCGACAACGCGTTTCTCGACATGCAGTCGCTGCTCGACAGAACTGTCCATCAGGACACCGATCTCGTCTACGGCTTGTTCACCAACACCGACAGCGACACGCTCGCGCTGAGCGTGCGCCGCTCCGATGCGGGCCCCCAGCCAGCAGGTCTGACCGAAAAGGATGCCTGGAAAGGGCTGGGCTTCGAAAAGTCCGAGCTCGCCGTGACCAAGGATTCGATCGAGCGCACCCAGCGCCTCGGGCAAGAAGTCGTCGAGGTGGCCGTGCCGCTATTCGGAGAAGAGAAGGAAGCGCTCGGTACGCTGCGTTACGGTGTTTCGACGAGGCGCATGCATACCGCGATTGCGGCGGCCAAAGCCGATGCCAAGGCGCAGCAGCTCGACTCGATCAAGCTGATCGGCATGACGGTGACTCTCGCCACCCTCATGGGCATCCTGCTGTCGCGTGTGCAAGCGGTACGCATCACGCGGCCCGTGCAGGACCTCACTCGAGCTGCGACTGATTTGGCGCGAGGAGATCGCAGTGTGCGCGTCAAGATCGAATCGGGCGACGAGCTAGAAATGCTCGGCTTCTCGTTCAATCGCATGGTGTGGGAGCTTTCGACGTCGTACGAGAAGCTCGAGGAGCTGAACCGAAACCTGGAGCACAAGGTCGAAGAGCGCACCGCGGCGCTGGCGAGTCGCAACGACGACATGCGCGCCGTGCTCGACAACGTTGACCAGGGCCTGATCACGGTCGATCCGCATGGGCGAATGGCACCGGAGCGCTCGGCGGTCGTCGACAAATGGTTCGGGCGGCCCGAGGGCACTCCGACGCTATGGCAGTTTTTGGGCGAGCACGGCCCGGCTTTTGCCAGCAACCTCGAGGCGGCTTGGGACCAGATCAGGGAAGATGTGCTGCCGTTGGAGGTCGCCATCGATCAACTTCCGAAGCGGCTCAGCACGAACGACGCCACATACGACCTGCGCTACTTGCCGCTGCTGCGCGAGGAAGAGTTGCAAAGCGTGCTGGTCGTGATTGCCGACATCACGAGCGATCTGCTTCACGAACGCGAGGAAGCAGAGAGTCGTGAGCTGATGCAGGCGTTTCATCGGTTGATGAAGGACCGCGCGGGTTTCAGGGCATTCTTGCAGGAGGCTAGCGGGATGCTCGAAATCATCGCGGCGCCAGGTGCCGATGGCCCCACGTTGAAGGCGGCGCTCCACACCTTGAAAGGAAACACGGCGTCGCTGGGACTCTCGGTGATCGCCAAGCTTTGCCACCAATTGGAGGACGGCCTGGCCGCCGAGGAAAAGCTGCGCCCGCCCGACCTCGCTCGGCTGCAGCAGCGCTGGAAGGCGCTCAACAAGCAGCTCGACGAGCTGGCACCGAGGGATGCGGGGCTGGTCGAGGTAGCCGACGCCGAGCTCGCCGAGCTCGCGTCCCTGCTCGAACGCAACGGTCAAAGTGAAGCGCTGAGCCAGATCCACGGCTGGAAGCTCGAGCCCGTCAGCCGCCCGCTCGCGCGGTTGGCGGAGCAAGCGCGAGCGTTGGCGAAGCGGCTAGGCAAGGGCGATATCGAGGTCGAGGTCGAGGTCGCGCCTAGCAGCTTGCGCCTGGATCCCGAGCGATTTACGCCAGTCTTTTCGGAGCTAACGCATGTGCTGAGAAACGCCATCGATCACGGGCTCGAAACACGGCAGGACCGGCAGGCGGCGGGCAAGAAACCCGGCGGCCGCATCGGCCTGCGCGCTTCGCACGCCGATGCGTCGGTGATCATCGAGGTCAGCGATGATGGTCGGGGCATCGACGGAGAAAGCGTCCGCAGAAGGGCCTCGAGCCCAAAGGCCGCCACGTCAGCGGACCTGATCGCGATCCTTTGCCGCGAGGGCTTCTCGACTCGTAGCGAGGTCAACGAAACCTCGGGCCGTGGCGTCGGTATGGCAGCCGTCAAGCGCTGCGTTGACAGCATGGGGGGCCTCATCGAGCTGCAGACCGAGCTCGGACGCGGCACGACATGGCGCTTCGTCGTACCCCTCGCCCCCGGCAGCTGAATCTCGCCAAGTTGGTAGAGCCGCAAAATGTCCAGACGAGGCACGCTCAGAGATCGCCGACAGTGATGAAAGACTGCGTATACTTCAGGACAGTACGGACTACTGTGCTCACGAGCCAGTCCCGCTACTGGACAGGGAGAGAGTGTCCAGACTAGAGATAGCTCCGTGACGCATTGGCAGGTACAACATGAGCTTCCCAATCGATAGTGGCGCGAACAAGCTCGGAGGCGCCTCGGTCGGTATCCGGCACGTGGCGTCGCGCAGATCATCGCGGGGCTTTTGGCACCGGAGCGTGATAGCGCTGCTAGTCGGTCTGCTGTGTGGGAGCAGCACGGCCCTGTCTCAGTCGCACCCGCGCCTTGTCGTCTATCTGAGCACCGACGCGAAGCCGCGCGTGGTGCAAACTGCGCTGTCCGAGAAAATGGGATCGGTCGAGGTCGTGGTCTACGGCCGCTATCGCGACTTTGCGCGGGAGCTCGAGAAACGCCCAGACGCCGTCATCGCACTACAACCCGTTTTCGGCGTACATGGACTGAACCCCGAGCTGCGCGCCACGCGCAACGGGCAGGACACCGAACCGTATGTGCTCCTTTCGATCCGCGCGACCATCGACAGGCAGCGATTTTCGACGCTTACGGTCGGCGCAGTCGATATCGTCGGCCGTGAGCGCACGGGCGCGTTCGTCGCACGGATGCTCGGTCTCGCTTCGGCCCCGGAGCTCAAGTACGTGAATAAGACGGAAGACTTGCTGCCACTCCTCCAGTTGCAGGGTGCTGAGGCGGTCCTGCTCTCGCAGCGGGACGCCGCGCTGATGCAGAGCCGCAGTAAACTGGACCTGCGGGTCACACCCCTGGAGGGGCGCGCAGGCCTTGCCGCCGCCGCATTTCTCACGGAGCCGGGACGCCGTATCGTCCGGCCGGAAATTCAAACGCTGAACGCGGAAACCAATCACAAGTTGGGAGTCGACTCATGGCGATGATCCCGCGTCTGCGCGTGCTGCTCTGGTGCTTGCTCTGCATGCTTTTCTTCAGCACCAGCTGCGGCCGCAAGCCCGATTTGCGCGAGAGCGCGGCGCCCTCGGTCGGCATCGACGATTCCCCCCGCCGCCCCGGTTTCGAGACAATTCTGGTGTTTCTGCCCGTATCCTCACACACTCGAGAAGTATGGCAGAGTCTGAAAGACGAGCTCAGCGCCAAGTTCGACATCGTCACACGCTCCGTGGACGCTTCGACCAGTCCGTCAGCGATTGCCCGGGATATCAGCGGCGTAGAACCGAAGTGCCTGGTGCTCATGAGTAATCAGGCGGTCAACGCGTACCGCCGGTATCAGGCACAGAGTCCGGGCCCATTCAAGCCGGCCGTCATCGTGATGTCCTCGTTTCTCGAGGAGCAAGAATCCGAGTTGAAGGACGCCACAGGCATCACCTACGAGATCCCGGGCATCACGACCTTCGTTCAGTTGCGTTCGTTCATCCGGCGTCCAATTCATCGAATCGGAGTACTGCACCGGCCTTTGTTTACTGGATACGTGCTGAAGCAACAGCAGCTGGCGGCGATGGAAAAGGTGACTATCGTGCCGGTGCAGGTCGAGCCGCACGCGAGTGCCGACGAGATCCGCCGTGCGCTCCACAAGTTGATTCAACGCCAGAATGTGGATGGGATTTGGGTGCTCAACGACAACACGCTCCTGAGCCCCCAGTTGATCTCCGACGGCTGGCTGCCAGTTCTTCACCAGCGCCCAGTCGCCGTGGTGGTTGGAGTCAGCACGCTCGTGGACGCGCGCATACACTTCGGTTCATTCGCCATGCTGCCGGATCACAAGGGCTTGGGTGTACAGGCGGCGAATTTGATTTTAAATCTCGCTGACGAGGGGTGGAACGCGAGCTCCACCCCGATCGAGCTACCGCTCTCGGTGGAAACCGTGGTCGACTTGCCCTGGGCCCGGGAGCACCTCGACTTCAGTGAAGAGGCGCTGGATCGGATTGACCGCGTCATCCAGTGAGAGTGGGGGCCGCAGGCCCCCCGCCCGACAAGACATGTGAGTCTTGGAAGAAAAGATCACGATCGGCGAGAGCAGGAACTACCACGAGAACAAACCGGCGAGGCGGCGCGCGTTGCGGTCTAGCCCCGCGATCGTCGCGAACTGCGAACGGTGTCGCCGCTACGCCGACCGTACCGAACGTACGGCCGACGTTTGGTCGTACTATTACAATTTCAGCAAGTGGGATCGCAGAACGGAAACCCGTCGTCGTCGTCAAGGTTCCTTGCGTTGATGAACTTGTCAGCTACCGGATAGAAGGTATCGATCGGGTCGCCGGCCAAATAGTCCTTGATCACGCTCACGGTGATGTCGCCGTAGTAGGGCGACGTGGACATCACACCGAAGATCTTGCCCGCCTCGATCATGCGCGCCTGCCCGGGATCTGCGTCTCCGCTGATGATCATGAAGTCAACGCCTGCTTCGAGGTTCGGGCCGTCCGGGTGCCACAGCGTTCCGTCGCCCGGATCCGCGCTCGGCAGCTCGAGAGCCTCGATCATCGCCAAGCTCATGTCGCTCATGGAGACAATCAGGTTGATGTTCCCCGCCACGATCTCCGCCGCGATGTCCGTGAGTAGCGGGGTGGGTATGGCTTCGCCCGGGTCGGCGCCGAGAAGCAGCTCGCGCACGACGCCCGGGCTGAAGTTGCCGTGAATTCCGCCTTTACCGTTGAGATTGGGAAGGTCCGTTTGATCCAAGATGGCGCGTGTGCCGCTGGTGTCCTCGGCCACCGCGCGTTTGCAACCTTCTTCGTAACCGATGGTATTGCTGGCCCCGATGGTGCCGTACACCATCAAAATACCGATGTCTCCATCAGGCAGCGCCTCGCGCGCATACTCGCCGCACATTTTGTAACCGAAGTCGTCGAAGTCCGAATGGATGCGAGTCACGTACTGGTCACTCGTCGCAGGAACAGGCCACTCTGGATCCCGGTTGACCACGAACACCGGAATCTTCGCGGCGTTGGCTATACCGATCGCTTCCAGAGCTTTTTCCTCGTCCGTCGCGCCGATCGGTCCGAAGACGATGGCATCGAGACCCTTCGCTACCAGAGTATCGACGTCCTCGAGCTGTTGGCTCACGGCTGCTGCTTTCAGTTCTTCGGGGCTCGCCCCTTTCGGCGCGCGCGCGTTGACTCGCCCGGCATGCAGGGTGGTAAGCTCCCAGCTTTCCGAATCTGTCGCCTGTTGCAGGGTAGTATTGTACGAATTGAACCAGTTGTTTTCATCACCCGGTGATGAATAGCCGATCTTTATCGTTTTCGAAGCTGGCTCGTCCTCGCTCGAACAAGCGCCGCTAGCCAATGCACCAATCAGTGTCGCTGCCGTCAAAGTACGCTGTTTGATCATCATTTTTTGCACTCGACCCTTTCTGGGAGTTACCCAGTCATCACTTAGTCATTCGCACGCTCCGCCTCTCGCTGACACGCAGTCTTCCGTGCGAAAGACGTCCATTTGTACGCTCCAGGTCTCCACGTCTACCGCTCGGTTGCCGTCCTCATCCAGGACCAGGGGACCGGTGGCGCCCCGATAGCTCACCGGGCCTCCCGCGGTGCTCAAAAACACCTCCCACTGTCCCGGCTCTACCGGCGTGGCGCTGTCGGCGGGTGCAGTAAACAGGCTTTGCAGCGCGCTCCGCACGCCGGAAGCGGTGAGGGTTGATGCCGTGTGCACGGCCATGGCCAGCGCGAACGTCGCGTCGTAGACATGGTCGGTATAGACAGGCGCCTTCTCGCCCTGGATATCCCGGTAGGCGTCAGCGAACTGCAGGTGCTCCGGCCGGCGCGTGTAGGAAGGCCCTACCCCCACCACTTTCTCCCGAAGGTACTTCTGATCCTGCACCGCCTCGACAAATTCGCTCCGCTTCAGCCATGGCGGTAATACCCACGTCGGAATCATGTCCCGGTCGGCGGCCAGGTCCAGAATCAGTGCCGCGTCTTCGTACTCGCCGATGAGGTACACGATCGAGGAGCGGTAGTTCTCGATCTGATCCAGTTTCAGATTTGCCGCGGTGATGTCGAGCTGTTCGTATGCTTCTGGGGGATTTTGTAGAAAATCCTTGAAGGCGCCGGCGAACGCCGCACTGTTGCCATCGGTCCCCTGAATCATGCCCCGGCGGCCCGGGCCGCCTGCCGCAAGAGCGCCTGTCGCCAGCGCTTCGAACGATGCCCCGAACCGAAAGGCATTACCGGCCTCACCGGCGATGCCAGAAAAGTCGGCCACGGGCGAGACGATCACCACGCTAGTCTGTCGCAGCGCGTCCTGGGCTGCTGCGTTGAAGGAGGTGTAGTCGATGGGCCCGATCACGGCCAGGATCTTGGGCTTGAGCGCGATCACCTCGCGCATCACGCGCACCGCCGTGTCTCGATCTCCACGTGTGTTGCACACCACCAAGCCCAGAGTCAGACCATCGGCGGTAACGCCTCCACCCTCGTTGACCTCATGCAGCGCCTGGATGGCGGCAGCCTGTAGTGATGGTCCAATCGCCAGCGCCCCCTCGAAGGGCAGCAGGGCCGCGATGTGACGATCCCCCGGTACACGCACCGCGCATTGCGACAAACCCTCGGGTTCGGCGAACGCCGCCTGTGTCGGCTGAGCACACTGAGTGGACAGCAGGGCCAGCAGGCACATGCCGAACGCGCTGCACCTGGATACCGACTTCATCGTCACAGTCGTTGCTCCAGATGCGTAAAAAATTGTGGACCTGGTGACGGCAAATCGATCCCGCTGAACCCGGGCTCCTCGTACACTCCCAGGCCTCGCACGCCCACGGAGAAGATCGTTTCACCTGCGCCGGGCACGAGCGCGAGATTGACGGTGGAGGCCGTCAGATCGAAGCTCACGTACGGATCGAGCTCGTAGGTCGACTTGAGGGAGTTCCAGTTGAATAGCTTGGTGTTGCTCAGAGACGCAGATCTCGGTCCCACGATGCGCGCCAGCAGGTTCAAGTTGAAGAGAGAGCGCGGCTGGAAGTTTGCCCCCAGATTTGCCATGACCCGTGGATAGCGATCCACGTCGACGACGGTGTTGAATTCGGAATAGCGCCAGGCCACGTCGCTTTCGGACCGAAGCTGTTGGGGGCGAAGGCGTTGATGCGCCAGGAGACTCGCGTTGGCGAAGAACACGGCGTTAGCGGCGCTCAGGGCCCAGCGGGTTTCCGCTTCCATCCCCAAAAGCTCGATGTCGGTGTTGCGGGCTCGCAGCACCGGTCCTTCTTGATAATAGCGAACCGTGTTGGCCAAGGACGAGTAGAAGCCCGTCAGAGCCACGTACAGACTCGTGGCAGGCTGCGCACCCACCTGAACCTCCAGCGTATCCGCAGTCTGGGGTTTGAGCGCCGGCTCGCCCTCCGTCGAGCCCTCTTGGGTGAGCGGCGCATGCCGCAGCTGAAAGGGTGAGGGCGGTTTGAAAGAGGACGAGTAAATGGCCTTGCTGAACATCCCGAGCCAAGGCAAACCGTAGACTACGGCGGCCCGGTTCGAGAGCTGCAGTAGTCCTTGATCGTGGAGCACCACGTCGCGGCCTCGATAACTGAGAGTTTCGTCCTCTCGACCTGCAAAACAGTCCCACTCGGTGTCGTCGCACGCGATCTCCGTGTTGTGGTCGATGCGTGCGCCCAGAGTGGTGTTGAGTGATTCGAGCGGGCTCCACAGTAGCTGAAGGTAGGTCCCAAGATTCGTGAAATTCTGGGTTTCCTGCGCTTGCTGCTCCAGGGTGCGTCCTGTTTCGGCATCGACGGTATCCAGCGCCATGAGTCGCTCGTGATCGGACGAGGCGTCCAAACCCAGCGTGAGCTTGGCCGGCGCTTGCGTATCCGGACTGGTCGCACCGCCAGCGCTGAAAGCATAGCTGACCTCTCCCGTCAGGTCGTAGGCACGGAAGCCGAATCGGCGCCGGATGTACGTGCCGGGGACGGCTCGATCCGAAATTCGATCTGCTTTTGTCGGAAGGCCCGTGGCATGGACGAAGGCTAGCTGTCCGGAAAATCCCGATCTCTTGTCCTGTCCGTAAACCAACATCAATCGTCCGAAGCCGCTGAGCGACGTGAGCCTGGTATCGTGAGTGAGAGGAGCGTAGTAGATGAACTCCGCGCCTTGTTCGATGAACTGAGTATGCAGGTCGAGCTTGAGCTGAAGATCCCGATTCAGATCATAGGACAGGATATGGTAGAAACTGGCTGCGCGCTCGGTGTCGTTTTTCGACACGCCGTGCTCGAGCAGGTAACGTCTGTGCTCCAGATTCCAGCCAGGGGAAGGATAGCCCAATTCGACTCGGGACCTATTGCTCGGGGGCAGAACCCGCGCGGCCACGATGTTGGTGTATCCAGGAACGATCAGGCCCGAGCGATCGGCAGTATGAAACACACCGCTCGCGAAATAGTGAAACCTACCGATGTCTCTGCCAGATGCAAAGGATACGGTTCCATTGGGGGTCGTCGCTTGCGGGTTGTGGCTGAGATAGGTCTCGACCCCTGCTAGATGCAGGTCCAGAGGTTCGTCCTCCGTGCCGCGCTGATAAGTGATGACGTTGACCACGCCCAAAAAAGCATTCGCGCCATAGAGGGCCGAGCCCGGGCTGCGCAGCACCTCTATTTGGCGGACCGCCTCGATCGGGATGAAGTCGTAACCAATGCTGCTGGATCCAGTCGAGCGAAAAGCGATTGGCTGGCCGTTCAACATGAATTTGATGATCTCGTTGCTGGCTCCTGGGGAGCTATGGCTGCCGCGAACCCCCACGTCGTAAGAAACGTGATCGTAGATCACGGTTAGACCGGGGACATGCCGTAGCGCGTCGCCTACCGTGCGATAGCCTCGCTGGCGTATGTCCTTTGCAGTAATGACGACTACGATCGACGGCGCCTGCTCCGCGCGCTGCGCCGTTTTGGTCGACGAGATCACGTTGACATTGAGATTCAACAAGTCTTGGAGATCGATATCATCGAACTTACCGCTTGCCGTGCCCGAACCTGCCGGCCGTCCGGTGGCATCCGGCTCCAATGCGAGCTCAGCTTCGTCGTCGGGCGCTTCCGCATCGACAAGATGCTTTTTTTCCGAGCGCGGAGGAGATTCCGGCTCTGCGCGCGCGGGCACGGCAGCACTCAGGCCGAGTAACAAAGTCACGACGCCATGAACGGTACGGCGACAACAGCCGGAGAAGACGCTCGCGGAGGGGATCATCTTGCTATCTGCGTATCCCAACAGACGGGTAGTTCCCTGGCCCGCATTGCCTGGCGCGCGTCGGCCTACTGGGTAGATTTCTGCACGCGAAGTACCTACGACCAGCTCGCCGCTGAGGTTTAGCCTCGGAGCTGCGGTCACCGCGAACACGGAGAGCGCGCCTGAGAAGGTCGGGAGGGACAAATGCAGCTGAACAAGTGTTCTGGACACCGGATGGTCAGGCGAATGAACAAGTGTTGTTCTGGACGCCGGATGGCCAGCGAAGTCGAGAACGGTCGCGCACACCTTTCCGTCGCTACCGCGACGAAGTCCGTGCGGATGCCGTGCCCGAGCACCGCACACAAATCACCCACGAACGCCGCAAAAGACCCGCGTGCGTACGGTGTCGTGAAAGGTGGGACTGGCGGCGTCTTTCCGCCCGCTGACCAGGGTCTAACCCCTCTCCGGTCTAACCTTCTCCGCAAGGAAGCCGTACCGAGCGAGTGTGGACACTGGTCAGCCACGCATCATTCTCGTCGACGTCTCCGACGCCTCGCGCGAGGTCATGGTCGAGCGCCTCAGCGCGCAGGGCTACAGCGTCGAGCCCGTGGGTGATCCGCTGACGGGCGCCGACATGGCGCTGTCCGCGCCGCCTGCGGCTGTCATCGCGGACCTGTGGATGCCGAGCACGTCCGGAGTGCAGCTCTGTCGCTTGCTGCGCGCCGAGCCGGCCACTGCCGACGTTCCCGTAATCCTCCGCGGAGAGAATGACGATCCGCGGAGCCGGTTCTGGGCCGAGCGCGCGGGAGCCACGGCGTACGTGCGAAAGGGCCGCATGGGGGAGCTCGTGCGCGTGCTTTCCAAGACCGCGCGGCGCACCGCGGACTCCGACGACTTCTTCGTTCAGCTCGGGGGCGGCAGTATCGACATTCGCGCCAGGATTGCCCGGCACCTGGACACGGCCCTGTTCGACATGGTCATCGCGGCCGAAGTTCGCTCACTCGCCTCGTGCGCGTCGTTCCAGCGCCTGTTCGATCTGTTCGCACAGTTCCTGTGTCAGGTGATCGGGTACCGGTGGGTTGCGCTGGGGACGGACTCCCCGGCGCGATTCGCGGTTCACTGCCACCCGACCAATCATGCTGCGGCGGAACAGGAGGCCCGGGTGGCGTTGCGCGTGCCCGAGGACGTCGTCGCCCAGCGTGTGGTCGACGAGGACGCTTCTGCCGAAACCACGGCTGCTGTGCCCGTCGTCGTCGCGCGTATCCCATTCGGAAACACCCTGCTCGGCACCCTGGCGCTTGGTCCCAGCTCGAGAGCGGAAGCGGACACCGAGGTGCTGGTAGATCTCATTGCTCGCGAGCTTGCCGGGCCGCTCCGCATCGCAGCGCTGATGGACGAGCAGCAACGATTGGCATGGACGGATCCGTTGACTGGACTCAGGAATCGGCGCTCGTTTCTCGAGCAGGCGAGGGTGGAAGTTGCCCGTGCCAACCGCTACGCCTGTCCCTTGTCCTTCCTGCTGTTCGATGTCGACCATTTCAAGTCCACCAACGATACCCACGGTCACGCGGGTGGCGACTGCGTGCTCGCCGCTCTCGGAAAGCTCCTAGTAGCGCTGCTCCGCACGCCAGACATCCCGGCGCGATGGGGAGGTGAGGAGTTCGTGGTTGCCCTGCCAAATACCGGAGCCGAGGGCGCCCGCGTGGCAGCCGAACGTATCCGGCAGGCGGTGGAGCGGCTCGTGGTGGAGTCGGCAGGCAAGCAGATCCCCGTCACAATCTCGGTCGGCGGCGCGACGCTCCGTCAGGGGGAGTCGCTGGACGCCCTGACCGATCGAGCGGACCGCGCCATGTACTCGGCCAAGGTTGCCGGGAGAAATCGCGTCACGATCGACGCGGAGCCCTCCCAAGTCGTGCCCAAGGAGTCTCGAACCCTGAGCGCGTGACGGGGGGCCCTAATCTCACCCGCCGTTCGTGCCGTTCACGCTTTTACCTGCGCGGAAATCGAGGAGCTCGACATGCAAGCTGCTGAAGCCGAAGAACTTCGACACCTCGTCGTGGGCTCGACCCTCCACGTCCTTCCGGGTTGTGGCCTCCAAGTGACGGAGCCAATCGAGCCGATCGAGCCGATCGCGGACGAGTCAGCCGAGAAACAGGTCGTAGCATTTCTCGGCTTTACGGGAGACGCGCTCCGGGGAACGATAGCCATCGTAGCCCCGCTCGAGCTCCTGAGATCGGCATATCCGCTGCCTCTCGCCGGCAAGCCCACGTGGCAGGTGGAGGTCTTCGATTGGGCCGGGGAGATCGCCAATCGCCTGATCGGACGGATCAGATCCGGCTTGGCCCCGCTAGGTGTCATGATCGAGGCGAGCACGCCGCGAGTGATGCAGGGAGAACAGCTCCACGTCACGCGTTCGACGCAGGGAACGGTCTGCTCCGCCTACTTCCCGGTTGGCTCGTCGTGGGTCAGGGTCTGGTTCGATGCGACGTCCGACGACGAGCGCCCTCTCTTCACCGGCGCCTCGGCCGACACGACGAGCGTCCCCGTCGAAGGGGAGCCTGTCCTTTTCTAGGCAGGGGCAACACCATGGCAAAGAAGATACTGGTGGTCGACGATTCGAGGACGGTCCGACAGCAGCTGGAGGCGGTCCTGTCCGAGGCAGGATACGAGGTCGTACAGGCGTCTGACGGGTTCGAGGGGGCCGAAAGGATCGCCGCCATACGTGACCTTGCCCTCGTCATTTGCGACCTGAACATGCCCACCATGAGCGGCATCGACATGCTCCAGCTCGTGAAGCAGGAGCCGCGCAACGCCGATCTTTTCATCCTCATGCTCACGACGGAGGACCAGCCGGCCATGATGGCGCGTGCGAAGGCCGCGGGCGCCAAGGGCTGGATCGTCAAGCCATTCAAGCCGGACTTGCTGCTCGCGACGGTGCGAAAGCTGGCGGGCGCGGCCTGAGTCGACCCGGAGTGACCGAGAGCACGGGTCGCCCGAGAGGCGACACCGTGCTACCGTGCCGCAGTAGGAAGGGAAATCCCATGGGTGCTCCCACTCCAGTGATCCTCAAGGTAGCGGCCCCAGAGCGCGGTCGCGTGGTTCGTAGAGGCGTCGGACGGTCGCCGCTACTCTGCCGATCTGACGTCCTTTTCCACCGTGTATTGCTACCCCGCGAGTGGCGAAGCCTGGTCAGAGGTGAGGCCCGACGCGGACGGTCTTGGCCTAGTGTGGACAAGTCGGTTCGAAGTTCACGTCGATCAAGTTATCGGACTTGCGGACCGAGTCGAGCTCATTCAGCAGACTGCCTCGGGTTAGCTTCCTTGAGCGCCGCTT
>DATEDZ010000190.1:0-27894 GCA_035281385.1 Polyangiaceae bacterium
TTTCTTCGAGCGCAGCCGCTGCTCGAGCGCGGCGATGGACTTGCCTTGATCGTCTCGCCAAGTTTCCGAAAAAGGAGCGCCGACGCCGGAGGCGACGGGAGCGCTGCTGCAAGCCGTATAGAGCAGCCACAGCGCGCCGAGGGAGAGAGGGGCCGAGGGGTCGAGGGGTCGAGGGGTCGAGGGTGGGCGGTTCACGGTGCCTCCTCGGCCACGGAAAAACCTTTGAGGGCGCGTTCGAGCGCCTTCTTCACGGCGGCACTGCCATCCGGCGGAAACTTGCTGAGCGCGGTTTGGAGCAGCTGATTGGCGGGCTGTGTGGCCATGCGCCGCAGCCGCTCGATGAGCTTGATCTTCAGCTCATCGGTGACCTCGGCTTGGGGGCGCAATAGAAGCGGCACCATGCCCGACTCCATCACCTCGAAGCTGAGCTTGCCGAGCAGGCCAATGAACTTTTCGCATTCCGGACCGACGCACAGCACGCCGAGCGACTGGGCGGCTTCGGCTACGTCCTTCGGCAGCACGCGCAGCAGCTCCGGCACCGCCGCGCGCACGTTGAGCTCGCCCAGCCCGCGCGCTGCGATCGAGCGCGCGGCCGGGTCGCTGCCGTGCAGGGCTTTGCGCAGCACATCGCCGGCGATCGGCGACTTGCTGGCGATCAGCGCTCGCAGCGCGCCTCTGCGCAGCTCGGCGGTTCGATGCTGAGCGTAGGGCGAAAGCGCGCCGCCCGAGCTGGGTTGGGCCAGGATGCCGAGCGTCTCGATGGCACGGCTCAAGACCGTCACACTGGCACCCCGCATCAGCAGACCCTCGACCAGGGGCGCTCCGGCGGCGTCGCCGCTCTTGGCGATGGTCTCGAGCGCCTCCAGGGTCTTGGTTTCATCCCCGGATTCCAAGGCTTTTTGTAGGCCTGGCAAGTCGAGCTTCGACTTGGCCGGCGCGGGCGCGGGCGCTTTGCCAGGTTTGGCCGCCGCGGGCGCTTTTCCGGGTTTGGCGGGCGCGGGCTTGGGCGCCTGCGCGTTGGCAGCGGGGGCCGCGGCGGCGAGGGCGAGCGCTGCGCCGATGATCAGGGTAGACGGATTTCTGCCGGGCATTGCGGGCTCCGTGGCAAAGTTCGCTTCCTCTTACTGGGCTAGCCCATGAAACTCAAGGCGCCGGGGCCGCCCCCGCTTCCCAACGTTCGATTGGAGGTCATCGAAGATCTCTCGCCGAAGGGCGCGAGCGGGTTTCTGCGGCTGCGCCGGCGGCGTTTCCGAGCCCACTACCCGGATGGCTCGGCGAGCGAGCCCTTCGAGTACGACGAGGTCGATCGGCGCGCGATCGATGCGGCGATCATGCTGGCGCACTACGAGGACGGGCGCGGCGTGCCCTACGTCTACTTGCGGAGCAGCGTCAGGCCGCCGGTAGCGATGCGTGACAAGGCCCGCTCTCCCCTCCTGGAGGAGCACGACCACGGGGGCCTGTGGGAGCTACCGGCGGGTTTGGTGGAGCCCGGTGAGCAGACGCCCGAAGGCGTGGTTGCGGCCGCGCAGCGCGAGCTGCTCGAAGAGCTGGGTTTCGATGTGGCAAAGTCCCAGCTGCTGCCGCTCGGGCCGAGTGTCTTTCCGGCCGCAGGCATCTGCGCGGAGCGACACTTCTACTTTCATGTGGCGGTGGATCCCAATCAGCGCCGCGCGCCGCTGCACGACGGCTCGCCGCTCGAAGCCTTCGGCGAGGTGATCGACGTGCCGCTGTCGAACGCCCTCAGCTGGTGCACCGACGGCAGCATCGAAGACGGCAAGACCGAGATCGGTTTGCGACGCTTCGCTGACATCGTCGCCCGCAGTCGGCCCTCGCACTAAACAGGCGGGGCTCGGGGGGATGGGGCTCATGATTCGTCCCATTGCGCTGGAGAGAGAACGCAGGTGCGCCTTACAGCGCGCTGGATATTAGGTAATATTGGCTAATAATCGGCGCGCGAGGGCTGAAAACCTGGGGTCATTGGAGCTCGATGCTCGCACCCCAAGCCCGATTGTGCGGCACCGGGCCCTCCTCGAACCGGCACGAATCATGGGGCTGCACGGAAAGTATTAACTAATATTAGCTAATACGCGCGCGAATATGGCTACCGGGACGGCGGCATGATGTGACGAATCCTGCGGTTGGGGACCCCGCCGACCCCGGGCGGTCAGGCAATGTTTGAGTAATTGCGGGGACGCCGAAAAGACGCGCAGGGCCAACTTGACATTCTGGTCGCGCGTTACGAGGAAGGGGACACGCAAGTCATGACGGACGCCATCGAAACGAGCGGACTGGTCAAAATCTTTGGGGAGACGCGCGCGCTCGACGGGCTGGAGCTAACGATCCGGGGCGGGTCCGTGTACGGACTGCTCGGTCCCAACGGAGCGGGAAAGACGACCGCCATCCGCGTGCTGACGACGCTCCTCAAGCCCACGGGTGGCAGCGCCACGGTGCTGGGGCTGGACGTCGTTCGCGACGCGGCCGCGGTCCGTCAGAAGGTCAGCCTGACGGGGCAGTACGCCTCCGTCGACGAGGACCTGACCGGTTACGAGAACCTGGTGCTCGTCAGTCGCCTACTCGGCATGTCGTGGGCGGACGCGCGCGCGCGTGCGACGGAGCTTCTCGGCGCATTCGGGCTCTCGGAAGCGGCTAGCGAGCAGGTCCGGACTTTCTCCGGCGGCATGCGACGCCGCATCGACATCGCGGCCAGCCTGGTGACCAGGCCCGAAATTCTCTTTCTCGATGAACCGACGACGGGCCTGGATCCGCGCAGTCGCAATCAGGTCTGGGATCTCGTGCGGCAGATTGCCGCCGACGGTACGACCGTGCTTCTTACCACGCAATACTTGGAGGAGGCGGATCGGCTCGCGGAGCGCATGGCAGTCATCGACCACGGGCGCGTCATCGCGGAAGGCACCAGCCGTGAGCTCAAGGCATCCATCGGCGAAAGCGCGCTGCATTTCAAGCTGGTGGACGAGCAACAACGCGCTGAAGCTCAGGCGCTCATCACGCAGCTGCTGGGCGACGGCGTCTTGCCGCAGACAGAGCCGGGGAGCGTTTCGGTGAAGGTGCCCGATGCGGCGGCGGCCGCCAACGTGCTCAGCGCGCTGTCTCGAGCGAAAATCGGTTTCACCGATTTTTCGCTAGGTGCGCCTAGTCTGGACGACGTGTTCTTCGCGCTCACCGGGCGGCTCGCCGAGAAACCCAAGGCTGAAAACCAGGAGGCCGTGTCATGAGCGTGGATGCGATTTCGGCCCAAGGTGAGGCGCTACGGCTCGCCAAGCGGCCCACACCTGCTTCGGCACTCTCGGCGGTCGGAACACTCGCCTGGCGCGCCATGCTCAAGATCAAGCACGTGCCATTTCAGCTGTTCGACGTGACCGTGACGCCGATCATGTTCACGCTGCTCTTCACGTACATGTTTGGTGGCGCCCTGGCCGGTTCGCCCACGGCCTACATTCAGTACCTACTGCCGGGCATCCTGGTGCAGACCATCATCTTCATCACCGTGTACACGGGGGTGGGCCTGAACACCGATATCCAGAAGGGCTTATTCGATCGTTTTCGGTCACTACCGATGTGGCAGCCTGCACCGATCATCGGTGCCCTGGCAGGCGACCTGTTCCGCTATTCGGTGGCTTCGATGCTGATCATCGTGCTCGGCGTCATCCTGGGTTTTCGTCCCGCGGCAGGTCCGCTCGGCGTGCTGCTCGCGTTCGTGCTGGTGCTGGTGTTTTGTTTGGCGGTCTCATGGATCTGGATCATCTTCGCCATGAAGGTGAAGACGCCGGAGTCGGTCATGACCACGAGCTTCGTGTTCTTGATGCCGCTGACCTTTGCCAGCAACATCTTCGTCGGTCTCGAGACCATGCCTGGCTGGCTGCAAGCCGTCGTGCGCCACAACCCGGTCACGCACCTTGCCAACGCCTCGCGCGGCCTGATGCACGGTCAGGACGTGACCTCCGACGTGATCTGGGTGCTGGTCGCTTCCGCCGCGATCGTGGCGATCAGTGCACCAATCGCGATGCGCATGTACCACCAGGAGCGCTGAGCGCGAGCGCCGGGTCGTGCTCGCCGCGCGCGCCATCAGAGGAGCTCGAAACGGCCGAACGACTCGGGCACGTGGAAGTCAGGCTTTTCGGTGCGCGGATCGACCCACGGCAGCCAACCGAAGTGCACGCTGCCATCTGGGCGGTGTGAGAGCTCGGCGCGGTAGACGCCGGCGTAGAATTCGCGAGCGCCAGGTTTCAGCACGTCGAGCGCGTGCAGCGTGTCGAGCGGCAATCGGGCTTCGACCCAGTAGCGGTTACCCTCGACGCGCGCCGTCGCCGAGAGCCCTGGAAAGCGCCAGTCCCAATCGAACTGGCGATACAGGCGACAGCGGTAGTCGTGCACCTCGGCGCGCGGATCGATCTCCAGGCAATAGTAAGGGTCGAGCGCGCGCGACGGCGCCACGAACAGCTCGACGCGATCGGAGCCTTCGACCCGCTCTCGCGCGGTCTTGCCATCGGCCAGCACCAGGTCCTGGTCACTACAGTCGAAACGAAAGTAAAGCGACTGCTCGTCGTGGAGCGCGCGAAACTCGGTGAGCGGCGCCGCGCCCGATTCCCAGGGGAAGCTGAAATCCGTGAGCACGACCGCCTGCGAAAAGGCCTGACCCGAAGTCCCAGTTCGTCGCACCGAGTAGCTCTTCATGGGATTCATGGGGTGACGGGCGGCGCTTGGGATTACGACGCAACGGCTTCGGTCAAGACTGCGTGCTCCGTGAGCTCGGCCACGGGGTGCGGCTCGCCGAGCTTACCGCGCCGCATCACCGCGATGCGGTCGCACACGCCGAGGAGCTCGGGCAGGTAACTCGACACCATCAGCACCGCCTTGCCAGAGGCTGCGAGCTGATCGATGAGCTCGTAGATTTGGGCCTTGCTACCCACGTCGATGCCGCGCGTCGGCTCGTCGAGCAGGATCACGTCCACGTCGTGATAGAGCAGCCGCCCTAGCGCGACCTTCTGCTGGTTGCCGCCGGAAAGCTCGCGCACCGGCTGCTCCGGATCGCGCGCCTTGATCTTCAGGCGCTCCATCCAGCGCGCCGCCGCCTCGTTCTGCCGCTTTGGCAGGATGAAGCCTCGCGGACCGAGCCCGCGCAGCTTCGACAGCGTGAGGTTGTCGGCGATCGAGAGGCCAGTCGCGAGGCCCTCCTGCTTGCGGTCCTCACTCACCATCCCGACACCCTGCGCCCAGCGCCGCGCCGGTGAGGCCGGACCCTCGACGCCTAGCACCTTGATGCGGCCGCTCCGCACCGCGTCGAGGCCGTAGACAGCTCGCAGCAGCTCGGTGCGTCCCGCGCCGATCAGGCCCGCAATGCCCAGCACCTCACCCTGCCGCAGCTCGAGGCTCGCGGCGCTGGGCTTTTCCACGCCGGCCAGGCTCTCGAGCGAGATCACCACCGCGCCGCTCTTGCGCGCGCGGCGCGGGAAGAGCTGCTCGACCTCGCGGCCCGCCATCATGCTCACGATCTCGCTGCGCTTGACGCCGCTCATCAGGCCGGAACCGACCGTCTTGCCGTCGCGGATCACGGTGAATGCGCCTGCGATGCGCTCCACTTCCTCCAGGAAGTGCGAGATGTAAATGATGGTCAAGCCCTGGCCGCGCAGCGTGCGGATCACGCCGAACAGCCGCTCCACGTCCTCACGCGCCAGGCTGCTGGTGGGCTCGTCCAAAATCAGCACGCGGCAGCTCGAGACCGAGACTGCCCGAGCTATTTCCACCAATTGCTGCTGCGCGGCTGACAGTAGCGAGACGCGCGTTTCAGGGCGCAGTGCGCGGTATGAAGGATCGGCCACCTGAGCGAGCGCGGCTTGAGCGAAGGCGCGCAGCTTTTTGCCTTGCACGATGCCGAAGCGGCTTGGCTCGTTACCGAGCGCGATGTTTTCCGCCACGGTGAGGTGCGGGCAGAGCGACAGCTCCTGATGCACCATGGCTACGCCGGCCTTGCGCGCTTCCACCGGCCCCGACGGGCGATACGGCTTGCCCTCGAGCAAGAGCTCGCCCGAGTCCGGCTTCATCACGCCGGCCAGCACGTTCATCAGCGTGCTCTTGCCGGCCCCGTTCTCACCGATCAGCGCGTGCACCTCGCCCGCGTCGGCGCTCAGGCTCACGCCACCGAGCGCTTGGGTCGGTCCGAAGGCTTTGCGAACGTCACGGATGATCAGCAAGGCGCGGCCTCGGCCCATCTTACCGCCCAACCGAGCGCTCTCATGGCCCTGACAGAATAACGCCGAGTCCTCGAGCGTCATACGGAAGTAGGCGCCCACCATCTACCTACACGGGCGCCCCGCACGTTTTCCTTTGCCGCGCTGGGCTTCGGCCATATAAATACTTCCTTTTGGCCCACACACGAAGGGGCGACTCATCATGGCTTTTGCACCGTGGCTTCGGCTGGTTCTAGTAGGGGCGCTGCTTGGCGTGGCAGGTTGCAGCGGAAACGGCGGTGGCGGCAGCGGTGGAATCGGTGGTGAAGGCGGTGAAGGCAGTGAAGGCGGTGCGGGCGGTGCACCCGCCGAGCTGGTGACGATTTCGATTGCCGACGCCGAGATGGAAGAAGGCAATGCCGGCGTCACCGAGCTGACTTTCACGGTCAGTCTGTCTCGCGCCAGCGACGAGCCGGTGCGCGTCTCCTACCGGACCGACAACGGTACCGCGTTCGCCGTGGGTGACGCGACCATCGGACGCAGCGACTACGTTGAAACATCGGCGACGTTGCGCTTCGATCGAGGTGAGACGGAGCAGACTTTCACGGTCGAGATCAATGCCGACGTGCTGAACGAGGCGGACGAAACCTTCACGGTCGCGCTGTCCAATCCGACCGGTGCCGAGATCGAAGATGGTGACGCACGCGCGCTCATTCTCAACGACGATGAGCTGCCCACCGTATCGATCGAACGCATGACGAACGTGACGGAGCTGGACAGTGGCACCACCACGCTGCAGGTGGCGCTCGCTTTGTCGGCGCCGGCGGCGCGCCCTGCGACGGTCGACTGGACCACCCTGGATGACACCGCCGAAGCAGGCCAGGACTACGTGGCCAACATGGGCACCGCCATCTTCTCTCCCGGAGAAACGAGCCAGACGATCGAAATCGTGCTGATGGGCGATGTGCAGGACGAGCCCGACGAGGAGCTCGCGGTCCAGCTATCCGAGCCTGTCAACTCGCAGCTGGACGCTCCCTTCGGCAGCGTGACCATTCTGGACAATGACCTGCCGGCTCCGGTGGGGCCGACGCTATCCATCAGCAACGCGACGCTAAACGAGGGCAATGCGGGCTCGGTGACGCTGACCTTCACGATTAGCCTGTCGCAGGCTGCCACGGCTGCGGTGAGCGTCGACTACGCCACCATCGACGGCACCGCCATCGCGGGCGGCGTGGCGGCGACGGGCGGCCGCGACTACGTCGCCGCTTCGGACACCGTGACATTCGCCATCGGCGAGATCTTCAAGCAAGTCAGCGTCACGGTCTATTCCGACACGCTGAACGAGGTCAACGAGACCTTCACGATCGAGCTGATCAATGCCATGGGTGCGTCGGTCTTGGACCCGCAAGGCGTGGGCACCATCACCAACGACGATACCGCCCCGACCATCTCGGTGAGCAACGCCAGCGTGACCGAAGGCGCCGCGGGCATGCGCAGCGCGAGCTTCGTGGTCAGCCTTTCCAAGTCGAGTGGTCGCGACATCACGGTCGACTTCGACACCAGCGATGGCACGGCGGACGCGGGCGCCGACTACGCGGCCGCGACTGGTGCGCTCGCGCTCGCGGCTGGTCAAACCTCCGGTGTCGTATCCATCGACGTCAGCGGTGATTTGCTCAACGAGGCCAGCGAGACTTTCTATCTGGATTTGCGCGGCGCCACCAACGCCACCATCCTCGACAATCAGGGCCTCGGCACGATCAACAACGACGACGCGCTGCCGGAGATCTCCATCGACAACGTTGCGGTCACCGAGGGGGACTTCGGCATCACGAACGCGGTATTCAGCGTGATGCTCTCGACCGCGAGCGGCCAGGACGTGTCGGTGGCCTGGACCACGGGCCACGACACCGCGACGGGACTGGACTACACGGCGGGCAGCGGCAACCTCAACTTCCCTACCGGTACGACGGTCAGGACCATCAGCATCGCCGTGAATGGAGACGTGACGGACGAGCCGAACGAGGCTTTCACGGTCGACCTCTACAGCCCATCCAACTGCATCATCACCGAACCCCAAGGTGTCGGGACCATCATCACGGACGACTCGACTCTGCCGGGTCTGAATATCGCCGATGACAGCGTGACCGAGGGCAATGCGGGCACGTTGACGCTGAGCCTGACCGTAACACTCGACACGCCGAGCGCGCAGCAGATCACGGTGAACTATGGCACGTTCGACGGCACGGCGCTCGACACCTCGGATTACGAGGCAGCCAGCGGTACGTTGATCTTCGATGTGGGCGAAACCTCGCAGAGCGTCGATATCACCATCCACGGTGACACGCTGCACGAGCCGGACGAGACCGTGCTGGTCACGCTTTCAGGTGCCGTGAACGCGTTCGTGGCCGACGGGGACGGCGTCGGCACGATCACCGACAACGACACCGCGCCCACACTGAGCATCGACGACATCATGTTCTCCGAGGGCAATGCCGGGACCCAGAATGCGACGTTTACGATCTCGCTGTCCGCGGCCAGCGGCTTCCCGGTCAGCGTTTCCTACGCGACCGCCGACGGCAGCGCGGAGGAGGGCGGGTCCGCCGCGCTCGGTCAGGACGACTACGAGGCCACTTCCGACGTGGCGCTGATTGCTGCCACTCAGACGAGCGTTCAAATCACCGTACCGATCAACGGCGATTCGCTGGCTGAGGCTGCCGAGACCTTCCTGGTGCAGCTTTCGGCGCCCCAGAATGCGACGCTCGCCGATGATCAGGGTCAATGCACCATCTCCAACGACGACGGACTGCCGACCATCTCGATCGATGACGTCAGCCTGGTGGAGGGTGACGCCGGCACCAAGATCTTCACCTTCACGGTGACGCTGTCATCGATCAGCGGCAGCCAGGCGAGCGTGAGCTTTGCGACCGCTAACGGAACCGCCCTGAGCGGCTCGGACTACATCGCCACGAGCGGCAGCGTCGTGTTCGATCCGGGTGAGACGACCGCCAGCATCGAAGTGACGGTCAATGGCGACAAGCCTCCGGAAGGCAATGCCAACGAGACCTTCTACATCAACCTTTCGAATGCCCTGGGCGCGAGCATCGCCGACAACCAGGGGCTCGGAACGATTCTGAACGACGACTAGGAGGATCCCTGTCCTGGGGGAGGAGGCACGCGCCTCGAGTATTGACGCTTTCGTGTACACACGGTACCCAAGCGCACATGAGATGGACTCAAGCAAGCTATTGGGTTGGGACTATTTCGTTGTGTTCCGCGTGCGCCGGTGAAGGCGGGGACGTTTTGCCGGCTGAATCAGCGGCGAAGCGTGAGGCTCTGGTCGGGCACGAGAGCCAGATAGATCTGCCTGAAAATGCGGTCGCTGGCGTCGTTCAGCGGGTAGTGGACGGTCGAGTCATCGATACCAAAGTTGTCGACAGGCGACCGCCGGGCATGAACCTCGACGCGCTACTAGCGTCAGATTCGCTCGATGCAGAGGGCTACGCCTACAGCGATGTGGAGGGTGCGCGCTCGGACGACGGCATTACCGAGATCCGCACAAAGTACATTGAGCGAGTGCCCACGCGCTACGTGCGGCACGATGTGCGGGGAACCAAGCCGGCGGCACTCTCTCCGCTCCGGCCACCGGCACCGCCTCGAGAAGCATTCAAGCTTGGCAAGTCCCTCCGCGAGCTGCTCCGTCAGGAAGACGAGTCGAAGTTGGTCGACATTTACGTACGGCTTGGCAAGAAGCTCAAGACGTCTCTTCGCGGTCCTACAGCCAGCACGATGGCTTCGCTGGCCGATGCGGAACGCGCCGAAGCCAAACGCAGCGAGCGAGTTGCCGCGCGCAAGGCCGAAGCAGCAGAGCTCCAAGCACCTGTAAAGGAGTTACTCGAAGCGCAAGGCGCCATCTCCATGAGCGCACACTGGCTGGTTTCCGGCATCAGCGCGACCGTGCCGCTATCGGCAATTGACGCGCTCGGCGCTCATCCCGACGTGGTCGGGATCGAGGCCCTGAACGAGGGTTCGCAAGACATCACCTGGACCGGCGTCGACATGAAGGCATCCGCCGGTTTGAACATGGGCGTCTATCACGACAACGGCTATCACGGTCAGCAGTACTCGAACGTCGTCGGCGGGCGACCGATCCGCCTCGGCCTCGTGGACTTCGAGGGCTTCAACGTCAACCACCGCGGCTTTCTGGATTCACCGAACACTGCCACGCGCATCCAGGCGTACTATGACTGCGGCACCAGCTGCACCCTCGGTGGGGAGCCGCCAAGCGGTGCTCATGGAACGAAGGTGGCGGGCATCGCCGGCGGCAGCATCCGGCAAGGTCAGATCACCGGCTTCACTGCGACCGAGCGACTCGAGCGAACGGGTATCGCGGAAGAGCCGGAGATCTATCTCTTCAGCATCGACGGGCCGATCGGGTTCGTGAGCGCGATCGAAGAGGCTATCGCGCTCGGGATCGACGTCTTCGGCTCCTCCGCGGACCCTGGAGCGGGCTCGTCGGCGTGCGACGGCATCGTGGCCCAGGACGCGCAAAATGCAGTGTACGAAGCGCAATTCGACGGCATGGTGGTCTTTCAATCTGCTGGCAATAACGGTGGTTCCTCTAACTGTGAGGTCACCGGCAACAGCGAGTCCGTCTCGGCGTTCATCGTGGGTGCCGCGGCCGATGGATCAGCTTCAACCTGGAGCACTAGGAATATCTCAGGCTTCTCGGAGCGCGGCGGCGGCACGCCTGTCATAGACGGGACGAGCTACGGGGGCGAGCTCTCCCTCATCTCCGCCGTAGTGCCGGGTTGCGTGAAGTACTACTACACGCACAACGATAACTATGGGGTAGGTCTCAGCGGTGCGTGTAACACCAGCTCCGCTCAACCGCAGATTGCGGGCGCTGCCGTACTGGTCAAGGATTGGTTTCTTACGAACGGCTACACGATGATCTCGATCGAAGGTCGTTTGCTCACCGTGATGCTGGCCATGACCGATCGCGCGAACAGCGCTTCGACCTACAAATCGACCGGCTTTGATAGCAAATGGGGTGGCGGTCGCTTCCAGGCGAGAATGTTCGATTCCGAGTTAGGCGGCCCGTATGGCTGGGAAACTTGGTCTGGCATCGTCAGCGACGGTCAAACATCGGACCATGTGATGTTTGGCTCGGGCGCGGAACCCGCGGGGATCGGCCAGTTCAAGGTAGTCGGCATGTTTTTCGAGGACGACTATGACGACATGGCGGACCTCGATTTTTTCATCTATGGCGGCAACTGTGAGGGTTCACTGCTCGCGTCTGATATGAGTCGCGACGTGAAGATGATGGCCCGGCTCGGTAGCTCCGCGTCCAGTCAGCAGCTGTGCGTCAGGCGACAGGGCTACCATGTGCCCGCGGGAGAAACCCGCCGCCTGCACCATTTCGCCTATTATTCTGGCAATACATCAATGCGTTGAGGCGTACTGGCGGTCGGCTCCGATCGAGAAATCAGTGATTGACTTGCTTTGCAAACGCGTAGTGTTTGCCGGTGCGATGGCGCTGGTGGGGTGCGTGAATGAACCTTCATGCTCGAAGGACGCGCCGCTCGGAAGCATCAAAAACGAGACGACTACCGTCTCACGACTCGATGTCGAAGCGCTTCGTGGCAAGGTGCTGGGTTCGGCCGGGCAGATGACGGAGAAGGAGGCACTGGCCGACTTGCTGTGGCAAGAAAAGGAGCGCATTCGACTCGGACTGCCCGGCGGCGAGGACGCCGCGACGTCTCGGCAGAAGGTCGTCCTCGATCATGGTCGGCGCATTCGCTCCGGCGAAGTCAGTCCGCTGCGAAAAGACTCACGCGCGCTGCCGCCGGATGCCCAGCTGACCCAGTGCGGGCGGAGACTGTGGGATTTGACCGACAGTAGCGCCCCGGTCGCGCCACCTACCTGGTGACAACGTGCCGGTTCCTACGCAAACGTCTGCGAGCGCTACGAAACGTCTGTGAAGAGCATCCAGCTCTGCGCCGCGTCCTCCGTGCTCCGAGCAGGACTCTCTCTACTTCACCGGCCGTGACGATACGAAGCAGTGCGCTCGCGCCAGGCCTGTAGCCTGGAGCCCGTTTGACTCAGCCGAAACGCACGCTGTAGATCGGCGGCAGGTTGTGCGCGACCGCCCGCCAGCTGTCGCCTTCGTTCTCGCTCAGATACAGGTTGCCGGTGGTGCTGCCGAACGCCAGGCATGGGCCGCTGTTATCGAGCGCATGTCGATACACGACGTCGTAAGCCGACTCTTGCGGTAGGCCCTGGCGCAGCTCTTGCCAAGTCTGGCCGCCGTCGCGGGTGCGGGCCACGAACAACTTACCGTCGATGGTCATGCGCTGCATGTCGGACTTGCCGGGTACGAGCCACGCGGTCTTGCCATCCTGACGATCGACCGCGACCGGGAAGCCGAAGTGCACGCCGTGCTCGGGCTTGCTCACCTTGGTCCAATTCTGCGCGCCGTCGGCACTGTAGAACACGCCGGAGTGGTTCTGCTGCCAGACGTGCTCCGGCTGCGCGGCGCAATGGGTGATGAAGTGGGGGTCGTGGCCCCACTCGGCGGCGGGATCGGGCAGGTAGTCGTTGAGCATGCCGCGGTTGCGCCCCTGCCAGGTCTTGCCGCCGTCCTGCGTCTCGAGAACTCCCGCGGTCGAGATCGCGACCAGCATACGCTGCGGGCTCCGCGGGTCCACGGCGATGGAGTGGATACCGGGCGCGAACTCACCATCGGAGGCGGGCGTGCCGAACCAATGCGTCTTGCCATTGCCAGGCCCTGCGAACAGATCACCGCCGCGCGATTCGTGATTCCACAGGGGTAGGTTGAGCTCGAAGCTCTGGCCGCCGTCGTTGCTCGTGAACAGCCCACCCGGGATCGTCCCGACGTGGATCTGTCCGGGAGCGCCGAACCCGATCACCCATAGCTTGAGCAGCGTGGCGTCGCGCAGCGTCGGGCCCTTCTTCGCATCTTCTTCAGTGGCGTTGGGATCCGGATCCGGAGGCGCGAGGTAGCGCGCGCCGGCAGGGTACTTGATCTGGGTCGCGTCACTCCAGCTCTGACCGTCGTCGCTGGAGCACGAAAGCTTGGCGCCCCAATGCCCATGCCCGAGCGCGGCCCACAGCGTGCCGATATGCGGATCGCGCGTGACGAAGTTCACGCCCACGCCGGGATGTCCCGCAAGGCGCGGTCGCCAGCTGCCGTTGTGTTTCTCGACGAAGAAGCTGCCCTTACGAGTGCCTATCAAGACGCGCATGGCGCTGTCATTACTCGGCGCGGCTCGCGCTGCAAGCCAAGGCGCTAACCGCCGCTCAGCGCCTGCATGATCAGCACGTGTGCACCGTCAGGCACCGGATCGCTGAGGCGCGTTCGGTCCCAAATGCGCTCGTCACCCACGAAAATGTTGACATGCGTGCGCAGGCAGCCGCGCTCGTCACAAATGTAATAAGTGAAACCCGGCGCTACCCGCTCCACCTCCCGCACCACATCGGCTACCGTCGCAGCCTCCACCGTCAGCGTCTTGTTCCGAAGCGCGGGCAAGAACTCCCAAAGGTGCTTGGTGATCTCGACGGTCGCCACGACGACGCTATGCCTCAAAGTCGCGAGTCCCGCAACGACCGGCAGAAAAACGGGTGGTGTAACCATTGGGCGCATCCAGCCGCGCCGGATCACTCGCATCCTCGAGCAGCCGCTACGCGCGCGGAAACCGGCCCATTGGCGCTGGCCGTGCTGCTTAAAAGCAATGCCACTAGCACCAAGCAAGGGCTCCGCGGCACCCGAAGCCTCACCGCGCGTTTTCCAATTGGTAGGCATACCGTGCCGTGCCAGCTTGGCACGACGGGTCCGAGGCGCGAGGGGGCCCAGCGTGTGCTAGAATCCATAGCGTGAGCCAGAGGGAACTGCAGGTGTTCAATAGCTTCGATGAGGCGGATCGCGCAGATGATGCCTACTACGCGTCGCTCACCGCGGAAAAGCGCTTGGACGTGCTGCTGAGTTTGGTGGCCGCACACCGGGAGTCAACGGGTGAAGCTGCAACAAGACTTGAGAGAGTTTATCGAGTTACTGAGCTGTCACGGGTCTGAGTTCTTGGTCGCCAAGCAAGCGGCGCACGGCGCGCCCCAACATCCGTCAAGTGCCGAGCTTGGCGAGCAAGTCGAAGGCCTCACCGCGGTTATCGAGCTTCGCCCGACCCTGCGTGACCTGCCGTTTGTGTCCGTTGATCTCGATCTCTTCGACTGATCCGTGCAGGATCAGCGTGAAAGTCTTGCGTTGATGCTGAGGATAGCCCTGACCTGTGACCGTGGCGCGCAAACGCAGCTCGCTACCCTTGCGGATGGTGGTAAGCGTGGTGCGAAGGTAGGCACCTTTTTCGTGCGCCTTGGTCTGGCCGTCGTCCTCGTGCAGGGTCGAACGGAACTCTCCGTCTTCGTCGGGCACGAACAGGTGTAGCTCGAGCTCCGGCTGCTGGTGCTCGCCGGTCGAGCGCAGGGTCTTGGAATGGCAGGCGATCACCGAACCACCGCGCGCGAACAGCGGGATGCGCTCGAGCGGCGCCTGGGCGGTGATGTGGCGCTCGCCGGCGTGCGCTCGTCCGGTGTGCCAGTCGTACCAGGTGCCCCGCGGCAGGTAGACGCTGCGCGCGACCACGCCCGGCTGCAGCACCGGCGCGACCAAGAGCGCGTCGCCGAGCAGGTAGGCATCGTCGGTTTCGCGCGCCGCCGCATCGTGCTGGAAGTCGAACAGCAGCGGGCGCTGGATCGGCGCGCCGGTCTCGTGTGATTCCCAAAATTTCGAATACAGGTAGGGCAAGAGCTTGTAACGAAGCTCGAGCGATGCGCGCACCGTCTTTTCGACCGCCGCGCCGAACGACCACGGGTACTGATCCGGTTCACCCATGATGGCGTGGCAGCGCGAAAACGGCGTGAGCGTACCGTACTGGAACCAGCGCACGGCCAGCTCCGGATTCGGCGTGCCGGCGAAGCCGGGAATATCCGCGCCGATGAAGGGCTGACCGGAAATGCCCAGGCCGGTGGCCATGGGTAGGCTCATGGCCAGGTGCTCCCAATCCGAGTAGTTGTCGCCGAGCCACTGCGCGGCGACGCGCTGAATGCCGGCGAAGCCTGCGCGGCTCAGGATGAAGGGTCGCGCCTGAGGGTCGAAGCGCCGGAAGCCCTCGACCGTCGACATGGCCATCAGCAAACCGTACTGATTGTGAAAGCGCTCGTGTGAGTAGTTCTGGCCGTCACGATCGAAGCGCATGCTGAACGGCTCGACGTCCCCGGTCGCGGGCTCGTTCATGTCGTTCCAGATGCCGTCGATGCCCTGAGCCAGGTGCTTGGCGGTCAGGTCCGCCCAGAAGCTGCGCGTCTTTTCGAGCGTGAAATCCGGGAACACGGTGCGGCCCGGCCAGACCTGGCCCACATAGAGCTTACCGGCCTCGGTCTTGCAAAACACGCCCTTGGAACGCCCTTCTTCGAAGACCGAGTAGCCCGGATCGAGCTTGACGCCCGGATCCACGATGGTGACGACCTTGAAGCCTTCGTCTTCGGCGGCCTGCATCATCATGGGCACGTCGTGGAAGCGGTCCTTGTGCCAGGTGTAAACCCGGTAGCCCTCCATGTAGCCGATATCGAGCCACAGTGAGTCGCACGGCAGGTTGCGCTTGCGGTATTCGCGTCCGATGCCGAGAAACTCGTCCTGCGAGTAATCCTTCCAGCGGCATTGGTGGTGGCCGAGCGACCACAGCGGCGGCGGCTGCATGCGCCCGGTCAGCGCCGAGTACGCCTCCAAGATGCTGCGCAGCTCCGGCCCTGCAAACACGTACTCCGTGTAGTGTCCACCGTGGAACCGGTAGCGATAGCGATCCTTCTCGCTGAAATCGAAGTTGGCTTTGTAGCCGTTGTCGATGAAGAACGCCGCGATCTTGGCATCGCCGTCGGCCGCGAGACGCGCGTGATAGAACAGCGGTATCGACGTGTAATAAGGATCGAACTTGGGATCCTTACCGAGTAGCGTGACATCGGCTTCGAACACGCGCTGCTGCTTGAGCACCTCGGGCGCCAGGATGTCGGTGTTCCATAGCACCAGCTTGCGGCCGCGGCGGTTGCTCGAGCCGGTCTTCTGGCCCAGGCCGTACACTGGATCGTGTAGGCCCATCACGCGGCTGACCATGAACGAGTCGTTCAGCTGCAGGTAGCCGCGGCTCTGACCGTGCTCGTCCTTCTCGTCTTCGAAGATCACGCTGCCGTCATTGCGGTACGCGGCTAGGCCAAAGGCGCGCTTGGTGATGACCAGGCGCAGGGCGCTGGTGCGGAGCGTGATGGTCTCGGCGCTGTCCTCGACCTCGAACTTGGGCGCATCGGTCGGTGTTGCCACGACCGCGAACGTGGGCTGCTCGTCGAAGCGGCCGGCTTGAGAGATGGCAAGCTTCAGCACATCCGCCCGAATCACGTCGACGCGAAACTTCTCCTCACCGGCGCTGAGGACGATGCCGCGCTCGTTCTTCGACAACGCCGAGGCGTCGCCCAGTGGAGCGTAGTACTTCAGATCAGGTTCAGCCAATGACGTTCATACTCTGTGGCGAACCCTTGGTCGGCTCCGCGCTCCGCGTTTATGCGGGCTGGCGTGAGCTCGGTCAAACCAAATCACCCTGCGGGACCGGGGTAATGGAGCACTGGATATCAGCTAATATTAGTCAATAATTTGCTAGAAAGAGCCGGGTATTGCGCGGCTTTCGTCACCAATTCGAAGTGCATGAGCGGCCCAGCTCAGCGTTCTCGCCGCATCACGAAGGCCCATTTTTTAGCGGGATGAGCCGCTCTATCGGCTGATATTACCTAATGGTCCGATCGCGAGGGCGCACACCGGCCGCCCGCTCCGAAGCCCCGAAAGCAGGCAGCCACGCCATCGCCGGCGCCAGGAGCGCGCCCAAGCACGCCCTTGGCGCTTGCCTTCCGCGTACTTCCGAGTTTTTTGCTGCGATCGAGCTATTGCTCTATTGGATGCAGATGCCTCCGGGCGGGGTGCAGATGGCCATCACCGGATTACAGCATTCGAGGCCGATGCCGCACGTCGCCGTGCCGCACGTCTCCACGCAGACGCCGCCGCAATCCGCGCCTCCCATCTCCGGATCGCAGTCGTCGCTCGGATCGTCGATGCACGTCTCGCCGGCGGGGCACGGGAAACCGGCGATGCCGCCGCAGAATTCGCCGCCGCGCTCGCATTCGCCCCGATGATCCACGCTGACGCCCGCTGCTGCCGCCTCGCAAGCATTGCCGTACGTCACGCCGTCGCAGCCGCACACCGGCCGAAATTCCTTGGTGCATACTGCGGGTCGCCGCACGCAAATCCCGAAATGGCGCGCATCCGGACAGCGACCCGGTAGCGACGCGCAGAACCGATTGGCTGCACACTGCCGATCGCGCGGCCCGCCGCACAGCCAACCTGGTCCGAGCAGCTCCTGGTCTATGCTGCCTGCTTCCTCGCTGCTCTGCTCTTGCGCGGGAACATCTGCCCCGCTGCACGCAGCGACACCGGAGCTAAACAGCGCCAACACGATCGTCGGTGCTAGCAACCTTGAGCGATGAATCATTTCAGCCTCCTCGATGTTTTTCGACCCAGCGCGCGCGCCAGGCGCAACGCGCCCGGCGGCAATGCAGCAAGCGGGCCACCCACCGTCACCCGAACGCCATCGAAATGTTCGCCGCCGCCGCCGCGGCTAATGGCGCCCGCGACGTTTGCACGGGTCGACTTTGCTGCGCGTCACTCCATCACGGTAAGCTCGTTGTTCACGCTGAACACGCCGGCGGCTTGGCGGGTGGCCCTCTCGATGCCGGTACGCTGAGCGGAAGTGCTGACTTGACCGCGCAGCCAGACGCGACCTTTCTTGGCGACGATGGTCACCTGCGAAGCGATCGGCGCGAGCGTCCTGTCGGACGCCAGCGCGCTGCGAATCTCTCGGATCGATTCCTGGTCTTGAGCATTGTCGGCTCTATCGCCCGAGGCCTCGGTGGAGGGCACGAGTTGCGCGGAGGTGGTGCGCGGTGACCCGACGCCCGACGCGGGCGTGAGCGGCGTTTGGTCGGGCGGCGGCGCGACGGGCGGAGCCGGCGGCGCCACCGGCGGCGTATTCGTGGGAATACCGCCCTGAAGTGGCGCCGACTCACTCACCTGAGCGGTCTCGACGCGACCCGTGGTGCTCGGAGCATTCCAGCCGCTGGGCTGGGTCGGGGGACGGCTGCTGCGCGCACAAGCGAGAGCGCCCGCTGCACACAGCACAAGGGCAATCGAGGTTTTCATGGGAGTCTCCTTTCGAGCGTCGCGGAGACACCGCGGCACCTTATTGAGAGCAAGCGCCGTACCGAGTAGGCTTTACCGTCCACCCAGCGCGTGAAGGCTGGGAAATTAGCTCATTTCTGGCCGTGTGGGCACGCCTCCGACCAGCCGCCGCGTCGCGCAACGCCACGTGAGAGACGGGAGAGCTAGGCTGAATTGCTACACGAAGTGAATTTGGGGCTGCCGCCTCGCAGCCCACCTCGCAGAAGGCTGCCGTCGCGGAACCGGGTAAAGCCGGACGGCGCACAGCAGGTGATCGTGATGTGATGCTCGCCTTCGGCCGAGCGAGGAGGTCGCGCGGAGTTACGTCCGTGAGCGCGAGCAGACCACTCGAAATGTCCGGCGGCTCATGCATACCCAAGCGCAGCAGGCGCCCGTCCCGCCGGTTTTTCTCGTGGCTCGCGGTTTCCCTGACGATCGTGATCTTTCCTTCCAAGACCGCGAACTAGCCTAAGGCCGTTCGAGCTGGTAGCGTAGCATTTCGGCGCCGTAGACGGTGATGACGAGGCGGTGGTCGTCGAGATCGCAGACCGCGTAGGCGGCGGCGGCCCGCCCGGGTACGTCGTCGTCGAGGTTTTCGATCAGGCTTTGCAAGGTGATGTAAGGGATACCGGTGATGACATCGAGGTGGTTCCAGTGCACGTGGCCGTTGAAGACGGCCAGCACCTTGCCGCTCCGCTCGATGACCTGGCGCAGCGCGCGGCGCTCGACCACGCGACACAAGTTGGGGCGCTTTTCGAACCAACGATTGCCTTCGAGCCGCATCTCACTCGCCGGATGATGCATGAGCACGATGCTGGGCAACTGGGTCGCTGCCAAATCTCGCTCGAGCCAGCGAATCTGCTCCCCGGGCAGCTCGATGCGCTCGCCGCGGTGCTCGATGGTTCGGAGCACCGCGAAATGGATGCCCTGATGATCTTGCGAGTAGACCGTCGAAGCGCTGTTGCCCCACATGCTGCACAGCTCTTCCGGCGTCAGATTGATGGTGTCGTGATTGCCGGCCACGTGCAGCACCGGCTTACCGATCTGCGCGAGCAGCTCTACGAAGCGCGCGTAGCGCTCGCGATCCGGCTCGGCCGCCTCGTCCTCCAGCACGTCCCCTAGGTTGATCACCAAATCCGGCTGGAGCTCCTGCCGCATACGATTGATGAAGGCTTCGACCAGCGCCTCGGACTGGTGGGTGAGCTTGCGCAGCTTGCCCTGATGGCTTGCCGGCGGCCCGAAATGCACGTCGGAGATCAACGCGAAGCGCATGCGGTACTCCGAGGTCTACTCCTGGCGAGCGCCCGATACCAGAGCCTGCTCGAGCACATCGACCAGCTCCAAAATGCTGGGTCCCACCGATTGGGCGGCGTGTATCGTTGCGACACGGCCCTCTCGGGCGGCTCGTACCGGAATGTTCTCGGCGAAGGCGCTGACCATCTCGCGCTGGCGCTCGGGGCTCGAGCCCGGTGGCGGAATGATGACGACGCGATCCGGATCGAGCGCCACCAATTCTTCGACGCCGAGCTTGGGCAGGCCCGGTATGTCGCGATCCACCGCGTTCTTCGCGCCAGCGGCGGCGAGCGCGGCGCCGTGCAACGAATTGCGCTTGATGAACCAGATCTCGTGAGGCCTGGCCGGATCGTAGGAGAGCAGCAAGAGCACGCGCGGCGCATTCGGGGGCGGTTGCTTTACGAGCCGAGCTTGGAGCTCGCTTGCGAGCGCGCCGGCGGCTGTTTGCTTGCCGACGAGCTCACCCAGGCGGCGCGTGCTCTTCACCACTTCGCTCAAAGTCAGCCAGGGCAGGATCTCGGTCGGAGCCAGCTCGCCGAGCGCTCGGCCCTTGGAGCCGACGCTGCCGTCGCTGAGGATGAGTGCAGGCTCGAGCGCCGCGATCGCCTCGTAGCTCGGGGTGAGCGCCGTGCCGACTCGCGGCAGCTTCATGCTGGGCGGCATTTCGCAGAAGTCACTGATACCGACCAGCGCGGAGCCGCTACCGAGCGCCAGCAAGGTCTCGGTCAGGGCCGGCGACAGCGACACCACGCGCAGCGGCCCGGTCCTGGCGCGCGTCGGGCGTTTTGCGACCAGCCGGCTCACTGTCAGCGCGGCGAAGGCCGAAAACAGCAGCGCGCCGAGCGAGCTGAGGATGGCGCGCCGGTTCACGGGGCGCGCGCTTTGGAGTTGCGCTCGTAGAGGATCCGCAGCCCCTCCAGGGTCAGATTGGGATCCAGCGCTTCGATGCGCTTGGCGTGTTTGCCGATCAGCGACGACAGACCTCCGGTCGCGATGACGCGGCACGGAAAGCCCAGCTCCTCGACTAGACGATCGACCAGGCCATCGACCATCGCCGCATAACCGTGGATCACTCCGGACTGCAGGGCGTGGGTGGTGTTGCGCCCGAGCACGCGTGGCGGCGCGGTGAGCTCCACTGGCCGCAGCTTGGCCGCGCTCTGCATCAATCCCTCCAAGCTGACCTTTACACCCGGCACGATCACGCCGCCCAAGTACTCCCCTTTGGGCGATACGCAGTTGAAGGTGGTGGCGGTGCCGAAGTCGACCACGATGACAGCTGACTGGTAGCGCGCATAGGCCGCGATGGCGTCGACCACGCGATCCGCGCCCACGTCGTGCGGATTGTCGTACAGCACCGGCATGCCGGTCTTGAGCCCTGGACCGACGATCAGCGGCTCACGCCCCAGCGCCTGGCGGATCGCCGACACCATCACGTCGGTCAATTGCGGCACCACACTGGCGAGAATGGCCGCGCTCACCGCGCGCGACGTGAGCTGGCGCAGCGACAAAAGCTGCTGGAGAAGCACCGCGTACTCGTCTTCGGTGCGTGAGCGCACGGTCGCGACGCGGAAGGTCTGTACGAGCTTCTCGTGCTCGTACAGACCCATCACCACGTTGGTGTTACCGAGATCGACCGCCAGCAGCATGCGCGGACTATATCCCTACTTCTGACCGCGTTCGAGCGGCGAGCCGCCCTCGGTCACCCGCACCTTCACGATGCGATCGCCCGGCGCCAGCCGGTCCCAGCCTGTCTCGTGTTTGTTTGGGGCCCGAGCCCCAAACGGTCCCGCATGCCCGACCAGTGTGTACTCGCCATCGAGGTGCGGCGCGCGTCGTAGCGCGACGAACAACTGGCTCGAGCCGGTGTCGCGGCCTGCCAGCGCGATCCCGACGCTGCCGACCTCGAAAGGCTCCGGCCCGAGCTCACAGCGCAGCGGCGGCAAGTCCGGGCCGCCGAAGCCGTCTCCGTCGGGGTCGCCGAATTGCACCACGAAGCCGGGTACGACCCGGTGAACCAGCATGCCGTCGTAGAAGCCCGAGCGCGCCAGCTCGACCAAGCGCGCGCTCGCCAGCGGGCTGGTGCTGCCCGAGAGCGTCAGCGCCAGCGCGCCGATATCGGTCTCGACCTCGAGCCGCACGTCGCCCGAGGGGTAGCTGGCCAGGTCCCCCGTGCCCGCGACGTGGCCACACTGGCGCGTCGTCTCCCCCAACGCGACCAGACCGCGCTCGGCGTGCTGGCGCAGCGTGGGATTGCTCGAGGCGCAGGCCTGCTCGAGCGCCGGTTTCGCGCCGAGCAGCTCCAGCGCTGAAGCCGCATCGAGCAGCAGCGAGGAAAGCTCGATGTTGTTGCTGCTGGCGACCCCAGAGAGCTGCGCCGTGAGCGCCTGCACGACGCGCGGATCCGCGGGGGGATGCGCGACCGACGCGCCCTTGCCGGCCAGCTGCGCGCGCGCTGGATAGCGCGCCAAGACCTTGGCTGCAGTTGCGCGTACGCCCACTTCCTTGGCGCCGAGCGCGCTGGCGAGTAGCTCCGGGATGTCCGGCACTTCATCGTGAGCCATCAGTAGCTCGAGCGCCGCCTCGCGCACCACGCGATCGCTCGACGTGGCAAGCTCTCGAAAACGCGCCCCCCTGCCTTTGGCGAGCGAACCACGAGCCAGCACGCGCAGCAGCGCCAGCGAGCCTTCTCGGCGTTGACTGGGTGGCGCAGGATCGCAGGTTGCGAGCGCCTTACTGGCACTGGCTCGCCCCGCTAGAAGCGCCGCCGCCCGGCAGCGCAGCATCACTTTGCGCCTAACGACACTGTCCGGCTCACCCGTGAGCGGCAATTGCGCCAGCTCGGCGAGCAGCCCCGGGTCGGCGCTCTTCGGCTCCAGGCTCTCGAGCAGCGTGACCACCACGCCGTGCTGGCTCGAAAGCCAGCCCTTGTCGTCGATCAGCGAGCGTGCGCGATTCGAAAGCGCGCTTGCGAGCTGCGTCTGGCCCGCCGCTCCGAGCGCTGCCAGCGCCCGCACTGCATCGGCGCGCTCGGCGTCGTTCGAACCCGGGCCTTCGATGACACCGCGCAGCGGGACGGCCGCGTCGGCGCCTGCCTTGCCCAGCGCCCGCACCGCAAATGCTCGAGCCGGGCCGGGCTGATCGAGTAGCGGCCGCGCCACTTCGAGCAGGCGCTCGCGGGCCGCGCTGCCGAGGCTGGCCAGGCTCTCGAGCGGATGCAGGTAGGCGCCACTCGGCTGCTTGGCGGCCGCGTCGAGCAGCGCCGCGATCGTGCTGTCGTCGAGTCGCTTGCGCTTGCGCGCCAGTTGCGCAAGTCCCCAAGCCGCCGCCTGCGAGAGCTCCGCCGGTTGGCGTAGCCACGCGCGCAGGCTGCGCTCCGCGTCGTCACTGCCGCAGCGGCCCAGCGCGAGCGCGAGGGCCGAAAGGGCCTGGCTACGCGTAGGGGCAGCGGCTTCGGTCATCAAGGTCGTGGCGCGCAGCACCAAACGCCTTACGGCCTCTGGCTCGCGCGCGCGGCACATTTGTCCGATGCCGAACGCGGCCCAGCCCATCACGTTCGGCTCCTCGTCGCTCAGCGCCTTGGCCAGCGCCTCGAAGGAGCTCTCGTCCTGGATCCGCGCCAGCGTGCGCACCGCCGCCTCGCGCCGAACGGCGCCTCCGGCGCGCAGATCGTCCTCGGTCACGAGCTTCGCGTCCCGCCGCAGCTCCGCGCCGAGAAGGCTCATGGCCACCGGCGCCGCGGACCGAAGCGGTGCCGAGCCATTCGGCGACGTGCGCCCCGCCTCCGGACCGGACTTGCCGCAGCCGTCCAGCGCCAGGCCGAGCGCGACCAGCACCGGCAGTCGCCAGGCACCGAGCATCCGGACGCTCATGAGCGCGACCACCAGGGCGTGAGCGCCAAGTCGACGGCGAGGCTGGCACGCTCGCGCAGCCAGCGCGCCGACACCACGTGCAGCGGTCGCGCGGGAGAAGCAGCTGGTACCGCGATCGGATCCAGCCCGAGCCTTCGAAAGATCTGCAGGGCACGCGGCATGTGCCAATCGCAGGTGACCAGACCGATGCGTGTGACCGCGCGTTCGCGCATCAGCCGCCTCACGCCTTGCGCGTTACCGCGTGTGGTCAGCGACTCACGCTCCGAAAGCAGCCGCTCGCTCGGCACCCCGCGCTCGGCCAGCCCGCGCGCGAAAACATCAGCCTCCCTCTCACCCTGCCAGCGCTTGCCGCCGCTCGCGATCACCACGTCGGCCCCGTGCTCGTGGAAGGCGCGCGCTGCCCGTTCGACGCGCCGTAGCGCCGCCGCCGACAGCTGCCCGCCTTGGACACGGCAGCCGAGCACGACCAGGGCGAACAGCGACACGTCGCGTAAGATACTCGAACCTTTGCCGCCCGCGCTTGCAGCGGCGTGGGGCCTCGGGCATCAAGTGCAGGTGGACTTACGCGGTGCCCGCTCCACCCGGCCCGCGCGCTCGGCCATTCGGCTCGGCGCGGGTTTAGGGGTCTTGGGATTGCTTGCGCTGGGGGCTGCCGAGCTCGAGATCGAGCCGAGCGAGCCCGCGCCGCTGCCAGGGATCTCGGAGGCGCCCGTGCCGCCGGTGGGCGACGCTTTGGAGCCGCGCGCGCTCGCGCTGCCGAGCGGTGCGCCCCCTGGCATCAGCTGCGAGGATGCCCAACGGGTCACCGCCTTCTTGCGGCGCGAGCTGGCAGCTCCGGCCATCGTGCCCTTGCCCACCGAGCTGAGCCAGGTGTGGGCCGCGCTACTGGATCCGCACGGCCTGTGGTCGGCAGCGCCCGACAGCCCTCTGCAAAGCGAGCTCTCCGCCACTGCATCCGACATGTTGGGTGCGCTACACGAAAGGACGCCGGGTTGCGCCGTGGCCGATGAAGTAGCGGGCGCGCTCGAGAGCTGGCTCGGGCGGCTTGCCACCATCTACGATGCCGCGTTCGACGCTGCGCGGACCGGCGCCGTGCCGAGCGACGCGCAGGTGTTCCGGCTCGCAGCGGATCCCATCTTCCAGGACGATCCGGTCACCAGGCCCGCACAAGAGCTGGCGCGAGAGCTAGGGACCCGGCTCGGCGCTTTCGTGGCGCGCTTCCCGGAGGAGGCCGCGCTGGCGCTGGACGCTCGCGCCCGCTACTTGCCGGGCGGCAGGCGGGACTTGACCGGCATCGTCACCTTGGCGGCGCTCCGAGCCTATGTCCCGCTGGTCGATCCTCACGCTGATTTCGCGCCGCTCGAGGAGGAATGGGCGCTCTATGCGGGGGACACGACGCTCGACGGTGGCTCGCCGCTTTGGGCCGACATGTCGCGTACGCCGCTCGGCGCGCGCATCGTCGACGATCCGGCGCCACCACTTCAGCTGGATGATCTGGTGCTGTCGATCAACGGGCTTTCGCTGGCCGGCGCCAGCCTCGATCAGATCGAGCAGGCGGCGCGCAGCGCGGAAGACAGAACGTTCGAGCTGCGCGTGCTGCGTCAGGGTAGCGGATCGCTGCTCACGCTGAGCGTGAGCGTCACGCCGCCGCCTCCCGAAACCGAGCTCGAGCTGGAACGCATCGACTATGGAGCGGGGCAGACGGTGCTGCGCGTCGTGATCCCCGACGTCGGCGACTGGCTGGGCGAGGATTTGGCGCACGTGCTCGGGTACGACGCGGTCACCGCCAGTGCGGTGCTGCTCGACTTGCGAGGCAACGGGGGTGGCTCGCTCGACGCGGCGGTCGAAGCGCTCGGCTTGATGCTGCCCGACGCCCCGCTGTTTCCCCTGATTCGCCGCGGCGCGGTCAGTGAGGTGCTGCAGGCGCCGCACCCCGTGACTCGATATGGCGGCCCGGTTGCGGCGCTGGTGGACGGCGACACCGCGAGCGCGGCCGAGATGTTGGCCGGAGGCCTGCAGGCTTACGGTCGAGGCGTGGTGATCGGCGCGCGCACGTTCGGCAAGGGCTGCGTGCAGGAGTACTTCGACGACGTCGCCTCGTCGGGTGTGCTGCGCCTGACCACGCTGCAGTTCGTGATGCCGAGCGGTAAGCCGCTGCAGCAGATCGGGCTGACCCCCGACATTGCGCTTCAGCTCGCGCCGGCGCTCGAGCGCGAGTCGCAGATCACGCGCCAGCCCATCACGTTCGACGGTCCCGACGTCCGGGACCGCCGCGCCCGAGTCGGTCCGGCGTGGCCGCGCAGCAAGGGTCCGCCCGGCCCGTGTCGGGATCCGGTGGTCTGCACGGCGCTCAGCCGTTTGTCCGGGGTAAAGTCCGACCTGCGCGCCGCGCGCAGTCGGGGGACAAGGCCCCCCTAATCGCCCCACAAAAGCCGCGAACCTGCCGGCAGAGCCCGTTTTTGGTATACGGCGGGGTCGGCTGAGTAAGCGCCATGGTTTCTGGTAGTCCCGAGAAGTTCGGAGCAAGTCCTCGTGACGGCGACGATGACTCCGAAGAGCTCGCGGCTTTGGGGGAGCCCGCTGACGCCGAAGACCAGGAGCTCGAAGAGATCCGCTACCAAGTCGAGGACCTCGACGAGAGCTCGTCGGCGCCCGACTCGGCTCCGCCCGACGACGGCCGTCCGCGGCCGGTCGTCTATCCCCGGCGCCTGGACGAGGACGCGATCGATCCGGATGCGGCCAAGGTGGTGCGGCGCCTGGTGCGCCACGGCTACGAGGCCTACCTGGTCGGTGGTTGCGTGCGCGATCTGCTGCTCGATCGCCGGCCCAAGGACTTCGACGTGTGCACCAGCGCGCGGCCGGATGACGTGCGGCGGCTGTTCCGCAACTCACGCGTGATCGGCCGGCGCTTTCGGCTGGTGCACGTGCTGTTCGGCGGCGGCAAGGTGATCGAGACCGCCACCTTCCGGCGCGCTCCCGACGCTGAAGAAGATCGCGGCTCCGAGGACCTGTTGATTCGGAACGACAACGTCTTCGGTGAGGCGCACCAGGATGCCCGGCGCCGCGACTTCACCATCAACGCCCTGTTTTACGACATCGAACGCGGTGAGGTGCTGGACTGGGTTGCCGGCATGCCCGACATCGAGCGCCGCGCCGTCCACACCATCGGCAAGCCCCTGGTGCGCTTCCTGGAGGATCCGGTGCGCATTCTGCGTGCCATCAAATTCAGCGCGAAGCTCGACCTGGGCATCACGCCCGAGACGTACGACGCCATCATCGAAGCTCGCAAAGCGCTGGCCCGTGCGGCCAAACCGCGCCTTTTCGAAGAGATTCTGAGGCTGATGCGCGAGGGTGCGGCGCACCGCGCGCTATTTCTGTGCTGGGAGACCGGGGTGCTGGACGTGCTGCTGCCCGAGCTCTCGACCTTTCTGGCCGATCGCGAGGACGATGACGACCGGGTCTGGCAGCTGCTCCAGGAGGTCGATCGACGCACGCTGGAGGGCGGGCCGCTCGACGACGTGGTGCTGTGGACGGTGCTCTTGGCCGAGCCGCTGCGCGAGGCTTGTGACGGCGCGCGGGATCGTGTCGAGATGGCTCACGAATTCCTGGAAGGCGTGGTCGATCGGCTGAACGTCCCGCGGCGGATCGCGGAGTCGATCCGCCGGATCATCGCGCTCATGCCCCGCCTGGAGTCCGGGCGTGGTGGCCGCTTCTCACGTACCCCGCTCTACCCGGTGGCGATGGAAGTCGTCGATATCTACCGCGCCGCCCTCGGCGACGCCGCCGAGGGCGCTTTCGACGCCGGGGACCGCGACGGCGGCAATGACGGGTCCGCCCTACCGAGCGTCGGCGAGCGCCGTCCGCGTCGCCGTCGTAGGCGGCGCCGCTAGGCTCGAGTTGAGCGGTCTTGGAAGGAAAGATCACGATCGCCAGGGAAGCCGCGAGCCACGAGAAAACCGGCGGGACGGGCGCCTGCTGCGCTCGGGCATGCATGAGCCGCCGGACATTTCGAGTGGTCTGCTCGCTCATGCGACCACGTAGATACTCGCAAGAGCCCTACTATTCCCGAGGTGAAATCGCCCAACTCGAGGCTAGGAGGCTGGTGTTTTTCAAACCAAGCCTCCTAGGTTTCTGGTTCTCAGGGAGGAGGCACGCGCCTCCTCCCCTCAAGAAGCAAAGCTTCTTGAGCCTCCCCTCTACGCGGCGGCTCCGCCGATTTGGA